>NZ_JBKFBO010000117.1:0-498844 GCF_053346215.1 Methylobacterium sp. A49B
CCGCCTGCGCGCCCTTCACAGCGCTGTAGCAGGCGGGATCTCTCGCGGGGTGGTCATCGGCGGTTGCCGGGTAGGGTCGGGTTGCGAGCACCAACCTCGAACCCGAGAGACCCCCGATGACCGACGAGATGATGGCCCTGCGCGGGCTGATGGAGAAGAGCGCCGACGCCGATCTGCTGCGCGAGATGATCGGCTTTGCGGCCGAGCGGCTAATGGAGCTGGAGGTCGGTGGCCTGACCGGCGCGGCGCACGGCGAGAAGAGCGCCGAGCGGCTGGTCCAGCGCAACGGCTACCGTGACCGGGATTGGCAGACGCGGGCCGGCACGGTCGAGCTGCGCATTCCGAAGCTGCGCAAGGGCAGCTACTTTCCGGGCTTCCTGGAGCCGCGACGCATGGCCGAGAAGGCGCTCACGGCTGTGATCCAGGAGGCCTACATCCAGGGCATCTCGACCCGATCGGTTGATGACCTCGTCCAAGCGATGGGCGGCACAGGCGTGTCGAAGAGCCAGGTCAGCCGGCTCTGCCAGGAAATCGACGAGCGCGTGGGCGCGTTCCTCGCCCGGCCCATCGAGGGCGAGTGGCCCTACCTCTGGATCGATGCGACCTACGTGAAGGTGCGCCAGGACGGCCGTATCGTCTCTGTCGCCGTAATCGTGGCGGTGGGCGTCAACGGTGACGGCCGTCGCGAGGTGCTCGGCATGGATGTCGGCCCGTCCGAGGCCGAGACGTTCTGGACGGACTTTCTCCGCAAGCTGGCGCGCCGCGGCCTGCGCGGGGTCAAGCTGGTCATCTCGGACGCCCACGAGGGCATCAAGGCGTCAGTGGCCAAGGTGATGAACGCGACCTGGCAGCGTTGCCGCGTCCACTTCATGCGCAACGTGCTCGCCCATGCCGGACGCAGCGGGCGGCGTGTCGTCTCCGCCTTCATCGCCACGGCATTTGCCCAGGACGATGCCGAGGCGGCCCGTCAGCAGTGGCGGCGCGTGGCTGATCAGCTCCGGCCGAAGGTCCCCAAGCTCGCCGCCCTGATGGACGAGGCTGAGCCGGACGTGCTGGCCTACATGGGCTTCCCCACCCAGCATCGGGTCAAGCTGCACTCCACGAACCCGCTTGAACGCCTCAACGGCGAGATCAAGCGCCGGACCGAGGTGGTCGGCATCTTCCCCAACGAGGCGGCCATCACACGCCTCGTCGGCGCGATCCTGCTGGAACAGAACGACGAGTGGGCCGTCCAGCGCTCCCGCTACATCACCCTGGAAAGCATCGCCCCGATCGGCGATGATCCCCTCGTCAGCCTGCCGACCCTGGCAGCCTGATCAATCCGGCCCCGGCCGGTGATCGTGGTGGCCACGCCGAAGCTACACCACGCCAGGGGACACAGCCCCGCGGACAGCGCGCGATCAGGCGACGGGCCACCTGCCTGACCCGCTCGCGATCGGCTTCCGTTGTGATGTACTCGACGGGCGACTTGCCATCGACGCGGCCAAGAAGGAGTGCCGGCAGGAGCCGCGCTGCACGCGCCTCCAGATCCTCGGGCCGCTCCCACTGCACACCGGAGAGATAGGCCGCTGAAAGGGCATCGAAACAGGCGAGGTACCGCGTCGCGTGCTGCCGCTTCCAGACGCACTTGAGGAGGAGGTGATTGAGGCAGAAGGCCAAGTCGAAGGCGGGTTCGCCGTACCAGGCGCATTCGGCGTCGAGGAGGACCGGTCCGGCTGGACCGGCCAGAATGTTCTTCGGACTGACGTCCCCGTGCACCAGAGCCAGCTTGCGCTGGATCGCTTCGCGGGACAGCGCGTACAGCTCTTCCGCGAGGTCGTTGTGTCGTCGCGCCGTCGCCTCAAGGTAAGGTTCCAGGCGGATGGCGTGGAACGTCTCATCGTTTCGGAAGCGGCGCGCGACGTCCGCCGATCGAGCGGTCGCCTGGTGAACGGCGACAATGGCTTGGCCGACCGCCGCGGCGAATGCCTGGCTGATCCGGCCGTCGCGGAGCTCGTTCTTCCAGATCGGATAAGTCGCAGGGTCGAGATAGGTCATTGCGAACACGCCCGCGGCGGGGTCGTGCGCGAGGATCTTCGGAACGGCGTTCGAGACGGCGCGCTGCGCCTCGATGAACCAGCCCACCTCGCTGGCATTTCGCGAGACCGGAGCGTTCCATTCCTGTTCGACGCGCAGGCGAGCCAGAGCCCTCTTCACGACAAACCTGCAGTCGCCAAGCTCTACCCGGAAGATGTCCGACGCAACCCCGCCTGTCAGAGGCACGAGTTGCGCTGCTTCGCCGGGCTTCACCAATCCAGACTGTTCGAGAAATGCCCTGATGGCCGGATCGGACTCGACCGGCGACGATGGGCCGACATCCATGCTGCGCCTCACCTGCGTCGGGGCCGATCGCACGCCGGACGCTACACGGCCTGACCTCGGCGCGCCACGAGCGCAATCCATGACCGCGTTGCGCCGATAGTCAGCGATCCGAGCCGCGCCCGCTCGTCTCATGCCTCATAGAGCAGGCACAGACCGGATCGAACCGTCACGAAATTCGATGGCAAGATGAAGGACGCTCGCACCCGCGATTGCAATGGACAAACCCGCGACTCGGCCCTCGAACCCGATGACACGTTCGTGCTCAGTGACCCAGGGCGCGTCGGTGTCCTCGGTGACGGTCAGCGCCGTTCAGCAGGGCCGCTGCGGTCTCGGCCTGGGGTTGCAGCGCGAGCCCATACCTGCCGCCTGAACGGTGGGAAGTGGCGGATCGTCGTCGAGCATCGGGACGTCGAAAGACGGTAGCGACCACTGCCCTCGGCTGGGTACGGCGCTTGATGCCGTTCGAGCGCACCGGTGCCGCCTGCTTGTGGCGAAGATCGAGCGGCTGACGCGCTCCTTCAACTTCCTGTCCCGCCCTCTGAAAAGCGGCGTTGCGGCGCGGTTCTGAGATCTGCGGCAGACCGAGGGGTCCGACGGCAAGTGCATCCTCAACGGAAAGGTGCCCTTCTGAGCCGGAGGCTGGCCTCATCAATGCCCGCAGCAAGACCGTCCAAGCAGCCGCCAAAGCCTGCAAGAAGCCGAGGCGCGGAGCGCGGTCGGTGCCATCCGAAGCCGCCGGCACGGCCGCCGTGAAGGTTAAGCTGGATGCCCCCTCGACCGACCTCGCCCGAACCAGCGCCGCGATCCGCGCCACCGCCATCGCTTCCGCCGGTGGTGTCGCGCAGGCGCTCACGGATCGTCGTATCAAGGCGTCCCAGGGCGGCGATCCGTGGAGCACCACGAAGGGTACCGTTGCTGCCGGCAAGGTTCGACGCTCAAGAGACGGCGTCAGCTACTTATTCAAGGGATCGTTGTCGCGCTGCCACCGCGTAACGAAGGCGTTGAGCTTGTTGCCATCGAGGTCACGGAAGTAGGCCACGTAGTAGTTGCCGCGCACCCCCGGCCCGCCCTCGCTGCTGCCGCCAAGATCGAGCGCCAGCCTGTGCAATCGGGCCACTTGCTCGCGATCCTTGGCGCCAAGCGCAACCATCACGCCATTGCCGACCGTGGCCGGATTGCCGTCGAAAGGTTTGGTCAAGCAGATGCCTGCTCCCCCGCCGCTCTCCCCCCAGGCAATGAAGTCGTCGCTCTCCATGGTGCGACCGGCACCCAACTCATGAGCCAGGGCGTCATAAAACTGAGCCGCTCGCTTCAGATCTTTCGTTCCGAGGGTCACGTATCCGATCATGAGCTTAACCCCCATGAGGGTGGCATGCCCGTGGCTTGACCGGTCCTCGGCTCATTCGAGCATCCGATCGATCGCGCGGCGGCTCTGACAATCATGCTGCAAGGGGCGAAGCACGACAAATGACAACCCCGCGATGGCGCTGATGCGAAACGTTGCTTTTCTGATAGGCTTCGACTGTTGAGACTGTTGAATTGATAGCCGAAATGCCGCCCCCCGCTTACCGGCATGAAGCTTCGGGCACGAGACAGACGCGTCAAGGTCAGCCGGCTGATATTGCGCGTTGGTGGTCAATGCCTTCGGGCGAGCCGGATGCGCGAGATTGCGCCCGTCCACCTCAGCGAACGGAGTAACGCCGACGCGGCCTCCATGTCCGAGACGAGCATCAGCCGCCGGATCGCATCGCCGACGGTCGAGCTGGAGCGGAGCGAGGTGCGCTTCGCCGCGGACGCCGAGGCCGAGGCGTCGGACTCCAATCCACGGAGGAGCGGAAACCCCATCGGTTGCTTGCATCCATGAGGCTGCGGCGGGGGCCCGCGCGACCGAGGCTCTCCGCATCGTCGGAGATCGGCCATGAACGCCTGCATTCGCGGCGCCGCACGCACCGCCCTGCAAGTTTTTTCCAGCCCCGTCGCTTCCGACTGTCCCGACCTGCTGCGCTCGGTTCGACACCGGGAAGCCTTGGAGCAGACCCGCGACGACGAGACCGGAGGGCTCGAAAGTCCAGGCCTGCGCGCGTCCGACAGCACTGGGAGCCGGCTTTGCTGCGACTATAAACTATAGAGAGCCGCGAGAGACCGTTATGCGGATCCGCCGTCAGGGAGCGCTGCGGTAACGACGGGTGAAGGACCCGTCTGTCTTTCCTGGATACTATGCGACGATCGAACCGAAAGGAATGCCAATCGGCGCCAAACCGCCGAGGCCGACTGCCACGAGCGTGACGTATCAGCCGGCAGCTTCGATAAGTATTTCAGCTCGCGAACGCTTCAAAATTCAATAATCACGGGTTTGGAACCGCGCAGACCGGGGCGCATCGCGGGCTGAGACCCGATTGGGTGACGGAGAGTTTCGTCTAGAAGCCTTCCGAACGCGCGACGGCCCGGCTTTTGAAACGCGAAAACGGCTGCCGTTCTGCCAGACCAGATCTTGGCATCCACGCCCGCGCTAGCAGCTTGAGGGGCACACCAGTCTACGGGCGTGGAGGTCGACCGGAGCCGACCGCACGCAATGCAGCTCTCGATGAAACGGTTCAAATTTTTCTGGATTCCTCTACGCCCGATCACGTCGCTTGATGGACGAAACGGCGCGTCCGTGGAGGGAGGAAGGCCTCGACCCCCGCATGGTGCAAGAACTGGACATCCACGCCCGCCCGGCGAGCTTCGGTGAGCACATAGGACGGGCGTGGATTGGCAGCCCATTGTTGGGCTGAAGGCGGCAAGTCTGAGTGGCAATCGTTACCGAAGGCTTAACGAACGCCGAATAACGCCGCCCTGAGCGCGTCGGGCGGGCGGAGACGCGTTCGCTTCCGACGACCTCCGGGTGGGGATCGAGCCGCATCAGCCGAGCTTGAGAAGTCGAAAGGCAGCCAACCGCGCGCCCCAGACCGACCGGCGCTGGCGGGGATCATTCTTGTGCGGCACACGGGCCTGCACTGGAAGCACCGGCCGCGTTCTGAGCCGGGCTGCAGCGGCAAGACGAGTTGGCGGCGGCTCGGCACGTGGCAGGCAGCCCGTGTCAGGGCCGTCCTGCATCGCGTGATGCTGGCGAAAAAAGGTGATCTGCGTCAGGGCCGAACCCGGCGGATCGGGGCACGCCGTGGACGAAGCGCCATCGCGTCGTGGTCGCCAACGGCACGCCCCTCCTGATGAGGCTGTCGAACCATCGGCCTGACCCAAACCCCGGGGCCAACTGCAACGACAGCCGTAGGCTGGCATCGCCGCCCGCAGCCCAGCCCAAACAAGCTGCACGCCGACAACGGCGACGACCGTCTTCGCGCCGGCGCGAGTGTGGCGCCGGCAGCATCACACCGCAGATCGCTCGACCGACCGCCAGCACCGCCTCCGTGGCTGAAAAACACAAACCGTCTCAAAATATCTGACGACGGACGCCCGTGATCAGTTCGATCTCGCTAGAGCGACTTGGATAAAATTCCTGATACGGCAGGCCCGCTAAGCTGTCTCAGCCGATCAAGCATCCAGCCTCGGCAGCCATACACTGCGGGGCGTCTTCGCGGTGGTGGTGCTTGACCACTTGATCTCGCTCAACAGGCCATCGGCCGCGGCGGCGTACGTGTGCGTTGCGCCAGGAGGAATGATGGTGCCGACCTTGGCTTCCGAGCGGCCATCGGTGGAAACGCGCCGCCACGACAAGTACGACCGGCTGATCGCTGCCGCCAAGGCGCTGCCGAAGCTGCGGGTGGCGGTTGCTCACCCTTGCGATGAGGCCTCGCTCGGGGCCGCCCTCGAAGCCGCTTCACTGGGGCTCATCGAGCCCATCCTGGTGGGGCCGCCGGGCAAGATCCACGCGGCCGCGGCTGCGCTCGGCGCGGACACCAGGGCGCATCGCAGCGTGGAAGCCGCGCACAGCCACGACGCCGCCGCCAGGGCCGTCGCCCTCGTACGTGCCGGCGAGGCCGAGGCTCTGATGAAGGGCAGCCTCCACACCGACGAACTCATGGCCGCCGTGGTCCGCCCGGACAGCGGTCTGCGCACCGCCCGCCGCATCAGCCACTGCTTCGTCATGGATGTGCCGGGGCATGCGACGCCCCTCATCGTGACCGACGCCGCCATCAACATCGCGCCAACGCTCGCGGAGAAACGCGACATCACGCAGAATGCCATCGATCTCGCGCACGCTCTGGGCGTCGAGAGGGTTCGGGTCGCCATCGTCTCGGCCGTGGAGACCGTCAACCCGAAGGTGCCCTCGACGCTCGATGCCGCCGCCCTCTGCAAGATGGCCGACCGGGAGCAGATCACGGGAGCCTTGCTGGACGGGCCGCTCGCCCTCGACAACGCCATCGACCTCGGAGCGGCCCGGATCAAGAAGATCCGTTCACCCGTAGCCGGCCAAGCCAACATCCTCGTCGTTCCCAATCTCGAAGCCGGCAACATGCTGGCCAAGAGCCTGACCTTCCTGGCCGGCGCCGATGCCGCCGGCATCGTGCTCGGGGCCCGGGTCCCGATCATCCTGACGAGCCGGGCCGATTCCCGCGTGACGCGGCTCGCCTCCTGCGCGGTCGCCGCCCTGTTCGCAGCCGCGCAGCGGACCGTGCGTCTGCTGCCCGAGGTCTAGCCGATGACCCCGGTCCTGCTCGTGCTGAACGCGGGCTCGTCGAGCCTCAAGTTCCAGGTCTTCGCGTCCGACGATGCAGCGGGCCCGCGCCGCCTCTTCAGGGGCCTCTTCGAAGGCCTCGGCGGGTCCGCCCATCTGATCATCCGGGACGGCACCGGCTCGGTGGTCGCCGAGGCGAGGTTCGATCGCGGGGGGGCGTTCGGCCACGAGGAAGCGCTGCTGCACGTGTCGGCGTGGCTCGGCGAGCAAAGCGGTGGCTTTCGGCTGATCGCCGCAGGACATCGGATCGTCCACGGCGGCACGACCTATTCCGAGCCCGTACGGGTGGACACCCAGGTCCTGGAAGCCCTCGAGCGGCTGGTTCCGCTCGCCCCCCTTCACCAGCCGCACAACCTCGAACCGATCCGGATCCTGCAGCGGCGCCTCCCCGACCTGCCCCAGATCGCCTGCTTCGACACGGCCTTCCATGCCGGCCAGCCGGAGATCGCCCGGCTCTTCGCCGTGCCGCACGCGATGATCGAGCGCGGCGTGTGGCGCTACGGCTTCCACGGCCTGTCCTACGCCTACATCGCCTCGGTGCTGGCGGAGTACGACCCGGCCCTGGCCGCAGGACGCGTGATCGTCGCGCATCTCGGCAGCGGCGCCAGCCTGTGTGCCCTGAACCGCGGCGCCAGCGTCGCGACCACGATGGGCTTCTCCGCCCTCGACGGGCTGCCCATGGGCACGCGCTGCGGCAGCCTCGATGCCGGCGTCGTGTTCTACATGCTGCGCGAGATGAAGCTCGGCCCGGACGAGGCGGAGCGCATGCTCTACACCCAGTCGGGGCTGCTTGGCGTCTCGGGAATCTCGAACGACATGCGCACGCTGCGCAGCGTCGCGGTGACCGACCCCGATGCCCGCCGCGCCATCGACCTGTTCGTCTACCGGATCGGACGGGAACTCGGCTCCCTAGTGGCGGCGCTGGGCGGCATCGACGCCCTCATCTTCACGGCGGGGATCGGCGAGAACGACGCCGCCACCCGCGCCGAGGTCCTGCGGGGTGCCGCCTGGGCGGGGTTCACCCTCGACGAGGCGGCCAATGCGTCCGGCGGCCCGCGCGTGACCCGCGGCTCCGGGCCGTCCGCCTGGGTCATCCCGACCGACGAGGAACTGATGATCGCGCGCGGCACGCGCGCGGTGCTGGCCCAGCACGAAAGCAGCCGGCCGCGGCCGACCCTACGAGCAACGGGAGATCGCCATGGAAGCGTTGAAAACGAGGCCGCCGACCGATCTCGAACTCGCCGACGAAACCTTCATGTCGGCCGCTGAACTCGGCGCGTACACGGCCAAGTTGAAGGCCGCCAAAGCCATGAAGGACATGAAGGCCGAGGATCAGGCGAGCAAGGCGCGAGATGAACTGATCAAGACCCTGTCCAAAACCATCGAACTCACGCCCGAGCGGGTGCAGGAGATCACGCGGCCGCTTCTGCACAAGCTGAGGATCGCGGCCGAGCAGGGCAAGAACGAGCTGCTGGTGATGCGCTTTCCGAACGCGATGTGCAGCGACGGCGGACGGGCGATCAACAACACGGAGGCTGACTGGTCCGAGACCCTGACCGGCCGGCCACGTCAAGCTTACGAGTTCTGGCGCGAGCGGTTGCAGCCCCTCGGTTACGGCCTGGCGGCGATGATCGTCGACTGGCCGGACGGCATGCCGGGTGACGTGGGCTTCTTTCTCACTTGGGAAAAGCTCCACGTGTGATGTCCAGGACGGCTCGGGACGGCAATCATGACCGAAGAGCGGACACAGGCCTCCACTTCCGCGAGGGGACACGCGTCACTTCCCAGTCTCTTCGCCCTCCAGAGACACATTGCGGATGTTTACCAGGGCCGCTGCGCGGCCGCCGCGCAGAGCTACTTCGACACGATGGGTCGGGCGGCCCAGACATGGCTCGACGCCACTCGGCCGCTCACGCCGCTTCAGGCCTGGAGCGACGCCGCGCGGTACTGGACCGACTTCCCCCAGCGGTCGCTGCTGTTCTGGGACACGCTCCGGCAGCGCGGCAACGGGTGGCTGGACCATGAGAAGGCCGGCAAGCCGCCCCTGCTGGCCTTCGATTGGGAGGTCGTGGCCGACGGCCGGACATTCGAGCGCCCGGTCAACTACGCGCTCGCGCGCATCGCGCCGCCGCCGGGCACGCACACCGATCCCGACAAGCGGCCCTTCGTGATCATCGATCCTCGGGCCGGCCACGGGCCCGGGATCGGGGGCTTCAAGGCCGAATCCGAGGTCGGGGTAGCGCTCAGGGCGGGGCATCCCGTCTACGTGGTCATCTTCTTTCCCGACCCGGTCGATGGGCAGACCCTTGCCGATGTCGCGCGGGCGGAAGCCGAGTTCGTGCGCATCGTGCGGTCGCGGCATGCCACCCGAGGCAAGCCGGTCATCGTCGGCAATTGCCAGGGCGGCTGGGCCGCCATGCTGGTCGGCGCGCTCGACTCCGATGGCGCAGGTCCTATCGTGGTGAACGGCGCCCCGATGTCGTACTGGGCCGGCAACGACGCCGAGAACCCGATGCGCTACGCGGGCGGCATGCTCGGCGGAAGCTGGACGGCACTGCTCGCGAGCGATCTGGGCGGTGGCAAATTCGACGGGGCCCACCTCGTCGACAACTTCGAATACCTGAACCCGGCCAACACGTTCTTCGGAAAGAACTACACGCTCTATTCCAAGATCGACACCGAACCGGGGCGCTACCTCGATTTCGAGCGCTGGTGGGGCGGCTACTTCCTCATGAACCGGGACGAGATCCGCTGGATCGTCGACAACCTGTTCGTCGGCAACCGCCTCGCCGCGGGCCGCGCCGAGTGGGCCGAGGGCAAGGCCTTCGACCTCCGCGCGATCCGCGCGCCGATCATCCTGTTCGCGTCGCTCGGCGACAACATCACGCCGCCGCAGCAGGCCTTCAACTGGATCGCCGACCTCTACCCGACCACGGAGGACCTCAAGGCGAGCGGCCAGGTGATCGTGGGGCTGATGCACGAGAGCGTCGGGCATCTCGGCATCTTCGTCTCGGCGGCCGTCGCGCGGCGCGAGCACGCCCAGATCGTCGACCTGCTCGAATATATCGAGCACCTGCCGCCGGGCCTCTACGGGATGCGGATCGAGGAGACGCGCGCGGGCGGAGCGGCCCAATACGATGTGGTGCTGGCGGAGCGGCGGGTCGAAGACCTGCAGGCGCTGCAGAAATACGCCCGGCGGGACGAGATCCCGTTCGGCGCCGTGGAGCGGGTTTCGCAGCTGAATGCCGCGCTCCACGAGACGTTCGCGCATCCGCTGCTCGCAGCCCTCGTGTCGCCGGAGGCGGCACGGGTCGCCCGCGCGCTTCACCCGCTCCGGGCGCGGCGTTGGGCGATCTCGGACCTGAATCCCTGGCTGGCGCCGGTGAAGGGGTGGGCGGAGTTCACGCGGGCTCATCGGGCGCCCCGCGACGAAACCGGTCCGAGCGTCGCCACTGAGCGGCTCGCGGCGGCCGGCATCTCGGCCGTCTGGGACCTGTATCAGCACTTGCGCGACGCCGCGGTGGAGAACACGTTCTACGCGGTCTACGGCCCGGCGAGCCTCGCGGTGCCTGCCGAACCGGGCGCGCCTGCCGTTTCTGAGGCGGCGGGCAAACCCTCGGCCGTCGCGGAGGCGCTCGTCCGGATCGAGGAGGGTGGACTGGTCGAAGCCGCGGTCCGGGCAGGCTTGCTGATTGCCCGCCGCGGAAGCCGCGAGAAGCGGCTCTCGACCGCCAAGCGCATCCGCGAACTCGTCGGCCGGGAGATCGGCCTCCTCGGGCGGCCGGCCGAGGCGGCGCGGCGAATCGTTCGGCAGCAATCCTACATCGTCCAGCACGAGCCCGAACGCGCCCTCGCGACTCTGCCGACACTCGTGCGGACGGCGGAGGACCGTCGACGGCTCCTGGAGATCCTAGAGCGGCTCGCGGAGCACATGAACTTCGACGGCGGGCAAAAGGCGCTGATGCCCGAGTTCCGGCGTTTGCTGGCGCGGGAGCCCCTTCCCGTACAGGCCGCCGCGGCTGGCGCCGCACCGCAGGTGCCCGGGCGCCGCACCCGCCCGGACCGGTCGCAGAGGGCGCGCCGATGACCCGGA
This sequence comes from Methylobacterium sp. A49B, assembly GCF_053346215.1. Taxonomy (NCBI): domain Bacteria; kingdom Pseudomonadati; phylum Pseudomonadota; class Alphaproteobacteria; order Hyphomicrobiales; family Methylobacteriaceae; genus Methylobacterium; species Methylobacterium sp. A49B. The sequence continues at coordinate 11,130 of NZ_JBKFBO010000117.1, forward strand.
TCCCTGACGGCAACGCGCTGGCCGGCAAGCGCGCCCTCGTGCTCGGCGTCGCGAACGCGCACTCCATCGCGTTTGGCTGTGCCAGGGTCTTCCGCCAACTCGGAGCGGAGCTGGCTCTGACCTACCTGAACGAGCGGGCGAAGCCCTTCGTGGAGCCTCTGGCGCGGGAGCTCGGGGCCTCGGTCCTGGTCCCCTGCGATGTCCAGAGGGAAGGGGATCTTGAATCCGTATTCCACCAGCTGACCGAGACCTGGGGCAGCCTCGACATCGCCCTGCATTCGATCGCTTTCGCGCCGAGGGAGGATCTTCAGGGCCGGCTCGTCGACAGTTCGTCCGAGGGCTTCAAGATCGCCATGGACGTGTCCTGCCACTCCTTCATCCGCATGGCGCGGCTCGCCGCACCCCTGATGCGGGACGGCGGCACGCTCCTCACCATGAGCTACCACGGCGCCACGAAGGTCGTCCCGAACTACAACCTGATGGGTCCCGTGAAGGCGGCTCTGGAGAGCGCGGTCCGGTACCTCGCCTACGAGCTGGGCGGCCAAGCGATCCGAGTCCACGCGGTCTCGCCCGGCCCTCTCAAGACGCGGGCGGCGTCGGGCCTCAAGGATTTCGACGTTCTGCTGGCGGAGGCCGTGCAGCGCGCACCGATCGGCGAACTCGTCGACATCGACGATGTCGGCCTCACCGCGGCCTACCTGACGACCCCCTACGCCGCCCACCTGACGGGCATGACCGTGTACGTGGACGGCGGCCTCAGCATCATGGCGTGACGCGCACCGGCCCCTGTGCCGGCGTGCCCGCGCGCGACGGAGCGCAGCACGATGACTGACCTTTTCGCCGAACTGATCTCTCCCGAGCGGGTCGTCTTCGCGGGCGAGGTCCGCTCCGTCGTCCTTCCGGGCGTCGAGGGTGACATGACGGTCATGCCCGGCCACCAGCACCTCGTGACGGCGCTGCACCCCGGCATCGTGTTCGCGATCGATGCCGCCGGAACCGGCCGCCGGGCCTTCGTGCGGGGGGCCCTGGCGGAGGTCACGGCCAAGCGGGTGACGATCCTCGCCGAGCGGGTCCTCGCCGTCGAGGAACTGACCGGCGATCAGATCGACGCGGAGATCCTGCAGCTCCAGACGCAGCGGGACGCCACCCGCGATGAGGCGACACGGGCCGGATTCGAAGTCTCGATCGCCCGCCTCGAAGAGTTCAAGGCCGGGCTTGAACTTTGACGGACCGACCTTCGCGCGGGTGCTCGCCGTTGCCCTTTCAGTATCGCTCTGGAACGAAGTGCCCCGCGTTGAGGGCGTCGTCATAGGCCCTGTCCTTGATGCGCTTCGGCAAGGTCACGGCCTCGCGCTTCACCTCCTTGTAGGGAATCAGGTGAAGCAGATGGGCGATGCAGTTGAGCCGGGCCCGCCGCTTGTCGTCCGAGCGGACGATGTGCCATCGGGCCTCGTCGATATCGGTCGCGGCGAGCATCTCGTCGCGCGCAATTGAGTAGTCGTACCAGCGACTGTAGGACTCGAGGTCCATCGGGCTGAGCTTCCACTGCCGGAGAGGGTCATCGATCCGGGCCAGGAAGCGGCGCTTCTGCTCCTTCCTGCCCACTTCGAGCCAGAACTTGATCAGCTGCGTTCCGCCGCCGACGATGAAGCGCTCGATCTGCGGACAGAGTTCGAGGAAGCGGCGGCGTTCCGCTGCGCTGCAAAAGCCCATCACATGCTCGACGCCCGCGCGGTTGTACCAGCTCCGGTCGAAGACCACGATCTCGCCGGCCGCCGGGAAGTGCTCGATGTAGCGCTGCACGAAGATCTGGGTCTTCTGCCGGTCGGAGGGTGCCGGCAGCGCAGTGACGCGGAAAACCCTTGGGCTCACCCGCTCGGTGAGGGCCTTGATCGTGCCGCCCTTGCCGGCGGCATCGCGACCCTCGAAGACCACGATGATGCGCGCCCCGGTCTTCCGGACCCAATCCTGCAGGTGACAGAGTTGCACCTGCAACGCACTCAATTCCCGCTCGTACGCCTTGCGCTTGAGCTTGGGATGCGCCTGCCCGTCGTCGGCGGCTTCGTTGTCCTGTGCGAATTCCCGGACCTGCGTCGCCTCGTCCATCATGGCTGGGCCTCCCCATCCTGCCCGGCACGACCGCACGCGGTCATTCGGCCGGCATGTGCTCCTGCGTCCCGACCGGCTCTGCTGACTCTGCTGGCTCGTGTCGGTGGCCTTTCCCGCCCACGAGGCTCCAGGCCCGCTCGCGCAGGCTCTGGAACAGCACGTAGAGGGGCGGGATCACGAAGATGCCGAGGAACGACGCGGCGATCATGCCGCCGAAGACGGGCGTCCCCACGTTGCGCCGGGCGAGTTGCGAGGCGCCGACGGCGATGACGAGCGGAAACAGGCCGAGGATGAAGGCGAAGGAGGTCATCATCACCGGCCGGAAGCGCAGGCGCGCGCCCTCGGTCGCCGCCTCGTGGAGCGGTACGCCCCGCTCGCGCTGCTCCTTGGCGAATTCGACGATCAGGATGCCGTTCTTGGCGGCCAGACCGATCAGCACCACCATGCCGATCTGGGCGTAGAGATCGAGGGTCAGGCCGCCCCAGACCATCGCCGCGTAGGCGCCCAGGATCCCGACGGTGACCGACAGCAGCACCGGCACGGGGATCGTCCAGCTCTCGTAGAGGCCGACCAGGAACAGGAACGCGAACAGGATCGCGAATCCGAGGATGATCGCGGTCTTGCCCTCGGCCCGCTTCTCCTGGAACGCCGTATCGGTCCACTCGCCCGCGAACCCCGCCGGCAAGGTCTTGCCCGCGACCGCCTCCACGGTGGCGAGCGCCTGACCCGACGAGACTCCGGGCGCCGGAGAGCCCTGCACGGTGACCGCCCGCAGGTTGTTGTAGCGGATCAGCGCGGGTGGCCCGACCACGATCCGCGCCTCCGCCAGCGAGCGCAGCGGCACCATCTCGCCGTCCTTGTTGCGCACGTTGATGCGGTAGATGTCGTCGATCCGCGCCCGATCGGCCGCCTCGGCTTGAACCTGAACCTGCCAGGTACGGCCGAACAGGTTGATATCGTTGACGTAGTAGCCGCCGAGGGAGGCCTGCAGCGCCTGAAACACGTTGTCCAGGGGCACGCCGAGGATCTGGACCTTGTCGCGGTCGATATCGAGGAACACCGACGGGTTCGTGGCCGAGAAGGTGCTGAAGACGCGGTTGAGCTTCGGTTCCTCGTTCGCCGCCACGATCAGCCCGCGCACGACCTGGGCGAGGTCCTTCGGATCGCCGCCGCGCAGATCCTCCAGGACGTAGGCGAAGCCGCCGCCCGTGCCGAGGCCGATGATCGGCGGCGGTGCCAGAGGAACCACGGTCCCGCCCGGGGTCTCCCGGAATCGCCGGCCGAGCCGCGCGATGACGGCCGCGGCTCCGTCCCCGGCGCCGGTGCGGTCCTCGAAGGGCTTGAGGGTCACGACCAGGAAGGCGGCGTTGCCCTGCGAGTAGTTGTCGATGAAATTGAGACCGATCACCGATGTCGTGTCGGCGACCACGTGCTCCTGCCGCAGGATCTCCTCGGCCTTGGCGACCACCTCGGAGGTCCGCCCGACCGCGGCGCCTTCGGGGAGCTGCACCACGACGAAGAAGGCGCCCTGATCGTCCTCCGGCAGGAAGCCCGTGGGCGTCGTCCTGGCGAGCTGGACCGCGCCGTAGGCGGCCGCGCCGGCGAGCACGAGGCCGATGACGGAGAGGCGGACGATCCGCGCCACGACCGCACCGTAGCCGTCGCGCACCCAGTCGATCGCCCGCATGATGGCGCCCATGATACCGCGGCGGGGGCCCTGATGCGGTCGCAGCAGCACGCCGCACAGAGCCGGCGACAGGGTCAGCGCGTTCAGCGCCGAGATCAGCATCGCGACGGCGACGGCGACCGCGAATTGCCGGAACAGCTCGCCCGAGATCCCGGGCACGAAGGCGACCGGCACGAAGACCGAGAGCAGGACCAGGGTGATCGCGATGATCGGCGCCGTGATCTCGCTCATCGCCCGCTTGGTGGCCTCCCGGGGCGACAGCTCCGGGTGTTCCTCCATCACGCGCTCGACGTTCTCGACGACCACGATGGCGTCGTCGACCACGATCCCGATGGCGAGCACCAGGGCGAGCAGCGAGACGGAGTTCGCCGAGTAGCCCACCGCCTTCAGGGCGATGAAGGTCCCGATCAGGCTGACGGGCACGGCCAGCGTCGGAATCAGCGTCGCGCGCAGGCTGCCGAGGAACAGGAATACCACCACCACGACCAGCACGAAGGCCTCGACGAGGGTCTTCCGGACCTCGTGGACCGTCTCGGTGATGAAGGCGGTCGGGTCATAGGTCACCTTCCAGGCGAGCCCCTCGGGGAAGGCCTTCGCGAGCGCCCCGACCCGCCGCTCGACCTCCTTCAGGGTCGCCAGAGCGTTCGCCCCGGGCGACTGGTAGATCGCGATGACGGTGGCCGGGCTACCGTTCAGACGCGTCTCCCGGTCAAGGTTGGCGGCGCCGAGTTCGACCCGGGCGACGTCGCCGAGCCGCAGCACGGATCCGTCCGGGTTGGTGCGCAGGATGACGTCGCGGAACTGCTCCGCGGAGTTCAGGCGCCCCTGCGTCTGGATGCTCAGCTGGAGCTGCTGCTCGTCGGAGATCGGCCGGGCGCCGATCCGCCCCACCGGCGCCTGCACGTTCTGCGCCCGCAGCGCCCCGATGACGTCACCCGTGGTGAGGTTGAGGCCGGTGAGCTGGTCGGTCCGCACCCAGGCCCGCATCGCGTAATCCTGCGGCCCCCACAGCGTCGCGTCGCCGACGCCGGGCGTGCTCTTGATCCGGTCGAGCAGGTTGATCGTGACGTAGTTCGAGATGAACAGCGGGTCCTGCATGGCCTGGGGCGAGTAGACCGCCAGCACGCCGAGCAGCGCGGAGGATTTCTTCTTGACCGTGACGCCCTGCTTGCGCACGTCTTCGGGCAGCTTGGCGAGGGCGATCTGGACCCGGTTGTTGACGTTGACGGCGTTGATGTCCGGATCGGTGCCCAGCTCGAACGATCCGGTGAGCGTGTAGCTGCCGTCGTTGCCGCTGACGCTCTTCATGTAGATCATCTTGTCGACGCCCACGACCTGCGACTCGATCGGCTGGGCGACCGTGGATTCCACCACCGCGGCGGAGGCCCCGGGATAGGTCGTCGTGACCGAAACCTGGGGCGGCACGATATCGGGGTACTGCGCGACCGGGATGGTGTAGAGCGCCAGCGCTCCGGCGATCGACGTGACGATCGCAATGACCACCGAGAGGCGCGGCCGGTCGACGAAGATCGCCGAGAACATGGTCTCAGATTCCGCTGGCTGGCTGGGCGATCGGGTTCGCCTGCACGGCGATCCCGGGGCGCACGCGCTGCAAGCCGTCCACGATGACGAGTTCCCCACCCGATAGGCCGTCGTCGATGACCGCATCCGGGCCGGTGCCGCCGGCACCGGGCTTGACCCGCCGGATCACGGCCCGCCCGTCCTCGACAACGAAGACGTAGACGCCGCCCTGATCGGCGATGAGCGCGGCTTGCGGAACCACGACCTTCTGGTCAGGCTTGCCGATCTGCAGCGCGACCCGGACCAGCTGCCCGTCGCGCAAGGCACCCGCCGGGTTCGGCATGACGGCGCGGACCAGGACCGTGTCGGTCGTGCGGTCGACGCTGATGTTGACGAAGTCGACCCGGCCCAGCTGGCCGTAGTCCGAGCCGTCCTGGAATCGGATCCGGACCCCGACCTTGCTGCGGTCCGGGCTCTTCGCGCCCTGTTGGTAGCCCAGGAATTCGCGCTGGCTCACCGGGAAGGTGACGTAGATCGGGTCCTGACTGACGATCGTGGTCAGCACGCCGCTGTCGGGTCCGACAACGTTGCCCTTCGTCACGCTCGTGCGGCCGATCTGGCCGGCGATGGGGGCGGCGATGTCTGTGTAGCCGAGATTGATGCGGGCGGTCTGGAGGTTGGCCTCGTCGCCCGTGACGGCGCCCTTCGCCTGATCGAGGGAGGCGCGTGCCTGGTCGCGGGCCACGACGGTCCCCGAATTGCGGTCGAGCAGCTCCTGCGCCCTCTGCAACTGAATGGCGGCCAGAGCCTGGGCCGCCTTACCGCGCTCCAGGGCGCCTTCGGCCTGCCTGACGGCGGCCACGAACAGGTCACGCTCGATCCGATAGAGGGGGGTTCCCGCCTTGACCGGATCCCCCTCCTTGAACAGGACGGCCTCGAGATAGCCGGTGACACGGGCGCGGACCTCGACGCGACCCACCGCCTCGACCCGACCGACGAAGTCCAGCGCCTTGTCCAAGGCCTTGAGCTGCGCCGTGACGGTTCCGACCGCCAAGGCCGCGTTCGGCTCACCCTCGCCGCGAACCGACGGGCCGAGGCCGGCGGTCAGAAGGGCAGCCAGCGAGAGCGTGAGCAAGCGGTTCATGGCCAAGCCTCGGTCTCCTCGTGAGGCTGCGGACCGCAATTTTTCCGGTTCTGAGAACTTACGCTTGATCGAACGGGACACATCAGAGTTCCCGTCGCTGCCGATCGACTGATGAAATCTGGTGAAGGGCCTGTCGCGCGCGAGATGTTGAGCTAGCGCAAAGACGATCTCGTCCGTGGTTCGATGATAGGGATCGTGGCTACGCTCGCGCGGGAACAAGGTCGGAAGCTGATCTGAGCACGCCCCCTCGATCGCCGGCTGAGGTCTCCTGCCGTTGTCGCTGAAGCCGACCGACATACTCGGCCTGGACAGCTATGTTCGAGACTCCTCACCCCGTGCTCGTCGAGCGGAATTCCGGCGCCCCACCGGGCCGCATCATCGGGCAGGACGACAGGGACTCGCGTGTGCCCGGCCGTGATCGCGAAGACGCACGGGCCACGGTGGTCGAAGCCGCGATCCGGATCGGACTGGCGGCAGCGCTGGTCTATGCATGTGGCCGCATCATCTTTCCGCTGCACGAAGTCCTGATCTGGTCAGCGATCCTGTCCGTCATGCTATATCCGCTGCATGCGCGCCTGCTCAGCCGGATCGGCGACCGTTGGTCAGCCCTGCTGATCGGGTTCGTCGGTGGGACCATCATCACCGTTCCCACGATCGCGGTGGTGACGTCGGCCGGATCGACGATCTACACGTTCCTGTCGGACGTTCAGAATCAGACGCTGGCCCTGCCGCCGCCCCCGAACTGGGTCGCCCGCGCACCGCTCGTCGGTCCGAGATTGGCAGAAGCATGGGCGCTCGCTGCCGCCAACGCACCTCTGGCTCTCGCGCGATACGGTTCAATGCTCAAGAGACCCGTGGCCTGGCTTCTCTCGGCCGTGCGGGGCTTGGCGACCAGCGAAATCTCTTTCGTTCTCTCGTTCGCGATTGCGGCCGTGGTCATCGCGTATGGCGAGAGTGCAGCCAAGTTCTCGCGGACATTCCTGTCCCGCACCACCGGTAACGAGGCGCGAGGTTCTCAGCTCGCAGCCTTGATCGTCGCGACGATCCGCAGCGTCGCGCTGGGCATCGTCGGCGTCGCGGTGATCCAGGCGTTGCTGCTCGGCGCGGGTTTCTTTGCCGTCGGACTTCCAGCCGCTGGTCTTTTGACGCTCGCGACGTTTTTCCTCTGCATCGTGCAGGTGCCGGCACTTCTCCTGACCCTGCCGATCATCGCCTATGTCTTCGCGACGGAAGCGACACGACCGGCGGTCATCTTCCTCGCCTGGACCATCGGTGCCGGGCTCAGCGACAACATCCTCAAACCGTTCCTGCTCGGACGCGGCATGCAAGTGCCCATGCCGGTCATTTTGACCGGCGTCATAGGCGGCCTGATCGCTCACGGCCTTCTCGGTCTCTTCGTCGGGCCGGTCCTGCTGGCAACCGGCTACGTGCTGTTGGTCGAGTGGATCCGACGGGACGAGATAAACGCAGGCATGCCACCGTAGGCGAGGCCCTTCGGTCGAACGCACGCACCGACGAGGGCACCCCTCAAGCCGAGCCGCCTGGATCCCCGTCCATGCCGCTGCGCGCCGGGAAGGGGCCGCCACAGACCGTCATCGCTTCGCTGCAGGCAGTCGACTGGCAAGCCGGCACGGATCGGGCCTGATCTTCGAGACCCTCAGAGGAGAGCATCCGGCGTCGCGATGGGCTGACGGTTCCCAGCCGACATAGATGCCGCAGCCGCCTCTGGCTGAAGCACGGTTCGTGTGTGCGGTTGCGACCGTTCCATCGCAACCACGTCTGACGCTTCGACTTGGTGCAGGCTCAGACCCACGATGGGCGCTCTCCGATGCGGTAGCCTCACAGCCGGCCCGGTTCGAAATACCGGTCAGGTCAATACGCTCGATCGCGGCGGCATGATGCGGCGCGACCGCCGCCGACGGGCGCTGAGCGCCTCCTCCGGAACGCGTCAAGGCGCGCTGCGTGCCTGGACGATCGTGGTGCAGGCACTCTCGAGCTTCGGGAGGTCCCGGGCGGCGGCCATCCGCACGGTGAGCGGGCGGTTCTCGCCGCGCATGACAGGGCAATAGGGATCCGGCGCGTCGAGCCGGCCCATCAGGCGCCGCCGACCGGCGCAGCCCCCGTGGCAGGCGGCTTCGTGGGCGCAGCCGCTGCAGGGCGCGGGCAGCGATCGCGCCGCGACGAAAGGCTCGGTCTCGACGATCGCCGCGCCCGCCGAGACCAGGGCTTCGAGGCTCTGCCCGGTCCCGTCCCAATACACGCAGGGCTTGACCGTGCCGCGCGGCGTGACCCGCACGGTGCCGGTGCCGCAGCCGCCCCTGCGGGCGGGCAAGCCCGCCATGGCCCGCACCAGCGGCTCGCCGACCGCGATCGCGTCGGTCTCCGCGAAGAGGCGCTCGAATCCGGTCCAGTACTCCTCATAGGTGAGGGCGAAGGCGTCCGTCCGGACGGCCTGATAGACATTGATCCGCAGGGGCGCGTCGAAACGGGCCGCGATCCGCGCGATCTCGTGCAGGCGATCGAAGTTGGAGCGCATCATCACAGCGATGAAGGTCACGCCGACGCCGAGCCGGCGGCAGCGCGCCGCCTGCTCCATCACGAGGTCCCAATTGCCGGCGCCGCGCTGCCCGTCCTGCTCTTCGCGGGTCGGGTAATCGATCGAGAGCTCCACATCGGCGAACGCCCGGACCTGCGCGTCGCCGATCACCGCGATCGAGTGGCCGTTCGACGTGATGGTGAGCTTGATCGGCTCGTCCGCCAGAAGGGCGAGCACCTCCGCGAAGCGCGGGTGCATGCCGTTCTCGCCGGTACCGAGGTTGACCGAGCGCACGGGCAGCCGGTCGAGCACGGCGCGCACCTGCTCGGGCGCGAGGCGATCGACCCGGCCCTCATCGCGGTAGCAGAAGGCGCAGGCGAGGTTGCACTCGTTCGTCAGGCCGAGGCCCAGAGAAAAGCCGCGGTCCGCTCCCGCGAGGGCACTCGACTCGTCGCTCATCTCTCAACCCCTCGAAGGCGTCCGCAGGCGGGTCGCCGGCCCGGCGCCACCTGACCATTCGCGCGAAGGGCCATCCCGGTGACAGGATGGTCACTCCGATTCCGGCGCGATGACTGATGTCACCGACGCAACCTACGCTATCCTGTGCCCGTAACCACGGCCCGTGCGGCGCGAATGGTGTCGCGGCGGGCTTTGGGTCTCTCCCGAAACAGCGAGACCGGCCGCCCCGGATCGCCGAGGCGACGCATGCGCACTGATCCCATCTCGGATACCTTGGCTTTCCTGGCGGCGACGCAGGGTGATCAGGTCGCCTTGGGGCCGTGGCGCTGGGTCGCGATGGCGCTGCTGGCGGCCCTCGTGCTCGGCGGCCTCCTCGCCGCCGCCTACGCCTGGGCGGCGGACCCTGCGCAGCGCACCGGCCGCGACCTCGGGCTGTTCGTGGCCCGGTTCCTCGTCGGCCTGATGTGGTTCCAGAACCTGTTCTGGAAGCTTCCCATATCGACCGGGAACGGCCTGCATTACTGGACCGGCCTCGAGACCAAGGACGCGGCCTTCGCGGTCCACGCGGATCTGATCGCGGCGCTGGCTCTGCCGGCCCCGAATTTCCTGATCCTGAACGTCGTGGTGCTGGTAACGGAGTTCGCCTTCGCAGCCTCGATGATCCTCGGGCTCGGCGTGCGTCTGGCGGGCACGGTGGGCGTGCTGTTCGTGGCGCAGCTCTGGCTCGGGCTCTACCGCAACACCCAGGAATGGCCCTGGGCGTACGTCTTCCTCATGCTGTTGATGGGGTTGTTCGCCCTTCTGGCGGCCGGGCGCAGTCTCGGCCTCGACGCGACGCTCCGCCGGAGCCATCCGCCCGACATGACGGATGGCGTGACCGGCGCCTTCATCCGGCTGGCGACGTGACGCGGTCCGGCGGGGCAGACATGCGCGCCACCGACGCGGCGTCGACCTGCGCCATCGCGGTCATGGCGAAGGCCCCGCAGAGCGGCCGGTCGAAGACGCGCCTGTGCCCGCCGCTCACGCCGGACCAGGCGGCCCGGCTCAGCGCGGCGTTCCTGCGCGACACGACCGAGAGCCTGCGCGCCGCCTGCGCGAACGCGCCGATCGTCGCCTACGCCGCCTATGCGCCGACAGGCACGGAGACGCAGATCACGCCCCACCTCGCCCAGGGAACCGCGCTGCTGCTGGCCGACGGGCACATTCCGGTGCCCGCGGGCGTGGAGGGCTTCGGTCGCTGCCTGTTCCAGGCGATCGCGGCGCTGCTCGCGCGCGGCCATGCGGCGGCCTGTGTCCTGTCCTCGGACACGCCGACCCTTCCGACCCGGATCCTGACGGCGGCGGCCGATATCCTCCTGGCGCCGGGCGACAGGGCCGTCCTGGGCGCCTGCGAGGATGGCGGCTATTACCTTCTCGGCCTGAAGCGCGCCCATGCGCGCCCCTTCGCCGAGATCGCCTGGAGCAGCGACACGGTCGCGGCCACCACCCGCGCGCGGGTGCGGGAAGCCGGACTCGAGCTCGTCGAGCTCGATCCCTGGTACGACGTGGACGACGCGACCGCCCTGGCGCGCCTCGTCGCCGGGCGCGACGGCTATCCCGCGCCCGAGACACGCGCCACCCTCGCGGCGCTCGACGTCGCTGCGCCCCTTGCGGACGCGTCCGCGTGAACCGGGGGCTGGCGCCGCCTGCGCAGCGGCTCGCGTGGCTGGGCTTCGCCCTCGCGACGATCGAGATCGGCGCGCTGGCGATCCATGTGCCCGGCGCGGACACGGTCGGCTCCGCGACGCGCGCCAACCTGTTCGTCGCCGTCGTGGCGGCCGGGCTCATCCCCTATGTCCTGGCCGTGCGGCTGATCCTGCGGGAGCGCCTGCCGGGCCGGGCCCTGTGGCTCGTGCTCGGCCTCGCCGCGGCGATGCGGGCCGCGCTGCTGCCGGCGCCGCCGTTCCTGTCGAGCGACATCTACCGCTACGTCTGGGATGGCCGCGTGCAGGCCGCCGGGACCAACCCCTACCGCTTCATTCCCGCCGATCCGGCGCTGGCGCCCCTGCGCGACGCGGCGGTCTATCCCCTGATCAACCGGCGGGACTATGCTCGGACCATCTATCCCCCCGCCGCGCAGGTCGTGTTCGCGGCGGTGGGCCGGATCTCCGACACGGTCGTGGCGATGAAGCTCGCGATGCTGGCCTTCGAGGCGCTCGGCGTGCTGGCCCTGCTCGGCGTGCTGCGGATCGCCGGCCTGCCCCCGGAGCGGATCCTCATCTATGCCTGGAATCCGCTGGCCCTGTGGTCCTTCGCGTGCGACGGGCACGTCGATGCCGTCGGCATCGGGCTGCTCGGCCTCGCCCTGTGGCTGCGCGCCCGACATCGCGACACCCTCGCGGGGGCGGCCCTGGCCGCCGCGACGCTCGTGAAGGTGCTGCCGATCGCTGTGGCGCCCGCCTTCGTGCGCGGCGGGACATTGCTCGGGCCGGCGCTGGCGGGCCTCGCGGTGATCGCGCTCCTGTATCTCCCCTATCTTGGCGCCGGCCACGACGTGTTCAGCTTCTTCGCCGGCTACGGCGCTGAGGAGGGCTACGACACCGGCATCGGCTACTGGCTGCTCGCCGGCCTCGGACATCTCGGTGTGCCACCCGCATCGCTGCGGCTGCCTTATCTCGCGTTCGCGGCCGTGGGCCTCGCCACACTCGCGCTCGGCATCGCGTTCCGAAGGGATCGGCAGGCCGCCCCCGACGCCGTCACGCTCTGCCGGGACACGGCCCTGCTCGCCGCCCTCACCACCTGCGCGGCGAGTCCGCACTATGCTTGGTATTGCCCGTGGATCAGCCTCCCCGCGGTGGTGGCGCCGATCCCGGCGATCATCTGGATGGGCTCGGCACCGATCCTGTTCCTGATCGACCCGTTCAACGACCGCTTCCTCTGGCCGGCGCTGGTATTCGTCCCGGCGCTCCTTCTGGCGGCCGGCGCATCCTGGCGGAGCCGCCGCACCGTCCCGATCCCCGTGCACGGAGCTGCCCGATGACCGCTTCGGCCGCCCCGACGGACCCGCGCCGCTACTTCGAGGCGGTCGACGCCCGCCGCACCGAGACCGCCGAGGCGCTCCCCGTTTGCCTCTATCTGGAGGTCACGAACCGCTGCAACCTGCTGTGCGAGACCTGCCCGCGCACCTTCGAGACCCTGGAGCCGCCGGCCGACATGAGCTGGGCGCTGTTCACCCGGATCGTCGACCAAGTGCCGAATGTCGCCCGGGTCGTGCTCCACGGAGTGGGCGAGCCGATGCTCGTCAGGGACCTTCCGCGGATGGTCCGCTATCTGAAGGACCGCGGCACCTACGTCCTGTTCAACACCAACGGCACCCTGATGCAGCCGAGGCGCTTCCGGGCGCTGATCGACACCGGGCTCGACGAGCTGCGCGTCTCCCTCGACGCCGCCGACCGGGCCTCGTACCGCAGGGTGCGCGGCAAGGACTTCTTCGACCGGATCGTGCGCGACGTCGGCAAGTTCGTCGCGTTCCAGAACGCGATCGGTGCCACGACGCCCCGCGTCTCGCTCTGGCTCACGGGTCTCAAGGAGACCGTGGACCAGCTCCCGGCCTTCGTGCGACTGGCGGCCGAGATGGGCGTGACCGAGGTGCATTTGCAGCGCCTCGTCTTCGACGAGGCCGGGTACGGCATGGCCCGAGCCGACCTGTCGCTCTTCGAGAGCACGCAGGCCGCCGAGGCCGCGGCGATCACCGAGGCCGAGGCGATCGGGCGGGCGCTCGGCGTGACGCTGGACGCCTCGGGCGCGACCGAGCCGGGGCTCAGCCTCAAGCGGCAGGAGGATCGCGCCTGGGCGACGTGTCGCCGGCCCTGGTCGCTGATGTACTTCACCGCCCACGGACGGGCGCTGCCCTGCTGCATCGCGCCGTTCTCGGTGCGCGGCTATTCCAACTATACGCTGGGCGACGCGACGCAGGCGACGCTCCGGCAGATCTGGAACGGGACCGCCTACCGCGACTTCCGCACCGCGCTCCTCTCCGACGCGCCGCCGGCCCCGTGCCAGAACTGCGGCCTGCGGTGGAGCCTCTAGGGTGGCAACGGGATCGATGCCGGCGGCCACGATATACCCGGTCAGCGTCGTGATCCCGACGCTGAACGAGGTGGCGACGATCGCCGCGGCGATCCGGGAGCTGCCCGCGGTCTATGCGGGCGACGTCATCGTATCCGACGGCGGCTCTGCCGACGGGACGCAGGACGCGGCACGATACGCCGGCGCCCGTGTCATCGATGCCGGGCGCGGTTACGGGCGAGCCTGTGCGGCGGGTGCCGCCGCCGCCAAAGCGGACAGCCGCGTCATCGTCTACCTCGACGGCGACGGTGCCGACCGCGGAGACCTGATTGGGGACATCGCAGGCCCGGTGCTCGCGGGATCGTACGACTTCGTCCTTGCCTCGCGCACCCGCGGGACGCGGGAGCCCGGTTCGATGCTGTGGCATCAGGTGCTGGCGGGTCGGCTCGCCGGGCTCGGCATCGGTCTGCGCTACGGCGTCCGCTATACCGACATGTGCGCCTTCCGCGCCATCGACCGATCGGCTCTCGACCGCCTCCGCCTGCGCGAGCCGACCTATGGCTGGAACATCGAGATGCAGATGCAGGCCGCCCGGGCAGGCCTGCGTATCCTCGAGGTTCCGGTGCCCTATCGCCGCCGCCTGGGCGGCACCTCGAAGGTGGCCGGGTCCCTCGGTGGCACGGTTCGCGCGGGCGGCAAGATCATCTCCACCTATCTGCGCGTCGCTGCGCGGCCGGCCGGCCGCTGAAGCCGTTCCCTCGATCCAGGCCAACCGCGAATGTTTTACGACATTGGCGCGAAGCGGCCTGTCCACTTGCTGCATGGACGGCCCGATCATCGGACTCGTCCACTCTCGGCAGGAGTTAGCTCGCTCGAAGCGGCCTCTGACCTTATCCGCCTACAATCGCAGCCCACCTCGCTCGGCTGCGGAGGATCCGAGGTCATGACGCGGATAAAACGCTATGTTCTCAGCACGGCCGGGACCACCCTGGTGATCACCTCGGCCGTTGGTGCAACGACAAAAATCAGTGTCTGCAGACGGTTGTATGGAGCGGGCGATCGGGATCGAACCGACGACATTCAGCTTGGGAAGCTGACGTTCTACCACTGAACTACGCCCGCGTCGGAAAGGGTTTTGAACGGCTTGCGGCGTCCGAGTCAACGCCCGTCAGCGCGGCCCGCGCTGTTTGACGGCAGATTTGAAGCTCCGGCCCCGCGTCGGCGGCCCGCGCCGGCGGTTCGTTGATGATCGTCCCGCCGGTCACCGGATCCTCGCTCAGTCCAGGGCCACGGCAAAGCCTCGCTGAACAGCCGGTCGATCCATCAGCGTGCGATACCAGCGCGCGACGTGCGGGTAATCGGCCAGATCCACCTGATGGCGTTCGTGCCGCCACGCCCAGCCGAGAATCGCAAAGTCCGCGACGGACAGCGGACCCGCCACATACTCGACCTGAGCGAGACGGCGATCAAGCACACCGTAGAGTCGCCGCGTCTCGGCCAGATAGCGCGCGAGCCCGTAGGCACGGTCCTTCTCGGCCACGTTGAGGAAATGGTGGACCTGACCGGGCATCGGCCCGAAGCCGCCCATCTGCCACATCAGCCATTCGAGCACCGCGACGCGAAGCCGCCGATCCTCCGGAAGGAAGTGGCCCGTCTTCTCCGCGAGATACAGAAGGATGGCCCCGGATTCGAAGACCGAGATGGGCGCGCCATCCGGCCCCTCGGGGTCCACGATCGCCGGGATGCGGTTGTTCGGACTGATGGCGAGGAAGTCGGGTTCGTGCTGCTGCCCCTGGGTGATGTCCACCGGCTTGACCCGGTAGGCCAGGGACATCTCCTCCAACGCCACGCTGATCTTGCGTCCGTTGGGCGTGTTCCAGGCATACAGGTCGATCATGGCGCGTGGGATCCTGCTTGCACGCCGAGGTGGCGCATTCGCCAGTGCAGACCCGACGAACGAGACGGGTCAACCGCGCAGGACGGCCCGCAGGTTCCAGACCTTGCAATCCGTCGCCAGGACGGTGTTCCGATCGGTGCGACGGCGGCGCGCCTCCTGATGTGCGTATGGCCCGAACGATGCGAGGCAGGCACCGAGTGGCGAAAGGTGCCCCTCCGCACAGCCGATCGAGGACTCCGGCCGCCGCGGAACGCCAGGGTCGCCGGACCGTTGCGCTCCCTGGGAGCGTCGCGACCTGGACGGAGAATTGCATCGACGATGTGCGGGATATGCGGCGACATCAGCTTCGACGGACCAGCCAACCCCGCTGCCGTGGCGGCCATGATGGGAAGCCTTCGCCCGCGCGGACCGGACGGCGAGGGTCTGTTCGGCGCGGGCCGGGTCGTCTTCGGGCACCGTCGGCTCAAGATCATCGATCTGTCCGAGGCCGGTCAGCAGCCGATGGTCGATCCGGCGCTCGGCCTCGCCATCGTCTTCAACGGCTGCATCTACAATTTCCGCACGCTCCGCTCGGAGTTGGAGGCGAAGGGCTATGCCTTCTTCTCGACCAGCGACACGGAAGTCGTTCTGAAGGCCTATCACGCCTGGGGAAAGGCCTGCGTCGAGCGCTTCTACGGGATGTTCGCCTTCGCGATCCTCGAGCGCGATTCGGGCCGCGTCGTGCTGGCCCGCGACCGGCTCGGAGTGAAGCCGCTCTATTACAGCGCGACGCCGGGCCGCTTCCGCTTCGCGTCCTCGCTGCCGGCCCTGCTGGCGGCCGGCGGCGTCGACACGGCGATCGATCCGGCCGCGCTGCACCACTACATGAGCTGGCACGCGGGCGTGCCCGCGCCGCTGACCATTCTCAAGGGCGTGCGGAAACTCGCACCGGCGACCATCCTCACCCTTGAGGCGGATGGGACGCGCCGCGAGGAGATCTACTGGACGGTGACGATCGGACCGCGCGCGGACGATCGTGGAATGACCGAGGCGGATTGGCGCGAGGCCGTGCTGGAGACCCTCGGCACCGCGGTGGAGCGCCGGCAGGTCGCCGACGTGCCGACCGGCGTCCTGCTGTCGGGCGGGCTCGACAGCTCGATCCTGGTGGCACTGCTCGCCCGCAAGGGCCAGGCGGGCCTGAAAACCTTCTCGGTGGGATTCGACGCGGTCAACGGCGTCGAGGGCGATGAGTTCAAGTATTCGGACATCATCGCGCGCACGTTCGAGACCGACCACACCAAGCTGGCCGTTGACGGATCCCGCACCCTGGAGGCGCTGCCCGCGGCGATCGCCGCCATGTCCGAGCCGCAGATGAGTCACGACGCGGTGGCGTTCCTGCTCCTGTCGCAGGAGGTCGCCAAGCACGTCACGGTGATCCAGAGCGGGCAGGGGGCCGACGAGGTGTTCGGCGGCTACCACTGGTATCCGAAGCTGATGGGCTCGACCGATCCGGTCGCGGATTACGCCAAGGCCTATTTCGACCGGGACCACGCCGAGATGCGCGAGGCGCTGGCGCCCGACATGGTGAGCGGCGACTACAGCACCGACTATCTCGTCGATTTCTTCTCGACCTCCATGAGCGCGGGCGCCATCGACAAGACGCTTCAGCTCGATCAGCAGATCATGATGGTCGATGACCCGGTGAAGCGCGTCGACAACATGACGATGGCCTGCGGTCTCGAAGCGCGGGTGCCGTTCCTGGACCACGACCTCCTGGAACTCGCGGCCCGTATTCCGGCGGAGCTGAAGGTCCGAGACGGCGGCAAGTACATCCTGAAAGAGGCGGCGCGGGCGGTCGTCCCGGCCGAGGTGATCGACCGGAAGAAGGGTTACTTCCCGGTCCCGGCCCTGAAGCACATCCGCGGGCCCTTCCTCGATTTCGTTCGGGACGTGCTCGACCGGCCGGAGGCGCGTGCCCGCGGCATCTTCAACCGCCGCTACGTCGACCACCTGCTCGCGGATCCGGACGGAACCCTCACGCCAAAGGGCAATTCCAAGCTCTGGCAGGTTGCCCTGCTGGAGAGCTGGCTGCAGACGCACAGCGTCTGACGACCCGGTGGCGGCACGGCTCTCGCGAGGGATCGTGATCGACGCGGCGCTCAAGGTGCCGCGCTTTGTCCACGATCGTCCCGGATCAGACCCGCGACCGACACCCGGAGAAGCCTGTCGATGTGCCGCTGGATCGCCTACGCGGGACGCACCATCCCGCTGGAGCACTACGTCACCGAGCCGTCTCACAGCCTCGTGTCGCAGAGTATCCACGCCCTCGAATCGACCGCGGCCACAAATGGCGACGGCTTCGGGCTCGGCTGGTACGGCGACCACCCCGAGCCCGGCCGCTATCGCGAGGTGCAGCCCGCGTGGTCCGACGATAACCTGCGCTACCTGTGCCGGCACCTGCACTCGCATCTGTTCTTCGCGCATGTGCGGGCCGCGACGGGCACGCCGATCACCCGGCCGAACTGCCACCCCTTCGCGTGCGGTCCCTGGCTGTTCATGCACAACGGCTATATCGGCGACTGGAGCCGCCTGCGCCGGCCCGTCGAAGCGATGATCCCCGACGAGCTCTACCCGTCGCGGGCCGGAACGACAGATTCCGAAGCGATCTTTCTCGGGCTTCTCGGCTGCGGCCTGATGGGCGACGGTCCGCGGCGCGATCCCGTGGAGGCGACGACGCGGGCGCTCAAGCGCCTCACCGAGCTCGCGGGGGAGCATCCGTTCCGGTTCACCGCCGCCCTCGCCGACGGGCGGGACCTCTACGCATTCCGCTATGCGGCCAACGACAAGGCCAACTCGCTCTATTATCGCGCTTCGGAGGGCGGTGTGGTCATCGCGTCCGAGCCACTCGATCGCGACCACGGCACATGGACCGCGGTGGCGGAGAACAGCGTCGTGGTCGCGCGGCGGAACGAGCCCGTGACGATCCTGCCGCTCGCGCCGTTCGGCCTCGGGCAACCTGCACCGGATGCGGCCCCCCGCCGCCTGCGGGCCTGAAGGCGGCTCAGGCCACCCGGGACAGGCTGCCGGCCTGCGACCCACGTGTCTCGCGCGCGGCATCGTAGGCGCGGTTGCGCATGGCCGTCTCGCTTGGCAGCTGCTCCAGCACGGTGCCGGAGGACGAATCCACGACCTGGAAGACGATCGCGCTCGTGTCGGGATCCTGGATGAAGCGCGCCTTGCTCTGGGGCGCGCCGATGTCGAGCTTCACGGCCGGTTCGAGCGCGGCCGACGTGGGCTCGGGTGCCTCCTGCGTCGCCGCGGAGGCGGCGGTCGCTCCGAGCGCGTCGATACCCTGCGGGCCGGGCGTCGGGGTGCTGAGCGGGCGGATCTCCATGGCTGATCTCCTGCGATCCTGTGATCGAAGGATTCAGCCGGGATGCCGCCTAAGCGTCCCTTAACGGTGGCCGCTCATCCACCGCTTGCGCAGCGCCGTTCGCGCCTGCGATGAAGATTGCGTTAGCGCGCGGCCACAAATGCGCGGCGCTTTTGCTGTCCGTTCAGGCACGACAGGCAGGCCGCCCGGCAGCGGAAAACCGCTGCGGCTGCGGGTGAACTGCGCGGGCTGCCGTCGTTGTGATCCCAGCGGAGTGATCGGGCGGCGCAGCGTGCGCGAAGGCCGCAGGTCCGAAAATGCCTTCGCCGCACCCGTGAGGATGGGATCGCGCCGCCGGATCGTGGGGCTGCTCGATAAGAAGCCAATGCGGCGAGGCAGACGCGCCCGGGTCGTGAGAGACCCGGGTGCGGCCGTCGTTCATTCCGCGGCGTCGACGTAGAGCTTTCCGCCCTCGGCGAGGAATTCCTGCGACTTCGCCCGCATCCCGGCCTCGGCCTCCGCCTTCGACATGGCGGGCGATGCGCCCACGACCTCGCCGGCCTCCTCCATCGCCAGCACCTCGGCGCGGAGATCCTGCGTGATCTTCATGGAGCAGAACTTCGGCCCGCACATCGAGCAGAAATGCGCGACCTTGTGGGCGTCCTTCGGCAGCGTCTCGTCGTGGAAGCGCCGGGCCGTGTCCGGATCGAGGCCGAGGTTGAACTGGTCCTCCCAGCGGAAATCGAACCGGGCGCGGCTCAGCGCGTCGTCGCGGAGCTGCGCGGCCGGGTGCCCCTTGGCGAGATCGGCGGCGTGGGCGGCGATCTTGTAGGTGATGACGCCGGTCTTCACGTCGTCCCGGTCGGGCAGGCCGAGATGCTCCTTCGGCGTGACGTAGCAGAGCATCGCGGTGCCGAACCAGCCGATCATCGCGGCGCCGATGCCCGAGGTGATGTGGTCGTAGCCCGGAGCGATGTCGGTGGTCAGCGGGCCGAGGGTGTAGAACGGCGCCTCGCCGCACTCCTTCAGCTGCTTCTCCATGTTGACCTTGATCTTGTGCATCGGCACGTGGCCGGGGCCCTCGATCATCACCTGGCAGCCCTTGTCCCAGGCGATCTTGGTCAGTTCGCCCAGCGTCTCCAGCTCGCCGAATTGCGCGGCGTCGTTGGCATCGGCGATCGAGCCGGGGCGCAGGCCGTCGCCGAGCGAAAACGACACGTCGTAGGCCCGCATGATGTCGCAGATCTCGTCGAACCGCTCGTAGAGGAATGATTCCCGGTGCCCGGCGAGGCACCAGCGGGCCATGATCGAGCCGCCGCGCGAGACGATGCCGGTGACGCGCCGCGCGGTCAGCGGAACGTGCGCGAGCCGCACGCCGGCATGGATGGTGAAGTAGTCGATGCCCTGCTCGGCCTGCTCGATGAGGGTGTCCTTGAACACTTCCCAGTCGAGCTTGAGCGGGTCGCCGCCGACCTTCTCCAGGGCCTGGTAGATTGGCACCGTGCCGATCGGGACCGGGCTGTTGCGGATGATCCACGAGCGGATGTTGTGGATGTTGCGGCCGGTGGACAGGTCCATGACCGTGTCGGCGCCCCAGCGGATCGACCAGACCAGCTTTTCCACCTCTTCGGCCGCGGACGACGTCACCGCGGAGTTGCCGATGTTGGCGTTGATCTTGACCAGGAAGTTCCGGCCGATCGCCATCGGCTCCAGCTCGGTGTGGTTGATGTTGGCCGGAATGATCGCGCGGCCGCGGGCGATCTCCTCGCGGACGAAGTCGGGGGTGATGAACGGCGGCACCGACGCCCCGAAGCTCTGGCCGTCGGCGAGAGCCGCCTCCGCGCCCTCCAGCATCTGCTCGCGGCAGGCGTTCTCCCGGTGGGCGACGTAGATCATCTCCTCGGTGATGATCCCGGCGCGGGCGAACTCGTACTGCGTCACCATCTGGCCGGGGGCCGCCTTGCGGATGGTCCGCTCGGCGGGGCAGGGGGCCACGAGCTTGTCGCCGGCGAAGCCGTTGTCCTCGGGCTTCACCGCCCTGGGCTCGACAGACGCGTAGCCACGGCCCGCGAGCCAGGGCTCACGCACGCCCGGCAGACCGGCATTGAGGTCGATGCGCGCGTCGGTCTCGGTATAGGGGCCCGACGGGTCGTAGACCCGCACCGGCGCCTCCTTGGGATCGGAGAGGGCGATCTCGCGGTAGGGTACGCGGATATCCGGCCGGCCGGCCGGGCTCGCGTAGACCTTGCGCGATCCTGTGACCGGACCGGTGGTCACGGCCTCGGGGCTGCCTTTCACGTCCTTGGGGAGAACGGGTGCGTTCATCGTGGGCCTCTCCTCGTTCTGGAGCGGTCCGGTCCACGCGATGGGTGAGATGAGATCCGGCTGCACGCGTGCGACCGCAGGTTCCCGTCCCTCCGCCGGTATGAGCCGGATCAGGTTCAAGGGTCAGGGCAGCGTGCCCAATCTCAGCCCCCTGCGGGGCCCCCCTCGGAACGGTTCAAGATTCGGGCCCGGAGAAGCCTTTGTCAATGCGGGGCCCGGATCGTAGAGGAAAGATCCGATCCATCCGTCGCCCGGTCGCCGCCGCCTGCCCGATATGCGTCTCCTGATCGGCCTCGGCCTCGCGATCGGACTGGTCTACGGCGCGGCCCTGGCCGTACTGGCGCTCAACCAGCGCCGATTCCTCTACCCGGGCGCTTTTCGAGCGCCTGTGAATCTGCCCACGCCCGAGGGGGTCGCGGCGATCACCGTCGTCACAGAGGATCGGGAGCGGCTGCACGCCCTGTGGCGACCGCCGGCCCCGGGCTGCGCGGTCGTCGTCAGCTTCCACGGCAACGGCTCTTACCCCGAGCCGCACGCGGAACGCTTCGCCGCGGGCCCCTGGCGCGCGGGCGGCTGGGGCGTGCTGGCGCCGGCCTATCGCGGCTACCCCGGGTCGACCGGAATGCCCAGCGAGGACGGCCTGATCCGCGACGGCCTGGCCGCCGTCGCCGCCGCCGCGGAGCGCGCGCCGGGCTCGCCGATCCTGGTGCACGGTCATTCCCTGGGCGCTGCCGTCGCGATCGCGGTGGCCGAGCGCGTGCCCGCCATCGGCCTCTACCTGGAGGCGCCGTTCGACTCGATGACCCACGTGGTGCGGCTGCATGTCCCGCTGGTCCCGTCCTGGTTCCTGCGCGACACCTACCGCTCGGACCGGCGCATCCGCGCCGGAGCCGCCCCCGTCCTGATCATCCAGGGCCGCGATGATGGGATTGTCCCGGCCAAGCTCGCCCTGGCGCTGTCCCGGGCCGCGGGACCTCGGGCGCGGTTCGAAGTCATCCCGGGCGACCACGTCTCCATCCTGGGCGTCCGGGATCACGACGCCGAGGCGCTGTTCCGCGGCGGCTTGGACGCGGCCTGCACCGGGGCCGACGCGGCGGTGCGGTGACGATGGAACGAGGAGGAGGCGGATGGTCGGCCGGCGCGCCCGGCGCTGGAGCGCCGATGACCCCGAGACGCACGGCGCCGCGGCGCGGGTCGACCCGGTCTGTCCGCTCTGCGAGCGGCCGATCCCGCCCCGTGCGCGCTCCAGCCTCCATCACCTGACGCCGAAGCTGAAGGGCGGCACGCATCGCGGGACGGTCCGGCTGCACCAGATCTGCCATTCGGCGATCCATGCCCGCTACAGCGAGGCCGAGATCGCCAAGCGGCTCGCCGACGTGGAGGCCTTGCGGTCGGATCCTGAGATCGCCCGCTTCCTCGCCTGGGTTCGCGGGAAACCCAACGATTTTCACACCGCCACGCGCATGACCCGCGAGCGGCGCGGGGCCAAGCGCCGGACCTGATCGAAGACCCGGGATGGGCGGCACGCCCCTCAGATGCGCCTGCCCTGACGATTGCGCGACCGATCTTGAGCCGGTCCGGTGTGGCGCCTAGAGTCGCGGCCAGTTTTCGCCAGTCGACGCGTCGATGCGCTCTCTGATCTCGACCTCCGGCATTGCATCGCGCAAGAAGTTCGACGTCTGGCGCGATGTCTCGTACGAGCGGCTCGTCCCGAGCGAGGCGAGAAAAATCGGGGATTCGGTGTTCGAGGGGTCGCTTGAGGCGGCCGATATCGGCGGTCTTTTAATCACGCGATCGACGTTCGGGACCCTCCGGACCGAATTCACGCCGGGAAGCATTCGCCGGCACAGCAAGCAGCATACCCTGTCGGTCACGCTGCGACTCTCGGGCAGCGCCGCCACCGCGCAGCACGACCGCGCCCTGATCCAGAAGGTCGGCGACATGGTGGTGGTCGACCGCGCGCAGCCGGCCGTCCTGGAATACCCCGTGCCGACCCAGTCCCTTCTGATTGAGGTTCCGCGCGCCCGGCTGGAAGGCGCGCTCGGCTCGGCGCGCAACTACACGGTCCTCGCCTTCGGCGCCGATCGCCCGAGCACGGCCTTGGTCAGCACCTTCTTCACCGAACTGGTCCGCACGCACGAGGGACTCCTGCCGGCTACGGCGGCGCGCATGGCCTCGATCGGCGTCGATCTCATCGTGGCAAGCATCGCCGACGGTCTGGCCCGCGACGTTCCGAAATCGCTGCACGGCACCGTCATCGTCCAGCGGGCCAAGGCCTATGTCGAGGCCAACCTCTTCGATCCGGCGCTGGACCCACCGCAGCTCGCGGCCGCGCTGGGCATCTCGCTCCGGTGGCTGCAGGAGCTGTTCCAGGAGCGCGGCCAGCACGTCGCCGACTGGATCTGGCAGCGGCGTCTCGAAACCGCCGCCCTGCGTCTGACGGATCCGGGGCGGGCCCACATGGCCGTCGGTACGATCGCCTACGGCTGCGGTTTCGTCAGCCAAGCCCACTTTTCCCGCCGGTTCAGGGCCCGCTTCGGCATGACGCCGAGCGAGTATCGGCAGGCGGCACGGGCAGCCGGCTGACGGCCGGCGTTTACCTGGCATTGGGCACGTCGGCAGGTCGTCCGACGCCCGGCGCGATCCCGTCAACCTTGTCGAGGCAGGATGGTCCGGCCAGGGGGACGGGACCGATGGATCAGGCAGGAGAGACGGCGGGCCGGCTGGCCTGGGTCGACGTCGCGAAGGGCATATGCATCCTGCTGGTCGTGATGATGCACTCCGTCACCGGCACCGGCGAGGCCATGGGCGGAGAGGGCTTCCTGCATCCGGTCGTCGCCTTCGCGAAGCCGTTCCGGATCCCCGACTTCTTCCTGCTGTCCGGCCTGTTCATGGGCCGCGTCATCGGCCGGGACTGGCGCCTCTTCTCCGACCGGCGGGTGGTCCACTTCGCCTACTTCTACCTGCTCTGGCTCGTGATCCAGTCGGTGGCCCGCTACGGGAAGATCGTCGGTGACGGCGGGCCGGCGGCCTTCGCGGCGCATCTCGCGGACGGTCTCATCGAGCCCTACTCCAGCCTCTGGTTCATCTACCTGCTGGCCGTGTTCTCGGTGGTGACCAAGGCGCTCCGCCGTGCCCCCGGGCTGGCGCTGCTGGCGGGAGCCGCCCTGCTTCAAATCGCCGACATCCGCAGCGACTCGACCCTGATCGAGGAGTTCTGCGGCCGCTACGTCTACTTCGTCGCCGGCTACCTGTTCGCCGACCGGATCTTCGCCCTGGCCGACGCCGCGCGGGAGCGGCTCGCGCTCGCCCTCGCCGGACTCGCCGCCTGGGCGGCCGTCGAAAGCTGGCTCGCCCTGACGCCGTCGAGCGATCCGGCGTATCCGACCCTTGCCAGCCTGCCGCTCGTGAGCCTCGCCCTCGGCGCGGCCGGTGCGCTGGCGATCGTGGTGGCGGCCGCGCTGATCACCCGGGCCGGAGGCCCGGTCAGGGAGGCGTTGCGGACCTGCGGACAGCGCTCGATCGTGATCTACCTCGCGTTCTCGATTCCGATGGCCGCGGTGCGGGAGATGCTTGTCCGCACCGGCGCGATTGCCGATATCGGCGTCGCGAGCCTCACCGTCATGGCGGCGGCCGTGCTGCTGCCGCTCGCCCTCGAGCGTCTGGTGCGCGGCACGCGCTTCGGCTTCCTGTTCGTGAGGCCGGGACGGTTCCGGCTCGCGCAGACCGGCGCGCGACCGCGCTCGGCGCTCCACGCGACCTGAGGCGGCGCGTCAGCTCTCGAAGGCGATGCCGATCCGGCGGTCGCGCCGCCACGCCACGGCGGCCTGCCGCGCGGCGCCATCCTCGGTGAGGCGCAGCGAGAAACGCTCCGGCACAATCTCGGCGTCTCCCACCTCGATCTGGGCGCCCGTCTCGGTGGCGTCCCAGACCAAGCAGCCGACCTCGCCCTCGGCGAGCAGGAGCGTGCCGAACGTGAAGGCGTTCTTGCGGAAAGCGCCGCGGCGATTCTCCGTCATCAGCCTCCCCATTCAACGAGCGGGCGAGCCCGCAGGGCTCGACCCGGTCGGCCAGGACGATGCCGACGGGCGGTTAACAGGCTGGATACCGACGCGGACTGCCTCGCTATGTTCCCAGTTCACTCATCGTCCGGATCGGCGCGGTAGCGGCGCCGGGACGGCCCGTAATCCTCGTCGTCAGGACGCCGCGCCGGCGGCCGATCGTAGTCGCGGCCGTAGCGATAGGTGTCGCGGCGCGGCTCATCGTCATAGTCCCGGCGGTCGCGGTCGCGGACGCCGTCGCGCTCGTAGCCGCCGCGGTCATTCCCGACGCGGTCGTTAGCGCCGCCCGCGGTGATGCGCGGCGCGTACCAGCAGCTCTTCGCCTGGCCGGGTGCGGGATCACCGAAGGCCTGGCTGTTGCACGGCACGGCCCCGCCCTGAGGGAACGGCCGCCCGTTGGTCCGGCCGGGAACGCCGTAATACACGTTGGTCGGATAGGGCATTCGGCAGATGCCGCCTTCCTGCGCGCACCCGACGAGGTTCACCGTATCGAGTTGGTAGGCTTGGGCCGGGGCAATCGCCATGGGGCCGAATCCGAGCGATACGGCCCCCACGGCCAGAATAATCCGTTTGCGCACGCCCCGATTCCCCCGTGTCCGCCTTCACCGTGCCGGATAATCCGGATGACGGCTTCCGGCCAGCGGCCGCGCTCGCTATGGCGTCGCGATCGGCGGTCGTCCTGACCGATGTGGGCTATCGCCGGCAGGATGATCGGACGTCGCGCCGCGCTCGCTCCGGGCGGGTGCGCAGGGAGGCCGAGATGAGGGACGCGTCCGCGCAGGAACTGCTCCTGCTCAGTGCGCTGCAGGAATGCCGGATCCGGCTTGACGCGGCGCGCGGCGACGAAGCGGGCCGCACGGCCATCCGCGACGAGCTGGAGGCGGCGCTGCGGCGCGAGGCGGCGCTGAAGGACGAACTCGTGCGGGAGCGGGAACGAACGGAGGCGGTCCGGCTCGTCCTGCGGGCCTTCGCGGCCAGCATCGGGCGGTTCGGGCTGCGCCGCCGCCTGTTCCTGTCGCGGATCGCGCGCCTGGGTCGCGAGACACCGGATTCCGGGCCGCAATCCGCCCGGCATCAGGTTCTCCTCGACGAGGCCCGGCATGTGCTCGGGACTGGATGACGGACTGATCCGGTGACAGGGCCGTGACGGCTGACCCGACCATGCGGCCCGAGATCGACCGCTGCGCCGCGATAACGGCCCCTTAAACCGCCGCATTTAGCGTGCGGAAACCGTTCCGCGCCGCAGGGATACGCGCGCGGGTCCGGATCATTCGAAGACGGGATGCATGGCCAAGGGTCGGGGCAGGATTGAGCCGAACTTCGACGTGCCCGAAGGGCGCACGCGGGATCGCGGCGAACTCGATCTGCGCCTGAGCCGGGAGGACCGTCCCGGGTCAGGAGACCGCGTGGCGAAGAGATCGGGCGGGGCGGCGCAGCGGCCGGCCAAGGCGCCGGCACGGAATGCGGGCCGGTCGAAATCGACGGGCCGCGGCCGGCGCCGGCGATCCTGGCTCGGGCGCCTCGTCTACGCGACCGTCGTGCTCGGCCTGTGGGGCGTCATCGGGCTGGCCGGGCTCATCGCCTATCACGCCTCGCAGCTGCCGCCGATCGACCAGCTCGCCGTGCCCAAGCGGCCGCCCAATATCGCCATCCTGGCGAGCGACGGCTCGCTCCTGGCCAACCGCGGCGAGACGGGCGGCCGGGTCGTCTCCATCAGGGAGCTGCCCCCCTATCTGCCCCGCGCCTTCGTGGCGATCGAGGACCGCCGCTTCTACCAGCATTTCGGCGTCGACCCGGTCGGCATCCTGCGGGCCATCGGCCAGAACCTGACCCGTCGCGGCGTCGCGCAGGGCGGCTCGACCCTGACGCAGCAGCTCGCCAAGAACCTGTTCCTGACGCCCGAGCGCTCCGCCTCGCGGAAGATCCAAGAGGCGATCCTGGCCCTCTGGCTGGAACACAAGTACACGAAGGACGAGATCCTCGAACTCTATCTGAATCGCGTCTACTTCGGCGCCGGCGCGTACGGCGTCGAAGCGGCGGCGCAGCGCTATTTCGGCAAGCCCGCGAAGGAGGTCAGTCTCGCCCAGGCCGCGATGCTCGGCGGCCTCGTCCAGGCGCCCTCGCGCCTTGCGCCGAACCGCAACCTGCCCGCCGCCCAGGCTCGGGCCGCGCAGGTGCTCGCCGCCATGCAGGACCTCGGCTTCGTCCCGGCTCAGGACGTGAAGGTGGCGCTCGCCCAGCCGGCGAAACCCGCCAACGCCCGGGGCGGCGGCTCGGCCAACTACGTCGCCGACCTCGTGATGGACGTGCTCGACGACTATGTCGGCAAGTTCGACACCGACATCACCGTGCAGACCACGGTCGATACGGGCCTTCAGGCCGCCGCCGAGCGGGCACTGACCGAGGAACTCAACGCCAAGGGCGCCCGCTTCAACGTCGCCCAGGGCGCCGTGGTCTCGATGCGGCCCGACGGGGCGATCCGCGCGCTGATCGGTGGACGCGACTACGCGCAGAGCCAGTTCAACCGCGCGACCACGGCCAAGCGCCAGCCCGGCTCCTCGTTCAAGCCCTTCGTGTACCTCGCCGCAGTGGAGCACGGGGCCACGCCCGAAACGGTCCGGGAGGATGCCCCGATCCGGATCGGAAACTGGGCGCCGGAGAACTACTCCCACCGCTACGAGGGGGCGGTCACGCTGCGCACGGCGCTGGCGCAGTCGCTCAACACCGTGGCGGTTCGCCTCGGCCAGGAGGTCGGCCCGAAGGCCGTGGTGCAGACCGCGCAACGGCTCGGCATTACGTCCCCGCTGCAAGCCAACGGCTCGATCGCGCTGGGCACCTCTGAGGTGACGCTTCTCGAGATGGTCGGCGCATACGGCGCCTTCGCCAACGGCGGCACCGGGGTGATCCCCTACGTGGTCACGGCCGTGAAGGGCGCGGACGGCAAGGTGCTCTACAAGCGCGCCGACAGCGGGCTCGGCCGGGTTATGAGCGCCGATGCCGACGGCATGATGAACGCCATGATGCACGAGACCTTCGTCAGCGGCACCGGCAAGAAGGCCGACATCCCGGGCTGGGACCTCGCGGGCAAGAGCGGCACCACCCAGGATTACCGTGACGCGTGGTTCATCGGCTTCTCGGGCAGCCTCGTGACCGGCGTCTGGCTCGGCAACGACGACGGTGAGCTGACCAAGAAGGTCTCCGGCGGCAACCTGCCCGCCGAGATCTGGAAGACCTACATGACGCAGGCGCTGAAGGGACAGAATCCGGTCCCGCTTCCCGGCCTCAACCGCTGGCGCAGGGCGCCCGAGACGACCGCCTCCGTGGCCAGCGCAGGCCCGGGCGCTCCGCCCGGCATCCTCGGCCAGATCTTCGGCGAGCCCGAGGCGCCGGCGCCGCGTCCGGCCGCGCCAGCCCGCCGCGCGCAGAAGGATGACCGCAACTTCATCGAGAAGTTGTTTGGCATCGGTGAGTGAGGCGTAAGCCGACCTTGCAGGCGGATCGGGGTCGCGAATGATCCTGACGGGGCCACGCCCCGGCCTTCGCACCGCGCTGGTAACGGACCCGCCCGGGTTGCGCGAGCGCGGCGGCGCCTTGGGGCGGCGCGGAGCCGACCTGCCGAGCCCGCCGGACTGGATACCGTCGGTTGCAGGGAGATTTGCGCTCTCTGCTGTCGCGATGCGCGATAGCATCACTCTCGCCGACCAGATTGTCCCGCAGCCCGGGAGCGCCTGCGGCTTCGGCCGAGACCCGTTCGTTCAAGAAGCGCGTTGTTTGTTCAACAGCACTGCATCACACCATTTTTCAATATTCACGGACTAATATGGCGGGTGATCATTGATCCGGCGAACGCAAAATCGCGCTCGACCGCCGCCTCGACCCGAGATCCATGGTCCTGCGACCGGCCGTCACAACGATCCGCGCGCACCTCGCCGATCGCGCCACGCGTCTAATCGCGTGCGCCGGCGCGAGCCTGCTCCTCTGCATGACCGCGCTCGGTGCCTACCTCTGCGCCGACCTGCGCACCAACGCCTGGCAGGACGCCCGCCGCAATGCCGCGAACCTGCTGTCGGTGATGGAGGAAGGCGTCGGGCACAGCATCCGGAACTACGACCTGTCATTGCGCGAGGCGGCGCACCTCGCGAGCCGCCCGGACATCGCCGCCCTCGAACCGGGGCTTCAGCGCTTGGCCCTGTTCGACGTCGCGGCGACCGGGTCCGGGCTCGGGCTGCTCGCCGTCACGGATTTTGCGGGTCGCGTCGTCATGACGAGCGATCCGGGCCAGGGGAACCGCCCCGACCTGAGCGATCTCCCCGAGTTCGAGACGTTGCGCGGCAATCCGCTCACAGGCTTGATCCTGACAGGACCGACCCGGTCCCGCATGACGGGTCAGCCGATCATCCGTATGACTCACCGGATCGCGACATCGGACGGCACCTTCAAGGGAATCGCGACCGGTTCGATCCTCCTCGATCATTTCCAGGCCCTGCTCGATCGTCTGCGTTTCGACGACAGCCTCGCCATCACCGTGTTTCACCGGGACGGGACGCTCCTGCTACGCTCGCCGGCTCCAGCGGCGGCGCTCGGCAGAACAATCGCACCGGATGCGCGGGACCAGCACAACCGCATGGCCAAGCGAGGCGAATTCCTCGGGCGCTCGCCCGTGGACGGCGCCGCGCGGCTCTACCTCTTCTCCAATCTCGACGGGCTGCCGCTGACCGTGTCGGTCGGCACAAGTCTCGACAGCATCCGGGAGGCCTGGATCTACAAGGCGGCGATCATCGGCATCCTGATCCTGTGCCTCAATATCCTGACCTTCAGCCTGACGATTCTGCTCCACCGGGAGGTCGGGCGCCGCGCCGCGGCCGAGGCGGACACCCGCCAGACAAATGCCGCGCTCGCGATCCTCGCCAGGACGGATGGCCTGACCGGACTGCCAAACCGGCGTTGCTACGACGAGTGCGTCGCGGCGGAGTGGAAGCGGGCCACTCTGCATCGGACGCCGCTGGCTCTGATGATCGTCGATGCCGACGACCTCAAGCAGTTCAACGACCGTTTCGGGCATCAGCGTGGCGATGATGTCCTGCGGGCAATGGCGGGTTGTCTTCGGCGGACGCAGCCCTCCGGCGGCCTCGGCTTCCGGATCGGCGGCGAGGAGTTCGTGGTGCTCCTGCCTGGGCTGGACGCCGAGGCGGCGAGCGCGGCGGCCGAACGCCTCCGCCGGGCGATCGTCAACTTGCAGATCGGACACGCACCGGAGGTCGGGGACGTCGCCACAGTCAGCATCGGGGTCGCCAGCGCCGAACCCGACGCGGGCGAGACGCCAGACACCCTATTCATGGCGGCGGACGCGGCGCTCTATGCCGCCAAGAAGGCCGGCCGCAACCGCGTGCGGGCGGCACCGCGGCCCGTGCCGCTACCGGTCGAACAATGCGCGTAAGGTTATTCGACCTCACAGCATCGGCAGCATCCTGGGACGCGGCCCGCGGGGAAAATGCGCGTCGATCATGGCGAGTTCGGCCGCGCCGAGATGCAGGTCAGCGGCACCGGCATTCTCGACGGCGCGGCCCGAGCGGCTCGATTTTGGAATCGTAAACGTTCCTGACAGGCGGGTGAGGAAGGCGAGGGCGACCGCGTAAGGCGTGGTCCCGTGCGCGGCGGCGATCCCATCCAGAACGCGTCCGCCGGGACTCGCCGGATCGGGAAAATCGCCGCTGCCGAAGGGCGAGTAGCCGACCATCGCCACGCCCTGCCGCTCGCACCAGGGCAGGACCGCATGCTCGATCGCGCGCTCATTCAGGTGATAGAGGACCTGATTACAGGCGATGCGGTCCGGGCCCGCAATGGCGAGCGCCCGGTCGAGGTCGCCAACATCGAAGTTGCTGAGGCCCCAGGACAGGATCTTCCCGGCCCGGCGCAGATCCTCGAAACCCGCAATCGTCTCTTCAAGGGCATGCTGGCCCGGCCAGTGGAGCAGGTAACAGTCGAGCCGGTCCGTTCCCAGGCGGGTCAGGGACGCCTCGCAGGACCGCGCGACGCCGCGGCGTGTGGCGTTGCCCGGCACAACCTTCGAGACCAGGAAGACCTCCTCGCGGCAATCCGCGATCGCCTCGGCGACGATCGCCTCGGCATCGCCGTACATCTCCGCGGTGTCGATATGGGACATGCCGGCGTCGAGGCCGGCCCGCAACGCGCGGATCGCGTCTTTGCGGTCGGCGCTGTCGATGTGCCACGTGCCCTGGCCGATCACCGGCACCGAGACGCGCGTCGCGCCGAAGCTCCTTGCGTACATGGCAGCGCACCCTTCCCTGTCGCATCGTTTTCTTGGGGGGCGCGGACCGGTGGGTCGCGGGCTCCCGCCGATGCTGCGCCTACGCGGCGCCATCGTCCGGCACGCCTTACTCGCGCCATCTTGGGGGGATGAGCAATGGGGGGCGATCATCCGCGGCGCTGAACTTTAGGCCATTGTCTGAAGGCCGGCATCGCGGGCTCGCCGAGCCTGCGCCTCCACGTGCCGCGCCGCCGCGCGCCGGCTGCGCGGAACCCCGGACCGGGGCGCGGTCAGTCCGTTGGCGATGCTGGAGATGCGCCGATGCTGCCGGCCCACCGGATGTTCTGGGCTCTGATCCTGCTGGCCGCAGCCGGTGCTGGGCTTCTCTACAACATCATCTTCGCGGCGGGCGCCTCGCCGCTTGCCGGTTTCACCTACGGGCTCTGCATGGGCGCGACGGTACTGGCGTTCGATCGCGGGCTGATTCTGGCCGGGCTCCAGGCGCGCATCCGGCGTTTCCCCGCCTGGCTCTACGTTCCTGCGGCCGAGCTCGCCTACGTGCTGATGATCATGGCGGGCAACGCCATGGGCGGCTTCATCGTGTGGGCCTTCGCGCTTACGCCGGACGATCTGGCCACGGCGACCCGCATGACGGCGCGCGTCCTCGCCTACGCGCTGGCTGTCTCGGGCCTCCTCGTTTTCGTCATCCGGATGCGCGACCTCATCGGCGGCGAAGTCTTCGTGAACTTCATGATCGGGCGCTACCACAAGCCGGTGGCCGAGGAGCGTATCTTCCTGTTCCTCGACGTGGTGGGCTCGACCGCCTTCGCGGAAGCGCACGGCGACCTGCGCGCTCAGGAATATCTCGGCGCCGTCTTCGCAACCCTGGCCGAACCGGTGCGGCGCAACGGCGGATCGGTCGACGACTATGTCGGCGATCTCGCCATGGTGACGTGGCCGATGAACCGGGGCTTGAAGGACGCACGCTGCGTCACCTGCCTGTTCGAGGTGCTCGACCGGATCGAGGCGGACGCGGCGGCCTGGACGACCCGGTTCGGCACGGTTCCGCGGCTGCGGGCGGCGCTGCACGGCGGCTCGGTGGTCACGGCCGAAGTGGGCGTCGACCGGCACAAGATCGCGTATTTCGGCGATGCCGTGAACGTCACCTCGCGGATCGAGGCCCTGTGCCGGCCCCTCGGTGTCGGCATCCTCATCTCTCAGGATCTGCTCGGCCGGCTCCCGCGTCTGCCGCCAGGCATCCGTGCGCGCTCGCTCGGCGCCCATGCCCTGCGCGGCCGCGGGGCTCCGCTGGCTGTGGCGACCCTGGAGCGGGGATCCGCCGCGACGGCGGCCGTCGAGGATCTGGCGCCGCGCCGCGCCGCCGTCGCCCGCTGATGGCGACAACCGGCGCGGTGCGCACGCTGATCCTGACAACCGCCAAGATGGCGCTCCGCTTCGGCCTACCGCTGATCGGATTGATCATCTTCGGGGAGGCGATCGTCCGATCCGTCGGCGGGGATATCGAGCACTGGCTGTTCGGCCTCGGGGTGCTGTTCATCCTCGCGGGCTTCACCTCGAAATTGGTGCCGCGCCCGTGAGCGCAAAGCCAGACACGCCCCCAATCTATCTCGATGCTGACGCCTGCCCGGTGAAGGATGAAACCTACCGGGTGGCCGCACGCTACGGCCTGACGGTCCACGTCGTGGCCAACAGCGTCCTGAATCTGCCGCGCGAACCGTGGATCGTGCGGGTCGTGGTCGGATCCGCCCTTGATGCCGCCGACGATTGGATCGCCGAGCGGGCGGGACCCGGCAGCATCGTGCTCACGGCGGATGTGCCGCTGGCCGCGCGCTGCGTGAAAGCTGGCGCCACCGTGCTGGCCTTCACCGGGAAGCCATTCAGCGAGGCCTCGATCGGCATGGCGCTCGCGACCCGAGACCTGATGCAGTCGTTGCGCGAGGCGGGCACGATCACGGGCGGCCCGAAGCCGTTCTCGCGCGCCGACCGCTCGGCCTTCCTGTCCGCCCTCGATCGAGCCGTGAATCGGATCTTGCGGGATCGTTCGAGATCCGCTTGAGGCGTTGGGCCCTTATCCCTGCGCGTTCGGGATGAGCGCTTTCAGCGCCTCGTTGATGCGGTCCTGCCAACCCGGACCGTCCTTCTGAAAATGCGCGAGCACGGTGCTGTCGAGGCGCAGGGAAACCATCTCTCGCGCACCGGGCACAGAGGGGGCGCGTGGCACCGGCTCTTGCGGCAGCGGTGCGGCCGGCTTCGGGGTCGTGGCGGCGCGGAAGGCCGCCTCGGCCGCCGCGCGCGGATCACTGAAGCGGCGGCGATTGCGATCGTCGGCCATCGGCCCCTAATCCTTCGCGGCGGTCTTCTTTGGCGCGGCCTTCTTGGCGGCGCTCTTCGCCGCGCCCTTCGCACCTTTGGCGGCGGACTTGGCCTCCTTCTCGGCGGCCTTCGCCTGCGCTTCAGCGGCCTCCTTGGCGAGGCGGAGTGAGCGCAGCCGGACGGTCCGCTCGTCGACCGCCTTTATGGCCGCGTGATGCTCCGCCATGGCCTGGGCGCCCTCGCGGGCCATCCGCTCGGCGCGCTCGGCGCGCTCGGCACGGTTCTCGGCGCGCGTCTTCGCTTCCGCTTCCGCGTCGCGCGCGGCATTCTCCTCGTCGAGGTCGAACTCAGTATCGTCGCTCATCCTGTCCCTTTCGCCCCAGCGCAGCGGGTTCGTCCCTCCGCCGATGCGCGGGACGGTGACTGGGCGGGTCCGGCCTGTTTGGAGGGGGAGGGGAGGAAAGGCCGGATCATCCGCCCCTCCGCATCGTCGTCGAACGCGAAGGTGCGAATTCGATACGGCCTTAGCATGCTCCCCAGTCTCATGGCGAATCCGGGCAGCCAACTCGGTCCGCTAACGCACACTATTCGTGGCCGGCGCAGCAGAACTTGACAATCCCAAGTCCGCTCTGTCGAGCCGCACGTTGTGCAGATGAAATCACCGCACCCGGAAGTTGAGCGGAATTGAGACCGACAGGCTCGACTGGGTGACGCCGGGCGGAGCCGGAGGAAGGCTTCCCCGCACGGCGGAAAGCGCGGCGCTGTCGATCTGACCCACGCCGCTCGACCGCGCGAGCCCCGCGCTCGTGACCTGCCCCGACCGGAGGACCGTGAAGCGCACCGTCGCGGTCCCGCCGCTGGTCCCATTTGCGGCACCGGCGTTCATCCGCCCGTGGATCGCCGCGCTGATGGCGCCCGTCCACTGACGCATGGCGCTCGGATCGCTGCCGGCTGCGGCGCGTCCGGCGGCGTTCTGACGGGACGCGGACGCCGAGTTGCGCGACTCCGCGCCCTCCTGAGCCTTGGCCTGACGGGCCTTGGCCTCGCGGGCCGCTTTCGCCTTGGCTTCGCGGATCTCCTCAAGACGCTCCTGCCGGGCCTCCTCGCGAGCCTCCTCGCGCTTCTGCTCGCGGAGCTTCTCCTCGCGGATCTTCTTGAGCTTCGCCTCGCGTTCGGCCTTGAGCTTGGCGGGATCGGGCTCCGTCTTCGGCGGATCCTCGGTCTTGGCGACTTCGGCGGGCGGCGGCGTCAACGGCTCCGCGGTCTCCGCCGTCGAAGTGATGACCTGGTTCTGCGTCTCCACCGGCTGAGCTTCCGGCGGCGCCTCAACCGGCTGGCTCTCCTCCGGTTTCACCTCGGTCATCTCGGGCGGCGGCGGCTGCACGGCGTCGTCGGGCGGCAGGTCCACAGGCTTGGTCTCCGGCGGCGCAGCCTGGCTCATCTGCTGCTCCGCGGGCGCCTCGGTCGCCGCGTCGGTCATGACCGGTGCGAGGTCGACCGTGATCTGCTGCTCACCGGGTGGAGCCGGCGGCGCGAGCCGCAGGAACATCACCGTCGCCAGCACGAGCGCGTGCAGGACCAGCGCGACCAGGAAGGCCGGCACCAGCCCGGACGGGCGGCCTGCGCCGAAATCCTCCGACAGATCCGTCGACGTGAATGTGCTCATTGGTTCAGCGCGCGGTCCCTGCGGGGGGAGCGGGTGCGGCGGCAGGAGCGGCGGGCGAAGCCGCGGCGGCGCCGGGCGCCTGCGCGACCAGCGAGACTTTGGTGAAGCCGGCCTGACCGACCAAGCCCATGACTTCCATCACCTTGCCGTAGGGGACATCGCGGTCGCCGCGGACGAGGATCACCTGGTCCTTGTCGGCGGCGGCCATCTCGCGCAGGCGTGGTACGATGCTCTCCATCGTGAAGACCTCCTTGGCGATGGAGGGTTTGCCGTCCTTGTCGACGGTCACTTCCTGGGGCTTCTTGGATTGCGCCACCTTGGGGGCCGCGGTCTTCGGCAACTGCACCGGAACACCGGTCGTCATCAGCGGGGCCGCGACCATGAAGATGATCAGCAGGACGAGCATCACGTCGACCATCGGGGTCACGTTGATGTCGGACATGGGCATGTCGTCGAGGTCGTCCTCGTCGCTCGCGCGAAGGGATCCCATCGCCATGGGGCGTCTCCGGTCTCGTTGGCGTTCAGCGCGGGCAGGCTACTCGGCGGCGGCGCGGCGCGTGGCGGCGCGGTCGCGCGCGAGACGGTTGCCAAGCACCGAGATGTAGGAAGCGAAGGTACTCTGGATGCCGCTCACGTCGCTCGACAGCTTGTTGTAGGCCATGACGGCCGGGATTGCGACGACGAGGCCGATGGCGGTGGCGAACAGCGCCTCCGCGATGCCCGGTGCGACTACGGCGAGCGACGTGTCCTGGCTTCGCGCGATAGATGAGAACGAATTCATGATGCCCCAGACGGTGCCGAAAAGCCCGACGAACGGCGCGGTCGAGCCGGAGGTAGCGAGGAGCGACAGGCCTGTCCGAAGGCGCTTCATTTCGAGCGTGAGGGCTCCCTTCATCGCGCGCTCGATGCGTTCGCGGCGCTCCGCCCGCGTCTCGGACGGGTCCTGATCGCGCCAGGCGTCGATGGCGGCCTTCACCACGTGACCGGCGATTCCACCATGGTCGCCGTCGAGGCTGCCGCCGGACCGCACCAGCGTGGCGAACGCCTTCGCCTGCCGCCGCGCCGCGGTGAGGCGGATGACCTTCTCGAAGACTACGGTCCAGCAGGCGATCGAGGCGATCACCAGCAAAATCATGACGCCCTTCACGATCGGGTCGGCCTGGAGGAACAGGCCGAGGAAGGAGAAGTCGGGGGCGGCCTCGATCGGGGCGGCTTGTGTCGGGTCCATCGCGGGCTCCTGGCGTCGTGTCTCGGGCGGCTCTGCGCCGCCGGCGTGTCGGGGTGCGGCGAAGGCCGCCGACCGCCCGGCGGTCCCGCCGGGCGGCCTGAAAGTCAGCGATCCTCGTCGCCCGCGTCAGCGGTCGAAGGGCAGACCGGCCTTCGTCTCGGTCTCCGTCCGCTCGAGGCAGGCTTCCCGGGCGGCGTCGCCGCCATCGCAGGCCAGAATGTCGTTGAGCAGCACTCGGCCGACCTTGTTGCAGGTGATGCCCGGAAAATCGAAGATCTTCACGGTCGTCTTGCGGGCCGGGAGCGGGCCGAGTTCCACCGCGACGCGCTTCTGCGCCACACCCTCCGTGTCGAAGGCGAAGAGATCGGCCTTGTAGGATTTAAGGCCGGTGCCCTTCGAGTTGTCGATCACCATCGTGATCCGGCAGGCTTCGCCGGCGGTCTCGACCTTGTTCAGCTGCAGCTTCAGCGGCGCCTTCTCGGTGGCGTCCTGAGCCAGCGCGGGCAGCGCGAGTGCCGCACCGAGGGCGGTGCAGGCCGCCGCGGCGCAGGCAGAGCGCCCGGCGCGTCGAAGGTCCTGTGGAAGATGCAGCACTGGCACGGGCCGATAATCCTCTTCGTTTCCACTCCGGAAGCGCTGTTCGAGTCGCTGCCGGTTCAGTTCGAGCCTCGGAGGCTCAGTGCAGCACGGCGCCGCCGGGACAAGCCGCCGGCGCCAGGCGCTCGGCCGCCGCGTCGAGCGGACCCACCGCGGCCCGGACGGCCGCGACGAGGCGGGGCGCGGCCTCGCGCCCGGTGAGTTCGGCCGCGGCCTCCTCCAGATCGGTCCAGAGCCGACGCCGGCCCTGATTGATCAGGTTCACCAGCGCGCATTCGTGACCCGTCACGCGGCAGCAGCTCGCCGGCATGAACGACCAGTCGTCGTCGCGCTCGACCCGGAGCGCACGAATGATCGCCACCACGCAGCCGACGAAGCGACAGCCCTCGGCGGCGCCGAGCAGCTGTTCCGCGCCGTCGAAGGCGGCGTTCCAGCACGCCACGTCGCTGGTCATGTACCCCGCCGCGACGAACCGGGCGACCGACAACGCCAGGATGTCGGCCTCGTCACCGCATACGTCGGCGACGCGCCGCAACGCCGCATGCTCCGCCGGGGTCGAAGGCGCGCTCATGAGCTCGAATGCCTCACCGTGCGAAGGATGTCGGGAATCCGTATGGACCGGACGCGTGTCAGCCGCGGCAGTATCCATCGGCGCCGCCGTGATCAAGGCCCGGCGTGAAAATCAGAGCAGTTCCAAATTGTTACGCGAAAGCTCTGCCGTTTGCGGCGTTGCGCAAAAGTCCTGCTAATAATTGCCATTTCATCCCAATAATCGCGGCCGTCACTGATCCGGCCAATAGCTCCGGGTCCCTTGATGCTCCGAGGGCCCTTGGCCATATCTCCGAGTCGCCGCGGCCCCCGGCCCGGTGGAGCGCTGTCCCGTGCGGGCTCCCTATCGCTGAGGTGCTCGTAGGTTCTCGGGATGCGGCAAGTCCCTGAGATCGGAGGCCTCGCCTTCTGGATGACGGCCGCGATGACACGAACTTCGCCCTTCGGGCACCCTTTTCTGCTCGGCTTCGACGAGATCGAGCAGGCCCTCGACCGCGTCTCCAAGGCCGCCAACGACGGCTACCCGCCCTATAACATCGAGCGCCTGCCGCGGACCGAGAGCGAGCCCGAGCGTCTCCGGATCACGCTGGCCGTTGCCGGTTTCACCCGCGATCAACTCGACGTGATGCTGGAGGAAAGCCAACTCGTGGTTCGCGGCCGACAGGTTGACGAGCGCGAGCGGCATTTCCTCCACCGCGGCATCGCAGCACGCCAGTTCCAGCGGACCTTTCTTCTCGCGGACGGCATGGAAGTCCTCGGGGCCGATCTCGCAAACGGTCTTCTGTCCATCGACCTCGTCCGGCCGGAACCGGACCGGATCGTGCGCAAGATCGATATCGGCGCCCGCGGCTGAGCCCGATTGATCCAGCCGCGGGGATCCCCACATAGCGTTCAGGCCGCTGGTGCCTTGAAGGACCGGCGGTGGACGCTCTGCCACCCCAGGAGGGCTATGATGACCGCTCTGAATCCGTCGCCCCTGACCCCCGCCGACCTCGATCCCGCCGATTTCGAGGCTGCCGATCTCGCGGCCCTGGGAGAGGGCCACATCGCTTACGTCCGGCCGATCCGGTCCGACGACGTGCGCCGCTTCTTCCCGCAGGCCCCCGAGCTGACCCCGGGCCTCGACCTGTTCGCGTTGCTCTCCGCGAGCGGCGCGCCGATCATGCTTGCCGATTCCCGAGACGTCGTGCTGGCCAATGCCGTCGCGCACGACCTGCAGCCTGTCAGCCTGCACTGAGGCCTGGACGGGCCCGACCGGTCAGGCAATCTCCGCGACAGCCGCCTGCAGGCGCGCGATGTCCTGCATCCGCGACAGGCGGTGGTCTCCGTCCGCGATCAGCGTGAGCACGGTCCCCTCGGCGGGCAATTGGCTGAGGATCCTCAGGGCGTGCGTGTACGGCACGTCGGTGTCGCGCATGCCCTGAAGGATATGGATCGGGCAGCCCGGATCGAGCGCGCCGTCGAGCAGGCAGTTCCGGCGGCCGTCCTCGATCAGGTTGAGGGTGATCGGGTCCGGCTCCGGCGCGTAGTCGCTTGGCCGCCTGAGAACCCGGTCGCGCACCAGCATCTCGCGGGCCGCCTCGCTCAGACGCTTCCAGATCAACTCCTCGGTGAAGTCCAGGGCCGGCGCGATGAGCACGAGGCCCGCGAGCGTACCCCCCTGGGCCGCGTGGGCGCGCGCCGCGAGGCAGGCGATCCAACCGCCCATCGACGAGCCGACCAGGATCGGAGGCGCGTCGACATGGGCGCTCAGCACCGCCTGCGTATCCTCCAGCCATGAGGAGATCGTGCAGTCCGTGAAGCGGCCGCTCGACTCGCCGTGGGCGGCATAGTCGAACCGGATGAGCTTGCGTCCCGTCGTGGCCGCCCAGGCATCCAGGGCCGTGGCCTTGGTGGCGGTCATGTCCGAGCGGAAGCCGCCGAGCCAGACGACCGGCGGCCCGGCTCCATCGCGCACCCGCACCGCGATGCGGCGAGCGGCGCTGCCCGTGCCGACGTTTAGGAACTCGGGCCCTGTTTCGGTCATCGTCCTCTCCGATATCCCCATCCGCGCGCGGAAGAAGTCCTGTCGTGACCGGGCAGGCTTCAACTTCCGTTTACCGGACCGTAAAGCCCGGCGGCGATGCTGGAGCAATGGCAGCGAGCTTTTGGCAGACACCGGCGGGAGGCATGCGCCTCCGCATCGGCGAACCGCGGGTGAGTGACGTGACCCGTGACGTAACCCCTGGGCTGTCGGTCTTTCCGACCGAGATCGGGGCGCTGGCGGGCGCCCGGATCCTTCAGATCATCCCTGAGCTGGAAGCGGGCGGCGCCGAGCGGACGACGGTGGATGTGGCCGGCGCCCTCGCGGCGGCGGGCGCGCGCGCGTTGGTGGCCACTGAGGGCGGCCGGCTGGTCGGTGAGCTGCAGGCGAAGGGCGGTCACTGGCTCCGGTTTCCCGCGGCCTCAAAGAATCCGGCGCGCATGGCGGTCAACGTCCTGCGGCTCATGGCCCTCTGCCGGCGCGAGGGCGTGCAGGTCATCCACGCCCGCTCGCGCGCGCCCGCCTGGGTGGCCCTGGGCGCCGCGCGTCGCCTCGGTCTTCCCTTCGTGACGACCTATCACGGCAGCTATTCCGGCCGGACCGGCGTGAAGGTCCTGTACAACTCCGTCATGGCCCGCGGCGACGTGGTCATCGCGAACTCGCGCTACACGGCGGACCTGATCCATCAGCTCCACGCCGAGCAGGCCGGCGAACGGGTGCGGGTCATCCATCGTGGCACTGACCTCGCGATCTTCAATCCGGTCGCCGTCGGGGCGGCTCGGGTCGAGGCGCTGCGTCGGGCCTGGAACGTGGCGCCGCACGAGCGGGTAATTCTCCTGGCGGCTCGCCTGACCGCCTGGAAGGGCCATCGCGTCCTCATCGAGGCGGCCGCCCAGATGCGCGACCGGGGCGTCCCCGACCTCGCAGTGGTGCTGGCGGGCGATCCTCAAGGCCGCACCTCCTACGAGCGCGAACTTGACGGGCTGATCGCGGCGCGCGGGCTCGGCGGCATCGTGCGTCGCGTCGGCCATTGCACGGACATGCCGGCGGCCTTCCGGGCCGCCTCCGCGGTGGCGGTGCCTTCGGTGGAGCCGGAAGCCTTTGGACGCTCGGCTGTGGAGGCGCAGGCGCTCGGCACGCCCGTGGTGGTCTCCGACCTCGGCGCCGTGCCCGAGACGGTCTTGGCGTCGCCGGATGTGCCGAGCGGCCAGCGGACTGGCTGGCGCGTGCCGCCCGGGGATGCTGCCGCGCTCGCGACGGCGCTCACCGAGGCGCTGTCGCTGGGTGCGAGCGCCCGAGATGCGCTCGCCCGCAGGGGGCGGGCGCATGTCGAGGCGCACTTCTCGCTGGAGCGGATGGTCGGCGACACCCTCGCGGTTTACGCCGAGCTTCTCGGCCGCGCGCCCTGAGTGGTGCGCGGGATCAGCTTCGCCGCTCGGCCGCGTCGTGCTGTGCGAGGACCCCTTTGGCGGCAAACGACCCGTTGAGGGCGGCCGGGAAGCCCGCGCAGACGGCCATCTGCATCAGGAGTTCGACGATCTCGGCGCGCGACAGGCCAACGTTGAGGCCGGCCACGATGTGCACCTTGAGCTTGGGCGCCGCGTTCCAGACGGCGGCCGGCACGGTGACGGTGGCGAATTCCCGGCTGCACAGGTCGAGCCCGGGCCGGGAGCAGGTGTCGCCGAACGGAGATTCGATCAGGTAGCGGGCTAGGTCCGGCGCAATCTCCACGGGGCAACGATGAGCGCCTCGCCGGCGTGCCCGTCGATCTTTGGAAGCGCCTGTTCTCCGCGTTCGCAGCGGCTCGAGTGCGGAGCTGGTGCCTGCGACATGGATGATCCTCTCGGTGGATCCGGCGTGTCCGGCAATCGTCGAGTCGAAACGAGGAGGCAGTCCTGAAAGTCGGCCACGCGCCGCCGCAGCTGTTCCCGATGGTGCTCGAGCCGCCGCCGTTTTTCCGGACTTGTTGCCGCTTCCTGCACTCGCGGATCGGCGTAGCGGTGAATCTCGCTGATCGGCATCCTGGTGGCCATGAGCCGGCCGGGAGCGATCTACGCCAGGATCGATGCGTCGTAGTCCCGCCGTCCGGATCCGTCCTGATCGGCTTAAGGAAGCGGCCCGAGCTGCCCGTAGTGGCGGAGGGTGTGGGCCGACAGACCGGACCGCTTCGCGAGGTCGCCGATCGTCATGAACGCCTGTTCTCGTCACGACGCGAGCACAGGTACCGCTTCGAGCGCGCCCCAGGTCAAAGTGCCCGAAGGCGTCCCGCAGCCGAGGACGCACGAGATTTTGCTCCCGCTGGACCGATTATTTCGTCCTGCGTCTGCCGAGACCGTTGACTCTGGCCGCGCTTCTCCCAACGTTGTATGTCCGGATGAGACCGGAGCGGCTGGCGGTCAGGAGATCCTCCCGGGGGTTGTCCGGTCCGCCGTTTCGTCGTTGCAGCAGGAGATCGAAGCCATTCGTAGACCGATGAGAGCCATGCCGGCCCCGCAGAAGGACGGGCCGCGCGCCAACCGCGATATTCGCGGGGTGCGGGAAGTGCAGCTGATCGACGATACCGGGCAGAACCGCGGTGTCGTTGCCTTCTTCGACGCGCTGAACCTTGCCGAGGAAGCCGGTCTCGATCTCGTGGAGATCGCGCCGAACTCCGTGCCGCCTGTCTGCAAGCTGCTCGATTACGGGCGCTTCCGCTTCAACGAGCAGAAGAAGCAGAACGAGGCCCGCAAGCGCCAGAAGACCGTCGAGGTGAAGGAGATCAAGCTCCGCCCCGGCATCGACAAGCACGACTACGACACCAAGATGAAGTCGGTGCACCGCTTCTTCGAGGAGGGCGACAAGGTCAAGGTGACCCTTCGTTTCCGCGGTCGTGAGATGGCTCACCAAGATATCGGCCTGCGCCTCTTGGAGCGCGTGAAGAGCGAGACCGCCGAGATCGCCAAGGTCGAGAGCGAGCCCATGCTCGAAGGCCGGCAGATGATCATGATCCTCGCGCCGCGCTGATCGACCCGACCTCGAGAGTTCGCGCCGCCTCCTGATCGAGGCGGCGTTTCTGTATGCGGCCGCTTCCGCGTCGAGCCGCGGAGGATTATGGGCTGCCCATGACCCTCACCTCGGACGAGATCGAACGCTACGCCCGCCACCTCGTGCTCCCCGAGATCGGCGGTCCCGGCCAAGCCCGTCTTCGGGCGGCCCGGATCCTTGTGGTCGGGGCCGGGGGGTTGGGCGCGCCGCTGATCCAGTATCTGGCCGCCGCCGGGATCGGCACGATCGGCATTGTCGACGACGACACCGTGTCGCTCTCGAACCTCCAACGGCAGGTGATCCACGGGACGCCGGATCTCGGCCGGCTCAAGGTCGAGAGCGCCGCTGACGCTGTGGCACGCCTCAATCCACACGTGCAGATCGTCCCGCACGTTCTGCGGATCGATCCCGACAATGCCGTCGACCTGATCAGCGCCTACGACCTGGTCGCCGACGGGTCCGACAACTTCGCCACGCGCTACGCCGTCTCCGACGCCTGCTTCAGGGCGCGCCGTCCGCTGGTGACGGCGGCGCTCGGCCGGTTCGACGGTACGCTCACCACGATCCGCGCGCACGAGGCCGCTCCGGACGGGACGCCGAACCCGTCCTATCGATGCCTGTTCCCGAACCCGCCGCCGCCCGGGAGCGTTCCGGCTTGCGCGGAGGCCGGCGTTCTCGGGGCGCTAGCCGGCGTGATGGGCTCGCTGATGGCCATGGAGGTGATCCGCGCGGTGGCGGATTTCGGCGAGCCTCTGGTCGGGCGCCTTCTCATGGTCGATGCCCGCGCGATGCGGTTCGAGACGCTCACTTACGGCTGGGATCCCGAGAACCCGCTCAGCGGGACGGCGGTCTCAGCCGAATAGTGGCCCCGGCGGCATCCACGGACCCTCCGCGTCGACTTTGCCGAGGCAGCATTTCTTGAACTTCTTGCCCGAGCCGCAGGGGCAGGGATCATTGCGCCCGACATCCTTGAGCGGGTTGCGCTGGGGCTCGCCGGCGCCCTCGACAGTCCAGTCGAGCGCATCCACCGGATCATCCAGGTAGCCGTACTGGTACGGACCGAGGCGGTCCCGATCCTCCGGTTTGGTCTCCGCCTTGCGGAGGGCTTCTTTGAACCAAGCGGCGTCGCTGATCTCGTCCGTGAGACGCCCGTCCGCCCGGGCCGCCGCGGCCCGTGGGGCGAGATCGCGGAAGCCGAGATGGGCGATCGTCTCCTCCCAGCCAGCCCAGACCGGCGCTTCCTCGACGGCGGCCTGGGCGTTGTCGAACCGCACCAGCAGGTCGTGCATGGCGGCGCGGTCGATCCGGCCTTCCAGGGTCAGGAAGGTGCAGGCGGAGAGGAGCGCCATCCGGACGTAATCGTCAGCCGTGCTGTCCAGGATCAGCCGGAAGAACGGCGCGCGGTCGCCGTCGAACAGGCTCGCCAGGACCTTCGCCAAGGTCGCCGTGACGGCGTCGCCGAGCACGGCGTCGAGGTCTTCCTCGTCCTGCCGCATCAGGCGCAGGAGCGGCGCCAGGGCCCGCGCGTCCCGGGCATGGGCCATGACGTGAAGGCCCCAGAACAGAAGGTTGGTCTTCTCCGGACTCAGCTCCTGCCGGTCGGCCGCCGCCTCGAGCAGCGGCAGGGTCGCCTCGGCGACGGCGGCCGGATGCTTCAACGCCTCGCGCAACGCCGCGGTCGGCCTGTGCTC
This sequence comes from Methylobacterium sp. A49B, assembly GCF_053346215.1. Lineage (NCBI taxonomy): Bacteria > Pseudomonadati > Pseudomonadota > Alphaproteobacteria > Hyphomicrobiales > Methylobacteriaceae > Methylobacterium > Methylobacterium sp. A49B. The sequence continues at coordinate 55,648 of NZ_JBKFBO010000117.1, forward strand.
GGCCGCCGCGAGATCGTCGATGAGCAGGGCGATCCGGTCCATGCGGTCTTCCTCAACTCCGGAGTGTCGCGCCCGTCTTCCGCGACACTTCGGCGACGATCTTGGCGCTCACCGCCTCGATCTCGGCATCGGTCAGGGTGCGCTCCACCGGCTGCAGCCGCACCGCGATTGCTACGGACTTCGCGCCCGCTGGCACGCCCGGCCCCTCGTAGAGATCGAAAACGTCGATTCCGGTCACCAGCTTGCGATCCGCGCCTTGTGCGGCCTTCACGAGGTCGCCGGCCGGCACGTCGCGGCCAACCACGAATGCGAAATCGCGCGACAGCGGCTGGAACTCGGAGAGCGACAGGGCCGGCTTAGCCTTGGTCGGCTTGTGCTTGGGCAGCGGCAGGGCGTCGAGCACGATCTCGAAGGCCACGAGGCTCCCCTTGAGATCGAGCGCCTGCAGAATCCGCGGATGCATCTCGCCGAACCAGCCGAGCTCAGTCTTGGGTCCGAAACGCAGCGTGCCCGAGCGGCCGGGATGTAGCCAGGACGGGCCGCCGGCCGTGATCTGGAGGCCGCCTGTCGGTACCCCGAGGCTGCCGAGAAGGGCCAGGGCGTCGGCCTTAGCGTCGAAGGCGTCGACGGACTTTGCTGATCCGTCCCAGTGTCGCCCCGCTCCGGCCAGTGTGCCGCCGCCGCGGCGGACCGCCGCCGCGCGGATGGTCTGGCCCTCGGGCTCGTCAGAGGCGAAGCACTGGCCGACCTCGAACAGGGCCGCATCGGGATAGCCGCGGTCGGCGTTGCGCTGTGCCGCTCGCAGGAGCCCTGGCAAGAGGCTGGGTCGCATGTCCGACAGCTCCGACGCGATCGGATTCGCCAGGATGAGGGCAGCACCGCCGCCGCCGAACAATTCGGCGTCCGCGTGCGGGACGAAGGACCACGTGACGGCTTCCATCAGCCCGCGGCTCGCCAGCGCGCGCTTGGCGCTGCGGGTACGCTTCTGCATAGCGGTGAGCAGCGGCCGGCCGATCCCGGCGAGGCGGGGCAGAGGCTTGGCCTCGATCCGATCCAGGCCGGCGATGCGCACGACTTCCTCGACGAGGTCGGCCTTGCCCTCGACATCGGGGCGCCAGGACGGCGTGAGAACCTTCGCCCGGTCGCCGGTGCCCGAGACGTTGAAGCCCAGCGTCTCGAGGATCGCCCTCATCTCGGTATGAGGCACATCGATGCCGGCGAGGCGGCGAACCTCGGTCCAGGGGAAATCGATAATGCGCTCGGCTTCGGGCGGCGTGCCGGCGACCCGCGCCTGAGTCGGCGTGCCGCCGCAGAGATCGACGACCAGGCGCGTCGCGAGGTCGAGGCCCGGCAGCGTGAAAGCTGGATCGACACCGCGCTCGAACCGGTAGCGCGCATCGGTGATGATGCCGAGGCGGCGGCCGGACTGGGCGATGTTGGCCGGGTCCCAGAGCGCCGACTCGATCAGCACGTCCGTGGTACCGGCATCGCAGCCGGACTGCTGGCCGCCCATAATGCCGGCGATCGACTCGACGCCGCGCGCGTCGGCGATCACCACCGTATCGCCATTGAGCGTGTAGGTCCGGCCGTCGAGAGCCATCAGGCTCTCGCCGTCCCGCGCGCGCCGCACTGTCAGCGCGCCCGAGACCTTCGCTGCGTCGAACACGTGCAGCGGCCGTCCCCGGTCGAAGGTGACGTAGTTGGTGATGTCAACGAGCGCGTTGATCGGGCGCAGGCCAATCGCCCGCAGCCGGGCCTGCATCCAGGCTGGCGACGGGCCGTTCTTCACGCCGCGCACCAGCCGCAGGGCAAACATCGGGGCAAGATGCCGGTCGGCCGCCGCGAAGGCCAGTTCGACCTCGACAGGGCAGGGGCCTTCGCCCCGTACCCCTGAGAGGGTCTCGCGCTTGAGGGTACCGATCCCGGCGGCGGCGAGGTCGCGGGCAATCCCGTGCACCGAGGTGCAGTCCGGCCGATTCGGCGTCAGGTTGATCTCGATGACCGGATCGTCGAGCCCGGCGTAGAGCGCGTAAGGCTGGCCGATGGGCGCGTCGGTCGGAAGCTCCATGATGCCGTCGTGGTCGTCGCCCAGGCCGAGCTCGGCGCCCGAGCACAGCATGCCGCGGCTCTCCACGCCGCGAATCGTGCCCACCGACAGGGTGATGTTCTTGCCTGGGACGTAAGTGCCAGGCGGCGCGAAGACCGAGACGAGATCGGCCCTGGCGTTCGGGGCGCCGCAGACCACCTGCACGGGCGCGCCCGCGCCGGTGTCGACGGTGCAGACCCGGAGCCGGTCCGCGTTCGGGTGCTGCTCGGCCGTCAGGATCCGGGCGATCACGTAGGGCTTCAGCGCGGCGGCCTTGTCCTCGACGCCCTCCACCTCCAGCCCGATCCGCGTGAGGGTCTCGGCGACGGTGTCGAGGGAGGCCTCGGTGTCGAGGTGGTCCTTGAGCCAGGAGAGGGTGAATTTCATGATGGACCTTCGAGAGCCCTGGTATCGGCTCGACCGTCGGAGGAACAGGATCGCGGGGTCGTCGCCGGGGCCGGAGGGCCGCGGCAGGGCCGGGACGGCTCAGCCGGTGAGGCCGCCCACAAGGCTCGGCACGTCGAGCGGGCGGAAGCCGTAATGGTCGAGCCAGCGGACATCCGCCTCGAAGAACGGACGCAGGTCCGGCATGCCGTATTTCAGCATGGCGATCCGGTCGATTCCGACGCCGAAAGCGAAACCCTGCACGACATCCGGATCGAGGCCGCAGTTACGCAGCACGTTCGGGTGGACCATCCCGCAGCCCAGGATCTCGAGCCAGTCGTCGCCGTCGCCGAAGCGGATCTCGCCGCCTTTCCGCGAGCACTGGATGTCGACCTCCGCCGAGGGCTCGGTGAAGGGGAAGAAGGAGGGGCGGAAGCGCATCTTCACGCCGTCCACCTCGAAGAAAGCTTTGCAGAACTCCTCCAGCACCCATTTCAGGTTGGCGATGTTGGCAGTCTTGTCGATCACCAGTCCCTCAACCTGATGGAACATCGGCGTGTGGGTCTGGTCGGAATCGTGCCGGTAGGTCCGGCCAGGGATGATCACGCGGATCGGCGGCTCCTGCGACCGCATGGTCCGCACCTGCACGGGCGAGGTGTGGGTCCGCAGCACCTTGCGCTTCCCGTCGCGGTCCGGCGCCAGGAAGAAGGTGTCGTGCATCTCGCGGGCCGGGTGGCCGGGCGGGAAATTGAGGGCGGTGAAATTCAGCTCGTCCGTCTCGATGTCCGGACCCTCGGCGACCGCGAAGCCCATGTCGGCGAAGATCGCGGTGATCTCGTCGATGACCTGCGAGATCGGGTGGATCCGGCCGCGGACCTCGGGGGCCTCGCGGACCGGCAGGGTCACATCGACCCGCTCGGAGGCGAGGCGCGCCTCCAGCGCGGCCTCGGCGAGTTCGGTCTTGCGCGCGGTGACGGCGCCTTGAACCCGGTCGCGCAGGCCGTTGATCAGCGGGCCGCGCTCCTTGCGCTCGTCGGGCGTCATCGCGCCGAGGGTCTTCAGCAGATCCGAGACGCTGCCCTTCTTGCCGAGCGCGGCGACGCGGACCGCGTCGAGGGCCGCCTCGTCCGACGCCGCGCCCACCTGGGCCAGGAGATCGCGTTCGAGGGTGTCGAGATCGGTCATCGCTGTCTTCGAGCAGGGTTGGCGGAGTCGGCCGTCGGGCCGTGCTCTCGCGCGTTGTGCGGCCCGGTGCAAGCGCGGGGCGCGGGACCTCGTGAACGACGAAGGCGCGGTTCCCCGGGGAACCGCGCCTTCCGTCCGTCTCGCCCCAGGCCTGGATCAGGCAGCCTTGGCGGTGTTCTGCGGCAGCGCGGCCTTCGCCTTCTCGACGACGGCGGCGAAGCTCGCCGGCTCGTGGATCGCGAGTTCCGACAGGGCCTTGCGGTCGACGACGATGCCCGACTTGGCCAAGCCGTCGATGAAGCGCGAATAGGTCAGGCCATGCTCGCGGACAGCGGCGTTCAGGCGCTGGATCCAGAGCGCGCGGAACGTGCGCTTCTTGTTCTTGCGGTCGCGGTAGGCGTACTGCAGACCCTTCTCCACCGCCTGCTTGGCGATGCGGATCGTATTCTTGCGCCGGCCGTAATAGCCCTTGGCGGCCTTCAGAACTTTCTTATGCTTCGCGTGACTGGTCACGCCGCGCTTGACGCGGGCCATCGGTTATCTCCTGGATTCGACGAAAGACAGTGGCAACGGGTGTCGAAGGCTTACCGCGCGCTCGGCAGGAAGTACTTCTTCACGTTGGCGGCATCGCCCTCGAACAGGGTCGTGGTGCCGCGCAGGTTACGGATCTGCTTGGTCGTCCGCTTGATCATCCCGTGGCGCTTGCCGGCCTGGGCGTACATCACCTTGCCGGTGCCGGTGATCTTGAAGCGCTTCTTCGCGCCCGATTTCGTCTTCAGCTTGGGCATTTGGCTCTCCGTTGCGCGAAAATCCCTCAGACCGGCCCAGGTGGGTCGGATGCGGTTCGCGCGCTGATGCTTCTGGTGGAGCAGCACGAGCCGCCACGGCAGCCCTGATCGGCCGGGCGGTTCGACGCGGGGCGGCTTATGACAGAAAGCCGACGCGGCGGCAACGTCCCCGCTGCGGCGCGCTCCGTCGGAGATCGCCGATCTGTGTCCAGCGAGGGCGGAACGGAGCCGGGCCGTAGCTGTTCTGGTCCAGGCCGCCCGCAATGGTGATTCGGAGGAATTCGGGGACAGCGAGCGCACTGCACAAAACGGTGCGCGACAAGGGGGTCGCCAGGAACCATAACCTTAGCCGTCAGTTTCATTCATGTCCCGCTCAGGCCGGCAGGGTTAGACCCCCCGTCAAATTCGGCCAACCAGGAGACACTTCGTGCGCATTGCCCAGATCGCTCCGTTGTCGGAGGCCGTCCCTCCGAAGTTCTACGGCGGCACCGAGCGCGTCGTCAGCTGGATTACAGAGGAACTGGTTCGCCAGGGCCACGAAGTCACGCTGTTCGCCAGCGGTGACTCACAGACGACTGCCAAGCTCGCGGCCTGCACACCGGAAGGTCTGCGGCTGCTCGGCTATCGCGACCACACAGCGAGCCACCTGGCGATGCTCCATCAGGTCCATCGCCGCGCGCACGAGTTCGATATCCTGCACTTCCACATCGACCTGCTTCAGTACCCGATGTTTGAGGATCTGAACCACAAGTGCATCACGACGATGCACGGTCGCCTGGACGTGCCCGACTTCATGCCGGTCTACCGCACCTTCACCGGAATGCCGCTGGTCTCGATCTCCGACAACCAGCGCCTGCCGATGCCGCCGACCTCGAACTGGCTGGCGACGATCCATCACGGCCTTCCGACCGAGAACTGCCCGTACTATCCAGAGGCGAAGGGTGGCTATCTCGCTTTCCTCGGCCGGATCTCGCCCGAGAAGCGGCCCGATCGCGCCATCGAGATGGCGATCCGGTCCGGCACGCCCCTCAAGATCGCCGCGAAGGTCGACAAGGCCGACCAGGATTACTGGGACGAGGTCATCGAGCCGATGATCCACCACCCGCTGATCGAGTATATCGGCGAGATCAACGAGGAGCAGAAGAAGGAATTCCTCGGCAACGCCCTGGCACTCGCCTTCCCGATCGACTGGCCGGAGCCCTTCGGCCTCGTGATGATCGAGGCGATGTCGGCCGGCACGCCGGTGATCGCCTTCCGTAACGGCTCCGTGCCGGAGGTCATCAAGGACGGCGTCGGCGGCGTTCTGTGCAACACCATGGACGACGCCGTGGCCGCCGTGGCGCAGGTGAAGGCCATGAGCCGCGCCGGCGTTCGCCGTCACTTCGAGAGCCAGTTCACTGCCGAGTGCATGGTCAAGAAGTACGTGGCCGCCTACGAGGAACTGCTGTCGCGCGGCGCTGACGTGATCAAGCTGCCTAAGTCAGGCTTCAAGCCGCAATACGGCGAGGTGAATGGTTCGGCCCGTCCGGCGATCCCCGTCGCGGCGATGCCGGCCTGAAAACCGCCACCGGGCTTGCGAGGCAGGCCCGGCTCGGCCTAGCGTCTTAAAGGCGACTCATCCGTAGCGTGAACAGGGGCCGCCGCATCCGAGATGATGCGGCGGCCCTCTCGATTCGCACCCTCACAGACCCGGAGATGCCCTGCATGGCGGCAGAGAACTCGGCAGCGGCCCACGCAGCGACGGCCCGCGCCACGGCGGGTGTCGGAAGCGCGGCGCTCGGATTTCAGGACGCGGACGACGTGCTGCCGCCCTACCACATCGAGGCGCAAACCTCCCTGGTCGAGCGGCCACTGCGCTCGCTGAAGTTCGGCGAGGCCTTCGGCGTCCTCGATTCCTACGGCGATATCGGCGTCCAGCCGGGTCCGGAGGGTCTGTATTTCCAGGACACGCGCTACCTGTCGCGGCTGGAACTGACGGTCGAAGGTCAGCGCCCGCTGATGCTCTCCTCGGTGATGCAGGACGACAACGGCGCCCTCAGCGTCGACATGACCACGCCCGACATCCGCCTCGACGCCCACGACGAAACTTCGATACCCCGCGAGACGATCGCGATCGAGCGCACCAAATTCCTCTTTCGGGGCACCTGCTACGATCGGATCGGCCTGCGGTCGTTCGATTCGAAGCATCGCCGCCTGCGCATCGCCGTCACCTTCGATGCGGATTTCCGCGACCTGTTCGAGGTGCGCGGCACGGATCGCGGGCAGCGCGGCAAGCGCGGCGTCCAGGTGGCGAGCGATCGGGAAGTCCAGTTCCGCTATGTCGGCCTCGACGAGATCGTGCGGACGACGGCCCTGCATTTCGGGCCGAAACCGGATCTGATCGAGCCGGGCCGCGTCCTCTTCGATGTGTCGCTACCGCCGGGCGGCCGCACCTCGCTCTTCATCCGCGTCGCCTTCGAGGCGCACCGTGCCTTCACCAAGCCGCCGACCGAGACGCTGGTGGGTGAGGACGCGGCCGCCAAGTTGACGCTGGCGGCGAATGCCGGCGGCGCCCGGCGCGAATTGCGCGACACCGGCGAAGGCACGGTGTTCGCACGCGCCTATCGCGATGCGCGCCGCGACCTGCGGGCTTTGACGGCCGGGATCACAACGATCATCTCGTCGAACGATCAGTTCAACGAGGGGCTCTGCCGCGCCACGGCCGACCTCTACATGCTGGCAAGCCGCACCCCTGAGGGGATCTACCCCTTCGCCGGCATCCCCTGGTACTCCACTGTCTTCGGCCGCGACGGCATCATCACGGCGATGATGGCGCTCTGGATCGACCCGAAATTCGCTCGCGGTGTCCTGCGCTATCTCGCCTCGACGCAAGCCAAGGCGGTCGATCCGGCGGCCGATGCCCAGCCCGGCAAAGTCCTGCACGAGACCCGCCGCGGCGAGATGGCGATGCTCGGCGAGGTTCCGTTCCGGCACTATTACGGCACGATCGACGGTACCCCGCTCTTCGTGATGCTCGCCTGGGAGTATTACGCGGTCACCGGCGATCTGGAGACGGTCCGGGCGATCTGGCCGGCCCTGGAACTCGCCCTCGAATGGATGGATCGCTACGGCGACCGGGACGGCGACGGCTTCGTCGAGTACGCCCGCGACACCGACAAGGGCCTCGAGAACCAGGGCTGGAAGGACAGCCACGATTCGATCTTTCACGCGGATGGACATCTGGCCAAGGGCCCGATCGCGCTTTGCGAGGTGCAGGGCTACGTCTACGCCGCCAAGCACGGCATGGCGAAACTCGCGGCGCTGCTCGGGCACGACGCCATGGCAGAACGCCTCACCGAGGAAGCGACGACCCTGCGCGAGCGGTTCGACACGGCCTTCTGGAACGAGGAGATCGGCACCTACGCGCTCGCCCTCGACGGGGCGAAGAAGCAGTGCGCCGTGCGCTCGTCGAATGCCGGCCACGCCCTCTTCACCGGCATCGCCAAGCCGGAGCGGGCGGCGCGGGTCGCCGAGACGCTGTTGTGCAAGGATGGGTTCAACGGCTGGGGCGTGCGCACCATCGCCAAGGGCGAGGCGCGCTACAACCCGATGTCCTACCACAACGGCTCGATCTGGCCGCACGACAACGCGCTGATCGCGATGGGGCTGGCCCGCTACGATCGCAAGCACGAGGCCGCGCGCATCTTTCAAGGAATGTTCGACACCTCCCTCTACCAGGACCAGAAGCGCCTGCCGGAGCTGTTCTGCGGCTTCATGCGCCGCAAGCAGCGCGGACCGGTGTCGTATCCCGTCGCCTGCAGCCCGCAAGCCTGGGCGGCCGCCGCGCCCTTCGCGTTCCTGGCCGCCTGTCTGGGCCTCGAACTCGACCACGAGCGCAACAGCGTCCGTCTCAAGAATCCGATCCTGCCGGAATTCCTCGACGGAGTGACGCTCTACAACGTGAAACTCGGCGGCTCGCGCCTGGACATTCGGTTCCAGCGCTACGACGACGACGTCACGGTCTCGGTTCCGCGTCGCCAGGGAGACGTGCAACTCATCGTCACCAAGTAAGGGCATCCCATAGGGGCTCCCACGCGCGGCCCGCTTCGGGGTAAGCGGGCCGCGCGGCATGTCACGCCGCGCCGAGGACGGGTTCATGCCGGCTGATCACGATGCTCCGCACGCCGCCCTGCGCCTCGCGCAGGACCTGATCCGCTGCCCGTCCGTGACGCCCGAGGATCGAGGCGCCCTCGATGTGGTCGCCGATGCGCTCCGGCCCGCCGGCTTCGCCATCGAGCGGCCGGCCTTCTCGGAACCCGGGTTCCCCGACACGCCGAACCTCTACGCGCGCCTCGGCCAGGGTGGCCCCTGCCTGGTCTTCGCCGGTCACACCGACGTCGTTCCGGAGGGCGACGGCGCGTGGCGCCACGGTCCGTTCGACGGCGCGGTGGCCGACGGGATGCTGTACGGGCGGGGTGCCGCCGACATGAAGGGCGGCATCGCCTGCATGCTCGCCGCGACGCTGGCATTCCTGGAGAAGCGCAGTTCCGGATTCGACGGCTCCATCGCGTTCCTGATCACCGGCGACGAGGAGGGGCCGGCGGTCAACGGGACCGTGAAGCTGCTGGACTGGGCACGGGCCCGGGGCGAGCGCTTCGACCATTGCGTGCTTGGCGAGCCGACCAACCCTGGGCGGCTCGGCGAGATGATCAAGATCGGCCGGCGCGGCTCGCTGACCGGAAAGCTCACCGTACTGGGCCGCCAGGGCCACGTGGCCTATCCCCACAAGGCGGAGAACCCGATCCCAGGGCTGCTGCGGCTCGCCTCTGCGCTGGTCGCCGAGCCCCTCGACGGTGGGACGGCACATTTCGATGCCTCGAACCTGGAACTCACCACGATCGATGTGGGCAATCCGGCAACCAACGTGATCCCGGCTACCGCCCGGGCGACGTTCAACGTCCGCTTCAACGACGACTGGACAGCGGAAAGCCTGGGTGCCGAGATCCGGCAGCGCCTGGAGCGGGCAGCCGGAAATTCCGTCTCGTTCACCCTCGACCTCCAGCCGTCGAATGCGCCCGCCTTCCTGACGCGCCCGGATCCCTTTGTGAATCTCGTCTCGGAGGCGATCCGGGCGGAGACTGGCCTGACGCCGGTTCTCTCGACCTCCGGGGGCACATCCGATGCGCGCTTCATCAAGGATGCCTGTCCGGTGATCGAATTCGGTCTCGTGGGCGAGACGATGCATCAGGTCGACGAGTGCGTGGCGGTCGCCGACCTGGAGCGCTTGACGGCCATTTACGGCCGGGTGCTGGAAGCGTATTTCAGCGCGCCCATCCCCTGTTGAGCCACCCGAAATAAGCGTAGGCTACGCTGTTCAGTGGCGGCCTGCTCGCGCCCGGGAAGCGTCTGCTTTTCCGACCGAGGCGATCGCCGACCGCAATATAGATTTGACGAAGTCGTTGAACATGTGGATCGTCAAGCCTTAACTCTATGCTTCGCCGTACGACGGCAGCAGCGCTTGTCTTGTTAAGGCCTTCAATCGGGATCAATCCAGAACCGAGAATGACCCGACCAACTTCCAAAAGTAAGGCATCGTTCTCGACTTCGTCGTCCGTCGCGAGACGTTCAAGATCGAACAAGGTGCGCACGCCCAGCGGCCACAGCTTGACGATTTTATCGCGTCCTACTGAACAGCAGAGCTGAGCCTGGGCGACCCAGTCCATAATCTGGTACACGCCAAAGGGCGTTTCCACGAATAGCATCAGCGGATTGGCGGCCGCTAGATTCTGCGTCGAATGAATGTGATGATCTTCAAGTCGTGAGCGAATATCGCTATCAATCCCGTCAATGATCTCGATTGGCGTTATCTTGAAGGCTTGGAAGACCTCTCCTTCTTCTTGCTTGAAGTTTTTGAGCTGGTCGCGCTGGATGACCCATCGCAGGGCGACATCGGGCATAATTCCGACCACGAAGCACGCTGTGATCACAACCCCGAGGGCGATTGCGGGCGGTTGATGACCCATGAGCGCGAAAACCGGCTTCGCGATCTCGCCACCTACATTCGTCAGGACGATCGTGATCATCGGAGCCAGAGCTACGCTCAAAAGGATTTTGATCGTTTCAGAACCGATTGCTGCGGGGCTCAAATCGAAATTTCTGATTGCACGTAGCAAATTCCGTAAGGCGGTTATGTAGCTGCTGGCGAACGCGGCACACATTCCAAGGAGCCAGAGTTCGGAGAGGTTCCCTGACTTTGGGTAGGCTACGTCCGACCAGATCAATTGGCTGGGCGCGGTGGTGTAGGACGATAAAACATATAATAGCAGAGACAAAGAATAAAATGTCGCAAATCCGGCCAAAGCACTGAAGGGGCTGCACGCGATCAACCACGAGATGATCGAGAAATCTTTGCGTTTGCGACTGTGATCGATCCAATCAGCGGTCCTGCGATGCGCGTCGCCACGAATGATTTCGGGGTCGCGCCCTCGTTTGTGGCCGACAAAGTATTTGTACTTCACGAATTCAAACCGGGGAACAGAACCGAAAGTGCAGTGCAGACATGGACTGCTGTTGCAAACGGTAGATCCATTCGGGCCCCCTCGAATCGCTCGCAAGTCTCAACGGGGCGAGTGTCTCAGATCGTCCGGAATTTTCAAACCTAAGGTTTCCAAGCCTCCGTCAGTATTACGCTTCTGCGTAGTCCACACCGACGAAGGTCAGTCCGGCGGCAGGCGCCAGGGGGCCGCACCGGCGCTTGTCGCCGGAGGCCAGGATGTCGGCCACGTCATCTGCAGATAGGCGTCCGCAGCCGGCGAGCATCAGCGTTCCGACCATTGCCCGCACTTGGTGATGCAGAAAGGAGCGCGCCGAGGTCGTCACCACGATCTCGTCGTGCAGCGCCATCGGGCCACGAACGACCTCAAGTTGCTCAAGCGTGCGGACCGGACTGTTCGCCTGGCACTCGGCCGCGCGGAAGGCCGAGAAGTCGTGTCGGCCGATCAGGCGTCGGGCCGCCGCATGCATGAGGTCCGGGTCGAGGGGCCAAGGTACGTGCCAGACGTGTGCCCGGGTCAGCGCCGCGGGACTGCGCCGGTTGAGGATCCGGTACCGGTAGTGGCGCCGGATCGCGGAGTGGCGCGCGTCGAAGCTCTCAGGGACGATCTCGGCCGACAGGATTGCCACCGGCTGCGGCCGGAGATGCGCGTTCAGCGCGTCCCGCACCGTGTCGGTCCGCCATGCCTTAGCGAGGTCGACATGGGCCACCTGATGGATGGCGTGCACGCCGGCATCGGTCCTGCCGGCGCAGGCCAGCCGGGCCTCCTCACCCGAGAAGCGCGTCACCGCCGCCTCGATCGCCGCCTGGACCGTGGGATCTTCGGCCTGCCGCTGCCAGCCGCAGAACGGACCGCCGTCATATTCGATGACGAGCTTGTAGCGGGGCATCAGCCGAGACGGGCGCCGAGCGTCAGGCGGGCACCGCGGACGAATTCGGCCCCGCTCGCACTGCCGCCCTTGCCGGCGCGACGGAGCTCCGTCAGCCGCACTGCGCCTTCGCCGCAGGCTACGATGCCCTCGGCATCGACGAGCGTTCCGGCTCCGCCGGCCCCGTCCGTCTGGACCGCGCGAAGTACCTTCACCCGCTCGGGACCCTTCCCGAGATCTACCTCGAAGAAGGCGCCCGGGAAGGGCGAGAGCCCGTTAATGTGGTTCGCGACATGTGCGGCCGGGTGTGTCCAGTCGATCCGCGCCTCATCGTTCTTGATCTTGTGCGCGTAGACGACTCCCTCGTCCGGCTGCGGCGTGAAGGTGAGCGTGCCCCGGTCAAGGAGGCCGACGGCCTGCGCCATCAGGTCGGCGCCGAGCGGCATCAGCGCGTCGTGCAACGCGCCCGCGGTCATGCCCGGATTGATCGCAATCCGCGCTTCCATCGCCACGGGACCGGTATCGAGCCCGGCCTCCATGCGCATCACGCCGACACCACTCTCGGCGTCGCCCGCCATGACGGCACGCTGAATCGGCGCCGCCCCGCGCCAGCGCGGCAGGAGCGATCCGTGCAGGTTGAGGCACCCGTGCTTCGGCGCGTCGAGGATGGCCTGTGGCAGAAGCATCCCGTACGCGACCACCACGGCGACGTTCGCGCGATGCCCCGTGAAGGTCTCGGCGGCTTCCTCGGTGCGCAGGGTGGCGGGCGTCAGGACCGGCAGCCCGAGCGTCTCGGCCAGGGCATGGACCGGGGAGGGGCGCAGGCTCATGCCCCGCCCCGCCTTCGCGGGCGCGCGGGTGTAGACGGCCGCGATCTCGTGGCCGTCCTGCACGAGCCGCGCAAGCGTCGGCACCGCGAAGTCGGGTGTGCCCATGAAAACGACGCGCATCGTCGGATCAGGCCGCGTCGCGCTTGGCCGCCTTGGCGAACTTCTTGATCACGCGGTCACGCTTCAGCTTGGACAGGTGGTCGATGAACAGCACGCCGTTGAGATGATCGATCTCGTGCTGGATGCAGGTCGCGAGCAGCCCATCGGCCTCGATCTCCTGCTCCTTGCCGTCGAGGTCGCGAAACTTCACGCGGACCCGGTCCGGTCGCTCGACCTCGCCGTAATATTCGGGGATCGACAGGCATCCCTCGTCGTAGACGCGCTTTTCCTCCGAGGACCAGACGATCTCGGGATCGATGAACACCCGCGCTTCCCGGACGCCCTCTTCCTTCGACGTGTCGATCGTCACAACGCGCTTGGGCACGCCGATCTGGATCGCCGCCAGCCCGACGCCGGGTGCATCGTACATCGTCTCGAACATGTCGGCGACGAGGGTGCGGATCTCGGCGGTGATCGGCCCGACCGGATCGGAAGCGCGGCGCAGGACAGGATCGGGGAGGATGACGAGGGGGCGGATGGTCATGACAGGAACCGGCATAGACAGCGCCGGGACGAGTCCGGGCAACGCGTCGAATAGGATGCGGCCGGGAACCGGTCAAATGACCGCCGACCCCCATTTCCCCGGCGGCTCAGAAGGCGGTGCGGCTGCGGATGGCGGCGGTCAGCGTCCCCTCGTCGAGATAGTCGAGCTCGCCGCCCACAGGCACGCCGTGGGCGAGGCGCGTCACCTTCACGTCGCAGTGCCGGATCGACTCCGTGACGTAGTGGGCCGTGGTCTGGCCATCGACGGTGGCATTCAGGGCGAGGATTACCTCCTTCACCTCCGGCTGCGCCACGCGCTCCACCAGGGTCGCGAGGTTCAGGTGCTCCGGCCGCACCCCGTCCAGCGCCGAGAGCACACCGCCGAGCACGTGGTAGCGTGCCTTCACGGCGCCGGAACGCTCCAGTGCCCAGAGGTCCGACACGTCCTCGACCACCACGAGCGTCGTCGGGTCGCGTTCCGCATCGCGGCAGATCGTGCAGGGATCCGAGGTGTCGACGTTGCCGCAGCTCGTGCACACGATGATCCGGTCCGCCGCGACCCTCATGGCGTCGGCGAGCGGTCCGAGCAGCGTGTCGCGCTTTTTGATAAGCTGAAGGGCGGCCCGGCGGGCCGAGCGCGGTCCAAGCCCCGGCATGCGGGCGAGGAGCTGAATCAGGCGTTCGATTTCGGGGCCGGCGACGGCTTGGGGCATCGTGCCTCGTGGTGCCTCTGGGCGGAAGACGAGCGGGCGCTCGGTATCGGCATAGCCGTCGGCGCCTGGCATGCAAGGGCGCATGGGCGCTGACGGGGGATGCGGGTATTCCAGAGCCGTTCTGCGCGCCCCGGTGATCGAGCGGGCGCGTCCGACTGCTTACAGACGGGGGTTCCTGCGTCGACAACTGTGATCTAGCCTGTTGGTACACGTTGCGGGCTCCAGGCGGAGCCCATAATGACAGCGAAGCTTCGCCGCCTACTCATGCCGAGAGATGGGAAGCTGCCGGGGAACGGTGATCCTGCGTGCGGCGGACCTGTACGACCGCACGGACGTCCCCTGGTTCTTACCGGTCGACGGTGTCGCCCGGTGCAGTCGCGTCGACGGTCGAACAGGGGCCCGGAGGATACGGTCTTGACCAACATCGGTGATCACAACGCGGCCCATGGTGCCGAGGCGGCTGGCTTCCGCGACCTCAAGGCCGTCCACTGGAATTTCGAGGCCCCCCGGCTCTACGAGGAGGCGTTGTCCCGCAGGGAGGCGCAACTTGCCCGCGGCGGTGCGATCGTCGCCACCACCGGCAGCCACACCGGCCGCTCGCCCAAGGACAAGTTCGTGGTCCGCGACGCCGCCACCGAGTCCGAGGTCTGGTGGGACAACAACGGCGCGATCACGCCCGAGCAGTTCGAGACCCTGCGCCAGGACTTCCTGAAGCACGCCGAGGGCAAGGAGCTGTTTGCCCAGGATCTCTACGGTGGCGCCGACCCGGCCTACCGGGTGAAGGCTCGTGTGTTCACCGAGTTCGCCTGGCACTCGCTGTTCATCCGCAACCTGCTGATCCGCCCGGACCGCTCCGAGATCGCGTCCTACGTGCCGGACATGACGATCATCGACCTGCCGAGCTTCCAGGCGGACCCCGCCCGGCACGGTTGCCGGTCCAAGACGGTGATCGCCATCGACTTCGCCAAGAAGCTCGTGCTGATCGGCGGCTCGGCCTACGCGGGCGAGATGAAAAAGTCGGTCTTCACCTACCTCAACTACATCCTGCCCGGTAAGGGCGTGATGCCGATGCACTGCTCGGCCAACGCGGCGCTGGACGCCGAGGGTGGCTCGGCGATCTTCTTCGGCCTGTCCGGCACCGGCAAGACGACGCTGTCGAACGATTCCTCCCGCCAGCTCCTCGGCGACGACGAGCACGGCTGGTCGAACGAGGGCATCTTCAACTTCGAGGGCGGCTGCTACGCCAAGACCATTCGCCTGTCGCGCAACGCCGAGCCGGAGATCTACGCCACCACCGAGCGCTTCGGCACGGTGATGGAGAACGTGATCATCGATCCCGTCACCCGTGCGCCGAACTTCGACGACGCCTCGCTCACCGAGAACACCCGCTGCGCCTACCCGCTGGACTTCATCGCCAATGCGAGCGCCACCGGCCGGGCCGGGCACCCGAAGAACATCGTGATGCTCACCTGTGACGCCTTCGGGGTGATGCCGCCGATTGCCAAGCTCACGGGCGCCGAGGCGATGTACCACTTCCTCTCGGGCTACACCGCCAAGGTGGCCGGCACCGAGCGCGGCCTGACCGGACCGGAGGCGACCTTCTCGACCTGCTTCGGCGCGCCGTTCATGCCACGGCATCCGAGCACCTACGGCAACCTGCTCCGCGACCTGATCGCCAAGCACAGCGTCGATTGCTGGCTCGTCAACACCGGCTGGACCGGCGGCGGCGTCGGCACCGGCCGGCGGATGCCGATCCGCGTGACGCGGCGCCTGCTGACCGCGGCGCTCGACGGCTCGCTGGCGCAGGCCGAGTTCCGCCGCGACCCGTATTTCGGCTTCGCGGTCCCGGTCTCGGTGCCGGGCGTCGAGCCGCACATCCTGACCCCGGTGAAGACCTGGGCCAACAAGGGCGCGTTCGTCGAGACAGCCGCGCGGCTGGTCAAGATGTTCGACGACAACTTCAAGCGGTTCGAGACCCATGTCGATGCCGACGTGCGCGCCGCCGGACCGACCGCTCAAGCGATCGCGGCCTGAGAATCAGACGGGCGGCTCGACGGGCCGCCCGTTCCTCCGCGTCCTCGCGAGCGCAGCGGCGCAACCCCTGGGCAACGCGACACCCGCAAGCGTGGCCTAATTGAATTGCCTCGCTGCGCTGGCCAGGACGCTTTCGGACTTCTCGTCCGAACCGGTTCCTAGAAAGGCAACTTCATCCCGGGCGGCAGGGGCAGACCCTTCGTGAGCTCGGCCATGCGCTCCTGCATAGTCGCTTCCGCCTTCGTTCGGGCGTCGTTGCAGGCCGCCACGATCAGGTCCTCAAGGATCTCGCGCTCGTCCGCCACCATAAGCGACGGGTCGATGGTGACGCCCTTCATCTGCCCCTTGGCCGACATGGTGACCCGCACGGAACCGCCGCCCGACGCGCCGGTGACCTCGATCGCGTCCATCTCGGACTGCAGGTTGGCCATCTTCTCCTGCATGGCCTGAGCCTGCTTCATGATGCCCATCAGGTCGCGCATGCGGCTGCCTTCCGTTTCCGTGTCGTGGTCTGATCTGGGGACGGAGCTGGCGCTCCGCCACGCGGTGCCGGGCAAACAGCGCTAAAAGTCGTCGTCCGCGACCTCATCGGCCCGCGCCGCATCGCCTTCGCCTAGGATCTCCGCCTCGGCGGTCTCCAAGGCCTCGGACGCGGTCTCGCGCACGTCGACGATCTCCGCACCGGGGAAGCGTGTCAGCACCTCGCGCACGAACGGGTCCGCGGCGGCGTTCTCCCGCCGGGTCTCGGTGGCGGCCCGGGCGGCGGCGTCGAGGGTCGGCGCGCCCTCTTCCTTCGACAGCGCGACGGCCCAGCGCCGACCTGTCCAGCGCTCGATCGCCGTGGCGATATCGGTGGCCAGGGTCGGGCGCCCGCCCGGCGCGAGCCGGATCTCGATCCGTCCCTCCTCGAAGCGTACGAGATGGACGTCGCGCTCCAAGGCTGTCCGCAGCAGAATGTCCCGGTTGGCGTCGGCCAGGGCAATCAGATCTTCGAACCGGCCGAGGCGCGGGGTCGGCGGCGCGACGGACGCCGGCCGCGGCGTGGGGGCCGCCAACGCAGTCGGGGCCGAAACCGGGATCGGCTCTGCCGCGATGGTGCGGGGCGCCGCGGCCAGGGCTGCCGAACCGCCCCGAAGATCCGGGATCGGCGGCAGCGGCGGCCGCGCCGACGGGGACGGGGATTCGTCAGCGGGCGTGGCGGCGGCCTCGGCCTGGAGTTGGCGGAGGGCCTCGTCTGGGGTCGGCAAGTCGGCCGCGTAGGCGAGCCGCACGATCGCCATCTCGGCCGCCGCAAGCGGGCGGGGGGCAGCTTGCACCTCGGGGATCGCCTTGAGCAGGATCTGCCACGCGCGCGACAGGGCCCGAACGGAGAGCTTCTCCGCGAACAGAAGGCCGCGGACGCGCTCGGTCTCGCTGAGCGTCGGATCGGCAGCGGTCTCCGGGACCACCTTGAGCCGGGTCACGAGATGGGTGAACGCCGCGAGATCCGAGAGCACCACCGACGGATCGGCTCCAGCATCGTACTGATCGCGCAGCTCCGAGAACGCCGCCGGGACGGAGCCGCGCATCACGGCCTCGAACAGGTCGAGGATACGGGCCCGGTCAGCGAGGCCCAGCATGTCGCGCACGCCCTGCGCGGTCACCGACCCGGCGCCGTGCGCGATCGCCTGGTCGAGGAGCGAGAGCGCGTCGCGCACGGAGCCCTCGGCCGCGCGCACGATGGCACCCAGCGCCTCCTCCTCGGCCTCGACACCCTCAGCCGCGCAGACCTTCGCCAGATGGGCATGCAGGGTCGGCGCCTCGACCCGCCGCAAGTCGAAGCGCTGGCAGCGGGACAGGATCGTCACCGGGACCTTGCGGATCTCCGTGGTGGCGAACACGAACTTCGCGTGGGGAGGCGGCTCCTCCAGCGTTTTCAGGAAGGCGTTGAAGGCCTTCTCGGAGAGCATGTGGACCTCGTCCACGATGTAGACCTTGTAGCGCGCCGAGACCGGCCCATAGCGGATGCCGTCGATGATCGCCCGGACGTCGTCGATGCCGGTATGCGAGGCGGCGTCCATCTCCAGCACGTCCATGTGCCGGGATTCCATGATCGCCGCGCAGTGGAGGCCGAGTTCCGGCATCGACACGGTCGGGCCACCGTCGGCTATACCAGCCCGGGCGTAATTGAGGCCGCGGGCGAGGATGCGCGCCGTCGTGGTCTTGCCGACCCCGCGGACGCCGGTCAGCATCCAGGCCTGGGGAATGCGGTTGGCCGCGAAGCCATTGGCGAGGGTGCGCACCATCGCGTCCTGGCCGATCAGGTCGCCGAAGTTTGTCGGGCGGTATTTGCGCGCCAGCACCCGGTAGGGCGTCGCCGCTTCGGGGGGCGCCGGTAACCCGGGCAGGCCCGGCTCGTCGTCAGGCGTGCCGGTCGAAGCGTCCATGCCGTGTCGGGATCGGGCTGCCGCGCGGGAAATAGAGGTGGGAGGCTGGACGAAGACCCGCTCGGTCTCGTTAGGGCTGCTTCCTTCCGGACCTGACCCGGTTGGCGAGTGAAACGTCCCTCGCCAACCCCCCGCCGGCTATATGGCCGGGGCTTGCTGCGAACGCAAGCGCCGCCGCGTCACGTCGCCTACTCGGCCTTGCGCTTCACGATGGCGAGCGTCTTCGGATCGAGCTTCAGGTCGAACTTCTTTCCGTTGGCGTCGATAGCGTCGTCGACCTCGATCATGCCGTCGTCCAGCTCGATCTCGTCCCACTTGGTGAAGCCTTCCTGCTTCAGCATGGCCTCGACCTTGGCCTGCTGATCGGGCGGGAGCTTCTCGTCCGCATGGGCGGCGGCGCCGACGCCGGCGATCAGGGCGAGGGCGAGGAGTGGCGGGGCAAGACGCATGTCAGTCTCCTGTTGGTCGCGGAATGCCGGCTGTGAACAGGATTGCGGCACTGGGGTTCCGTCCCGGCGCCGATCCTCTTGAGCACCCCGTGATTCTCCCTCAAACCTGGGCCGTTCCGATCGCCGCGAGGATTTTGCGCCTATGGTCACCCGCGTCGCCACCGTGGCCTTCGAGGGCATCGAGGCGCGCGCGGTCGACGTGCAGATCCAGATCATCCCCGGCTCGGTGGTGTTCACCGTCGTCGGCCTGCCCGACAAGGCCGTGGCCGAATCGCGAGAGCGCGTTCGGGGTGCCCTCATCGCGTCCGGGCTGGCGCTGCCGGCCAAGCGCATCACCGTCAACCTCGCCCCGGCGGACCTGCCCAAGGAGGGCTCGCACTACGACCTGCCCATCGCCCTGGGCGTCATGGCGGCGATCGGGGCGATCCCGGCCGACGCGCTCGCCGGCTACTGCGTGCTCGGAGAACTCGCCCTGGACGGGAGCATCACGGCGGTGAACGGCGTGCTGCCGGCCGCCATCGCGGCGGCGGCGCGCGGCCTCGGCCTGATCTGCCCGGCCGCCACCGGTCCCGAGGCCGCCTGGGCCGGGGGCGACCTCGACGTGCTCGCCCCACGCTCCCTGATCCAGCTCGCCAACCACTTCAAGGGCAGTCAGGTGATGGCCCGGCCGGTGCCGTCCGTGGCGGCCGGCGCGGGGCCGCTGCCGGATCTCGCCGACATCAAGGGCCAGGAGGGTGCCAAGCGGGCGCTGGAGATCGCCGCGGCCGGCAGCCACAACCTGCTGATGAACGGGCCACCCGGTTCGGGGAAATCGATGCTGGCCGCCCGGCTGCCCTCGATCCTGCCGCCGCTCGGCCCTCGGGAGCTGCTCGACATCTCGATGATCCAGTCAGTGGCGGGCGAGTTGAAGGGGGGCGCCCTGTCGAACCGGCGGCCGTTCCGTCAGCCCCACCACTCCGCGTCCATGGCGGCCCTCGTGGGCGGCGGCCTGGGCGCGCGGCCGGGCGAGGTCTCCCTGGCCCATGCCGGCGTCCTGTTCCTGGACGAGCTGCCCGAGTTCAACGCTCAGGTCCTCGACAGCCTGCGTCAGCCCATGGAGACCGGCACGGTGATGATCGCCCGAGCCAATCACCGGGTTACCTATCCGGCCCGCTTCCAGCTCGTGGCGGCGATGAACCCGTGCCGCTGCGGCCAGGCGCTGGAGCCGGGTTACGCCTGCCGACGTGGCCCGAACGCCCGCTGCACGGCGCAGTATCAGGCGCGGATCTCGGGGCCGCTGCTCGACCGGATCGACCTGCGCATCGAGGTTCCGGCGGTGACGGCGGCGGATTTGATCCTGCCGCCGCCCGCGGAGGGGTCCCGCGAGGCGGCCGGGCGGGTGGCGGCGGCCCGAGCACTTCAGACGACGCGTTATGCGGGACGCGGACTGCCGGCGGCTACTACCAACGCGACCTGCCCGGCGAACCTGATCGCGGAGGTCGCGAGTCCCGATGCGGACGGGACGGCGCTGATCCGGCAGGCCGCCGAGACCATGCGGCTCTCAGCCCGCGGCTTTCACCGGACGCTCCGCGTGGCCCGGACGCTTGCCGATCTCGATGGTGAGCCGCAGGTGCGACGGTTGCACCTCGCCGAGGCGCTTTCCTACCGCGGACGCGCCGACGGCGCGGCGGCAGCCGCGTGAGCGAGCCCGGAGCGGCGGCGCGCGAGTTGGCGGTCTCCATCGGCCAGTACAGCACGGCCGGCCGTAAGGGGGCCAACCAGGATTTTCACGGCACTCTCGTGCCGGCACAGCCGGCCTTGAGTCTGAAGGGGATGGCGATGGCCCTCGCCGACGGGATCAGCAGCAGCAGCGCCGGGGCTGCCGCTGCCGAGACCGCAGTCAAGAGCTTCCTAGGCGATTACTACGCCACGCCCGACACGTGGTCGGTGAAGAACGCGGCGCATCGGGTGATCGCGGCGGCGAATTCCTGGCTCTACGCCCAGACCCGCCGGGGCATCGACCCGTACGATGCCGACCGGGGCTACGTGACCACCTTCGACGCCCTGATCCTCAAGGCGCGCACCGCGCACCTGTTCCATGTCGGCGACGGCCGGATCTGGCGCGTGGCGGGGCGGTCCCTCGAGCAGCTCACCGAGGATCATCGGGTCGTGGTCTCGGCGGCCGAATCGTATCTCGGCCGCGCGCTGGGGGCGAACGGCCGGGTCGAGATCGACTATCATGCGGTCGGCATCGAGCGCGGCGACGTCTTCCTGCTCACCACGGACGGCGTCCACGAGCACGTCCGGCCTCGGGACATGGCGGCGGCGGTCGCGGCGGCCGACGACCTCGATGCGGCGGCACGCGCGATCGTCGATGCGGCCCTGGCCGCCGGCAGCGCGGACAACCTCACGATCCAGATCGTGCGGATCGACGCGCTCCCCGAGGCTGAGCCGAACGATCTCCTCGGCGACATCGAGGGCCTCGATCCGGCGCCGCTCCTCGACCCGCCGGCGGCGTTCGACGGTTACCGGCTCCTGCGCACCCTTCATTCCGGACCGCGCAGCCGCGTGTACCTCGCCGTCGAGGATGGGACCGAAGCGAAGGTCGCCCTGAAGGTCCTCTCGCACGACCTCCGCGACGACCCCGCGCAGCGCCGCCGGTTCATGATGGAGGAGTGGATCGCGCGTCGGATCGACAACCCGCACGTCCTCAAGGCCCACCCACAGACCCGTCGCCGCAGCCACCTCTACACGGTGATGGGCTACGTCGAGGGCCAGACGCTGACCCAGTGGATGCGCGATCACGCGGCCCCGGAGCTCGAGACCGTGCGCCGCCTCGTGGAACAGCTCGCTCGTGGCGTGCAGGCGTTCCATCGCCGGGAAATGGTCCACCAGGATCTGCGTCCGGACAATGTTCTGATCGATGCGTCCGGTACCGTACAGGTCATCGACTTCGGCGCCACGAAGGTCGCCGGCGTTGTGGAGGGCGATCCGCGGATCGACACGGCCGAGATTCTCGGGACCGTGCAGTACACGGCGCCGGAATGCTTCCTCGGCGAACCTTCCAGCGCCGTCTCCGACATCTTTTCTGTCGGCGCCATCGCCTACCAGATGCTCACCGGACGGCTGCCTTACGGAGACGCCGTGCCCCGAGCGCGGACGCGCGCGGCGCAGCGCAAGTTGCGTTACGCTTCGGCCCTCTCGGCCCGTCCGCTGCTACCGATCTGGGTCGACGGCGCGCTGCGGAGGGCGGTGCATCCCAACCCCCTGCGGCGCTATCAGGCGCTGTCGGAGTTCGTCCACGACCTGCGGCACCCCAATCCGGCCTTCACCGATACCCGGAAGGCCTCGCTCCTCGATCGCGATCCGCTGCTGTTCTGGCGGCTGCTATCGCTGGCGCTGTTTGTCGTGGCATTCACGCTCGCGGCGATCTTGATCGCGCAGAAGGCAAGGTGAGCCGGCGGCCTCAGGGGTCGAGTTCGGGATAGCGGCGGAAGATGCCATCCTCGCTGAACGGGGTCCGCCGCGGGGTCGCGAGGTAGGCGGCTATCCGCGGACGCCGCGACACGGCCGCGTGCAGTCGTGCAACCTGCGGCACGTCGGTCAACGCGGCGGCCGTGGCCTTCGGGAAGGCGTAGAGCAGCCCGGCCACGAGCTGGAACAGGGAGAGGTCGGCGTAGGAAAGGGCGGTGCCTACCAGATGCTCACCGCCGTTGGCCGCCAGGACCCGCTCGAAGTAGCCGAGGAATTTCGGGATGCGTTCGGCCCGGAATTCCGCGGCACGGCGCAGGGCCTCGGCCTTCTGATCCGCGTAGTAGAGGCCGACAGCCACCGGATGGTGCGTGTCGTGCGCCTCGTTGACGGCATCGGCGATGGTGAGTTGGAGCTGGTGGGTCCAGATCCGGTCCGCTTCCGACTCGCCGACGAGCCCGAGACGCGGGCCGAGATACAGCAGGATCGCGGCGGTCTGCCCGATGACCACGTCGCCGTCGCGCAGGAAGGGCGGCGCCAGCGGCGGGCGCGGGTTGTCCGGATCGGACAGGCGGTCGAGCATCGGACCGATGCCGCCCGCGTCGTCGTCCTGACGGGCGACGTCGATATAGGGGGCGCCGGCTTCCTCGAGGGCGAGGCGGACGAACTCGCCCCTACCCTGGATCATCGGCCAGTAGTGCAGTTCGTACGGCATCGCCGGCAGCGGTACGACCGTGTCAGTTGCCCGGCGCGGCGTCCTCGGCCGATTTGTCGATCGGCGGCTCCGCGCTGGCGACGGCCTTGTGGGTCAGCATCGGCTCGAGCCGCTGGGCGAGCTGCTGGTCCAGATGCTTGACGTAGGCGCCTTTGAAGTAGCGCTCGCCGGTCTTCGCGCCGTAGATCCGGTCGTGCGCCTGGATCATGGCGGCGACCTCCGGCCGGCAGAGGAAGCCCGTGATGCCCACGGCCTCGTACCAGTGACCGGCGCGCGCCTCGGCGGTGGCCTTCGGATTGGACAGAACCGTGTCGGCGAAGCACTCGGTCGCGGCCTGCCGAAGAGGCGCCAGCACCTTCTCGGCGGCCTCGGCGTTCACCGCAGGGGCGGCCGGATGCCGATGCGGGCGCGCCTGCGCCGACGGCACGAGGGCGAGGACGGCGATCGTGGCGAGGAGCAAGGACTTCATGCGGGCGGTCTCGTCGGGTTCCGAACCGCGTTCAGCATTCCCTCATGATTGCGTCGGGAACGGGGCTGACGCGGCGATCGGCGTGCCCGATTGCGGGCAAGATCCGGACCGTTTCACGGCGTCTCAGCCGCGGCGCTCGGCGTTCCAGCGGCCGCGGCACTGCAGCAGGCCGGACGATACCCAACTCCCCACGCCGAAACCGTCCCGGCCGAGCCGACCGCGCACATCCGCCGTGGAGGTGCCGTTCGAGATCGAGCCCCGGATCGCGCCGCTTCCCGTGACGCCGCCCTCGACCGTGAAGGCGGTGCCGACGAAGCGTGCCCGGCCATGCTCGATCTTCACGGGGTAGCGGTAGGCCCGGTCGCAGGTGCCGGACTCGGTGATGATCTCCACGCTCCACGTGCCGTCGAACCGGTCCGGGCCAGCGACCCGGTGTGGGGCCGCGGCGGCGGGTGCCGCGGCGGCCAGGAACAGGATTGCAGCGATGAGGCGCGTCATGCGGCTCCGATTCGTTGGCTGGATTGAAGCGACCGGGTCTGCCCGAACCGTCAGGCGGCGCGCGGAGGGGCGGGCGCGCGCATGGCCGCGCGCAGCGCCGCGTTGAGCAGGGCCTGCATGTCGCAGCCGACATGCAGGAAGGTGGTCACACCTGCCTGCTGGAGCGGCTCCGCCAGATCGCCCGGCTTTCCAGCCAGGTAGACCGTGCCGGCGCCGGCCTGCGTCAAGGCCCCTGCCGCTTCGACCGCGCGCTCGGCGTAGATCGCGTCGGTGGAGCAGATGCAGGCGAGGGTGGCCCCGGAGGCGGTGAAGGCCTCCGCCAGGGCGGCAGGGTCGTCGAAGCCCTCGTTCGACAGAGCCTCGATACCGCCGGCAGCGAAGGCGTTGGCCGCGAAGGTCGCCCGCGCGTTGAAGGCTGCCACGGGACCGAGATTGGCGAGGAAGACCGCCGGGCGGCTCCCGGTCTTGGCGAGGTAGGCGTCGGAGGCGTCGCGCAGGGCCTCGTAGGGCTCGGCGAGGCGCTGGGATGGCAGGGCGTCGCAGGCGACCGCCGACCCGGAGCCGAAATTCGGGCCGCCGGACGCGCTCACCCGCGGCACGTTTAGCACCGTGACGGGCTTCTCGGCGAGGTTCGGGAACTCACTCGCGCCGGTCAGCGCCTCGCGCCGGCTGGCCACCGCCTTCGTCCGAGCCTCCCGGGTCATCTCGATCCGCCGCTGCAGCTTGCCGACGCTGAGCGAGGCAACGATGCCCCCCTCCGCCTCGACCGCCTGGAACGCCTGCCAGGCCGCCTCCGCGATCGCGCCGGTGAGCGCCTCGAACCCGCCGGCGCCCGCCGCCGGATCGCTGACGCGGGCGAGGTGCGCCTCCTCGATCAGCACGATCTGGCTGTTGCGGGCGACGCGGCGAGCGAAGGCGTCGGGCAGTCCGAGGGCCTGAGTATAGGGGAGGACCGCGACGCTGTCGGCGCCACCCATGCCGGCGGCCGCCGCCGCCATGCCGGTACGGAGGATGTTCACGAACGGATCGCGCTTGGTCATCATGCGCCACGCGGTCTCGGCGTGGAGGCGGAGGGGCTTCGGCTCCAGGCCGCAGGCCTGCTCCACCCGGGCCCAGAGACGCCGCATCGCACGGAATTTCGCGACGGTCACGAACTCGTCGGCATCGGCGGTCAGCAGCACGGCGACGCGGTCGCGGGCGCCGGCGAGATCGTGGCCGGCGGCCTCGAGGGCGCGGAGATAGGCCAGAGCGGTGGCGAGCACGGCGCCGATCTCGGTCGCCTCGCTCGCGCCGGCCTCGTGGTACGGCCGTCCGTCGGCCAGGAAGGCTCGACCCTGAAAGCCGGACGCCTCCAGCTCCGCCGCGGTCTCGGCGAGCCGCGGGGCGATCTCGCTCCACACCGCGCCGAGGCTGCCGGTCGCCGCCAGCACGCCGACGGGGTCGATGCCGAGATCCAGATCGTAGGTGGAGAGATCCTCGCCGCGGCGATCGGCCAGCGCCCGCACGAGGCTCGCCGCCTCGAGGCCCCGGCCGCCCGCGTCGAGACGCAGGGCGATCAGCGGCAGCATCACGCCCTTGAGGGCGGCGTCGAGGTCCTCAACGGTCGTAGCAGTCAGGCCGTAGCCGCGGGCCCCCGGGGCGCCCGCGAAGGCGAGGATGAGGGCGTCGGCACCGCCTTCAAGGTCGGCGAGCGCCTGCGCGTTCGCGGTGGCGAGATCCGGATGGTCGACCCGCTGGGCGATGCGCCAGGGACCCGGGGCGCGCACCGGCTGGGCGACTGCGTCCGCGCAGCCGTAGAGCGGCTCGATCCGCAGGCCGTCGGCCGTCCGGGACACAAGCCGCTTCTCGAAGTCGGCACCCTTCAGCACGCCTTCGACGAGGCCGAGCCATCGCGCCCGGTCGGCGGGCTCGAAGAGATCGGCGAGCGGTCTGTCTTCCATCGGTTCGTCCCAGAGCGCGGCGTCTCCCGCACCGCTTTGAAAGGATTGCCTCGCACGGCGCATCGCCGGAGGCAATCGCCCGATGGTTGAGGAAACCTCAAGGCACCGGTCACCGATATTTGATGAGAATTGCCGCAGCGATCGCGCGCCGCCGGCTAGGCCCTCAGCCGAAGATGATCAGCCCTGCGAATCCAAGGGCGCCGACGATGATCCGCCACCACGCGAACAGCCAGAAGCCGTGGCGCGAGACGTAGTCGAGAAGCACCCGCACCACGAACAGGGCCGAGATGAACGAGACGATGAAGCCGATCACGATCAGCCCGACATCGTTGCTCGACAGGTATTTGTAGTTGTCGAGCAGATCCTTGGCGAAGGCGCCAGCCATGGTCGGCATCGCCAGATAGAAGGAGAACTCGGTGGCCGAGCGCTTGTCGGCGCCCATCAGCATCGCGCCGACGATGGTGGCGCCCGAACGCGAGACGCCGGGGATCATGGCGAGGCACTGGAAAATGCCGATCTTCAGGTCCATCGGCAGGGAGAAGTCGTAGACGTCGGTCTTCTTCGCTTCGAGGTCGGTGTCATCGATGACGAGGAGGACCAGGCCGCCTGCCACTAGGGTCGCGCACACGATCCACGGGTTGAACAGATACGCCTTGATCATCTTCGAGAAGATGCCCCCGATGATGGCTGCCGGGAGGAAGGCCACCAAGATGCCGAGCACGAACCGGCGCGCCTTGGGGTCCGACGGCAGCGCCGTCGCGATGCCGAGCAGGCGGCGGAAATAGACCAGCAGGATCGCCAGGATCGCCCCGAGCTGGATCAGCACCTCGAAGGTGTTGTTGGGCGAGTGGAAGCCGATGAAGTGGCCGACCAGGAGCTGGTGGCCCGTGGACGAGACCGGGATAAATTCGGTCGCGCCCTCGACCAGGGCGAGCAGGACCGCCTTCCCGATGCTTGTCAGATCCATCGTGGTGCCTCGCGCCCGGGCGCACGCCGGCCCGTCTCGGGCGCGCCGCGTACCGATCCAATACTGTCCCGGTGCCTTCGCCCATCAGGGTTGACGGGCGGTTACCGGAGCCGGCTGCGCGTGTTAAGGGCTCGGCAACGGTCGGGCAATAACGCTCGGTCCGAAGTCCTGCGCGCCGGAGTCCCGTGCGTCTGGATCGACCGCGCGGACCGGCCGCGCCGTCAGACCGAACCGCTCCTACGGCCTCGATGGCAACGCTCTACCACTTTCCCTTCTGCGCGAATTCCCGGTTCATCCGTCTCGTACTCGCCGAGATGGGCATGGAGCCGACGCTGTTCGAGGAACGGCCCTGGGAGCACCGTGACGACTTCCTGCTGATCAACCCGGCGGGGACGACGCCCGTGCTGCTGGAGCAGAGCGGACTCGTCATCCCGGGCGCGGGCGTGATCGCCGAGTATCTCGACGAGACCCGCGGCCTCGGCCTTTCGGGCCGGCGAATGATGCCCGACGAGACGGTGGACCGGGTCGAGGTGCGGCGCTTGCTCGACTGGTTCCTGGTCAAGTTCGATTCCGAGGTGACCGGCTACCTCGTCAACGAGAAGATCTCGAAACGCTTCATGGCGGCCCGCGAGGGCGGCGGCCCGCCCGACATGAACGCGATCCGCGCCGCGCGCACCAACGTGCGCTACCATCTCAAGTATATCGGCTACCTGATTGCGCGCCGCCGTTGGGTCGCCGGCGACAACCTGACCTATGCCGATCTCGCTGCGGCCGCCCATCTCTCCTGCGTCGACTATCTCGGCGACGTCCCCTGGGACGAGGACGAGATGGCGCGAAATTGGTATGCCCGGATCAAATCGCGACCCTCGTTCCGCGGCCTGCTCGCCGACCGGGTGCCGGGGATGGCTCCGGCTGCTCACTACGCGGATCTCGATTTCTGAAACAGCGACGGATCTATCACGGCGCCGACCTGCGCCGGCTCTTGGAGGCCCGAGCCCGCGATCTCGGCTTCTGCGGCCTGCGCGTCACGCGGCCCGACCGTCTGCCAGACCTGCCGGGCCGGCTCTCGGCTTGGCTCGCTGAGGGCGCTCACGGCACGATGGACTGGATGAGCGAGCGCGCCGACCAGCGCGCTCGCCCGACCGGCCTTTGGCCGGGCCTGCGCAGCATCGTGGTCGTCGCGATGAACTATCGTCCCGAGAACGATCCGCTGGCGCTCGTGGCGCTGAAGGATCGAGGCGCGGTCGCCGCGTACGCACAGCGGCGCGACTATCACGAGGTTTTGAAGGGGAAGCTCAAGGAGCTTGGCGGCTATCTGTCGGCCAAGGGCGACGTGCGCGTAAAGGTCTTCTGTGACACCGCTCCAGTGATGGAGAAGACCCTCGCGGAGGCGGCCGGGCTCGGCTGGCAGGGCAAGCATACGGTGCTGATCTCCCGCGCGCACGGCAATTGGCTACTCCTCGGGGCGATCTACACCAGCGCGGAGTTCGAGCCCGACGTGTCCGGGCGCGACCATTGCGGCTCGTGCCGCGCGTGCCTGGATATTTGTCCCACCGACGCGTTCCCTGCGCCCTACCACCTCGATGCGCGGCGCTGCATCTCGTACCTGACCATCGAATACGCTGGCCCGATTCCCGTCGGGTTCCGCCCCGCGATCGGCAATCGCGTCTTCGGCTGCGACGACTGCCTCGCCGTCTGCCCCTGGAACAAGTTCGCCCGCACCTCCGCCGAGACGCGTCTGGCCGCTCGGGTGGAGCTGGATGCGCCCCCTCTTGCGGATCTCGCGGCCCTGGACGACGCCGCCTTCCGCAGCCTGTTCGCCGGGACGCCAGTGAAACGGACGGGGCGGGACCGGTTCCTGCGCAACGTGATGATCGCCGTCGGCAATTCCGGTGCGCGGGATCTCGCGGACCCGGCCATCGCGCGTCTCGCGGACGACTCGGCGCTGGTGCGAGGCATGGCGGTCTGGGCCTGCGGCCAGCTGCTGGAGCCGGAAGTCGTCCGCGCCCTGCACCGCCGCTACGGGCCGGGCGAGGCCGATCCCCACGTTCGCGCGGAATGGCGCGCCGCCGCCGGCTTGACGGAACCGTGGGCGGACGAGACATCCGCCGCATGAACGTCTTCATCTTCGGTCTGGGCTTCACCGGTCGCCGCTTCGCCGAGCGGGCGCGCAACCGGTTCGGGCGCGTCCGCGCCACCGTCACCGATCCCGCCGCCGCGGCGCGGCTCGCCTCCGAGACGGGCTTCACTCTGCGCGCCTTCGGCCCGGAAGCGGATGATCCGGGCATCGCCGAAGACCTCGCCGACACCGATGTGTTGCTCATCTCGGCGCCCCCCGGCGAGGACGGCGACCCGGTGCTCGCCCGGTATTCTGACGCCATCACGGTGAGCCGGATCGGCTGGATCGGTTACCTCTCGACGATCGGTGTCTACGGCGACCAGGGCGGCGCCTGGATCGACGAGGCGACGCCGGCCATCCCGCGCAGCGCCCGCTCGAAGGTCCGGCTGGACGCCGAGGCGGCATGGCTCGCTCTCGGAGCGCGGGCCGGCAAGGCCGTGCAGGTGTTCCGGCTGTCTGGGATCTATGGGCCGGGGCGCAACCCGATCGTGAAGCTGCGCGAAGGCCGCTCCCAGCGGATTATCAAGGCGGGCCAGGTCTTCAACCGCATCCACGTGGACGACATCGCCACTACCCTGCTGGCCTCGATCGACCGGCCGCGGGCCGGCGCCATCTACAACGTCACCGACGACGAGCCGACGGCGCCGCAGACCGTAACCGAGCACGCCGCCGCCCTGACCGGCTTGCCGCTGCCACCGGAGATCGACTTCGAGACGGCCGACCTCTCGCCTATGGCGCGAAGCTTCTACGGCGAGAACAAGCGCGTCCGAAACCGGCTGATCCGGGACGAACTCGGCGTGGATCTCACCTATCCGACCTACCGTGAGGGGCTGGCGGCGCTGAAAGATCAGCCCTGATCAGGCTTCGAGGTGCCGCGGTCGTCCCAGGCGGCGGAGCAGGCCGTCCTGTGGGCCCGCCAGCATGGAGGCGAGGTAGAGGGTTCCGGCCGCCAGTACGATGGCCGGGCCGCTCGGCAGGTCAAACTGGTAGGACAGGCTCAAGCCCGCCACGCTGGCGATCGCGGCGATCAGCATCGAAACCGGGATCAGGCCGCCGAGATCGCGAGCCCAGAACCGAGCCGCCACCGCCGGGAGCAGCATCAGGCCGACCGCCAGGAGCGTCCCGAGGGCCTGGAACCCGCCGACGAGGTTGACCACCACCAGGGCGAGGAAGACGAGATGCACCGGTCCGCCGCCGCGGCTCACGGTGCGCAGGAATAGCGGGTCGACGCATTCCATCACGAGCGGCCGAAAGATGAGGGCGAGGACCACGAGGGTCAGGGTGCTGATCCCGCCGAGGAGCGTCAGGGCGTCGTCGTCCAGGGCCAGGACCGAGCCGAATAGGAAGTGCATGAGGTCGATCTGCGAACCGCGCAGCGACACCAGCAACACGCCTGCCGCCAGCGAGATCAGGTAGAAGGCCGCGAGGTTGGCATCCTCGCGCACCACCGTGGCACGGGTCACAGCGCCAGCGAGCAGCGCCACCGCAAGGCCGGCGACGAGGCCGCCCAGCGTCATCGCCGGAAGCGACAGGCCCGCGACCAAGAAGCCGGCAGCGGCGCCCGGCAGGATCGCGTGGCTCATCGCGTCGCTCATCAAGCTCATCCGGCGCAGCATCAGGAACACGCCGATCGGGGGCGCCGACACCGACAGGGCCAAGCAGCCGGCCAACGCCCGGCGCATGAAGCCGAATTCCACGAAAGGCGAGACCAGCGACCCGAGCGGCTCGATCACGCGGCGTCCTCATGGTGATGGTGGCTACCCGGACCGTGGTCGTGGGCCTGTTCGGGGGCGTGTTCGTGCGCATGGCCGGCGCTCGCATGCGGCCCGGCGCAGATCGCCGCGTCCTCGTCCCAGGCCTCCGAAAGGCTGCGCGCACGGGCGAGATTTTCGGGCGTCAGCACCCGCGCGGTCTGACCCCAGGCCACCGGCTCGCGGGCGAGGAGCAGGGTGCTGGGGAAATGCGCGCGCACCTGGGACAGGTCATGGAGCGCGGCCACCACGGTTCGGCCCTCGGCGTGCCAGTGGCGCAGCAGCGCCAGCAGATCCTCCACCGTGCGGGCGTCGATTCCAGTGAAGGGCTCGTCGAGAAGCACCACGGGACAATCCTGCAGGATCAGACGCGCGAAGAGTGCCCGGCGGAACTGGCCGCCTGAAAGGGTCCCGATCGGCCGCGACTCGAAGCCTTCGAGGCCGACCGCCCCGAGGGCAGCCTCAATCGCCAGACGGTGCCGGTTCAGGCTGCGCCACGCGCCCGCGCGCTGCCAGAGCCCCATGCCGGCCAGATCCAGGACGCTCAGCGGGAAGCTTCGGTCGATCTCGTCGGCCTGCGGCATGTAGGCGATGGCGCCCGCCCGCTCGACGCGCCCTTCCAGGCAACGGATCTCGCCCACCATGCCTTTCAGGAGGGTCGACTTGCCCGCGCCGTTCGGGCCTACCAGCGCCAGCAGGTCCCCCGCCTGAACGGTCCCGTCGAGGTGGTGGACCGCGGGGTGGCGGTCATAGCCCAGGGTCAGTCCGACGAGGCGGATCGGGGCGTGCTGCGGGGTCATATGGCCAGCGCCCACGCGATGGTCAGCCAGACGAGGGCCGAGAACGCCCCCGCCAAGGCTAGGCGCGGCCCGACCCCGCTGCGGAACAGGGAGGGCGCGGCCACTCGTCTCGGGCTCTGTCTGCGGGGCAAGGCGTCCTCATCGCGCGTTCGTGCCGGCGCGGGGACCGTGCAGGGCAGCTGGTACTGGTGCGGTCCGGGGCGGCGGTGATACACTGTAACAAACCCGCGGGACAACCTGCGGATCTGTCCGTTGGAGACATCATGCACCGCCACGAGGGTCACGACGCGTGCCACGCGGGCGCCGATGACATGCTCGCGCGCGCGGAGACGATCTGCCGGGAGCGCGGGCTGCAGTTCACGCCGTTGCGCCGCGAGGTTTTGGAGGCCGTGTCGGTCTCCGGCAAAGCCCAGGGCGCCTACGACATCGCCGAGCGCCTCAGCGCGCCGGGCAAGCGCGTCGCACCGGTCTCCGTCTACCGCGCCCTCGACTTCCTGATGGAGCAGGGTCTGGTGCACCGGATCGCCAGCCGCAACGCGTTCATTCCCTGCGCCCACGGCCACGCCCCGGGCGAGGGCGTGATCTTTCTCATCTGTCGCACCTGCGGTGGCGTCGACGAGGCGTCTACAGAGGACGTCGAGGGCGGTCTCGGGCGGACGCTGGAGCGGGCCGGTTTCACGCCGATCCACAGCATCCTGGAGGTCGAGGGCGATTGTGGCACCTGCCGCGAGCTGAAGCGGGTGCCCTGACGCCTCAGAACGCGTTCCGGTAGGCGCGGCGCGAGATCACGGTCTGGATCATGATCTGGATGTCGAACCAGATCGACCAATTGTCGATGTAGTGAAGGTCGCAGGCGACGCGCCGCTCCATGGCGAAATCGGTCTGAGTCTCGCCGCGATAGCCATTGACTTGCGCCCATCCGGTGATGCCGGGC
This sequence comes from Methylobacterium sp. A49B, assembly GCF_053346215.1. Classification (NCBI taxonomy): domain Bacteria; kingdom Pseudomonadati; phylum Pseudomonadota; class Alphaproteobacteria; order Hyphomicrobiales; family Methylobacteriaceae; genus Methylobacterium; species Methylobacterium sp. A49B. The sequence continues at coordinate 88,229 of NZ_JBKFBO010000117.1, forward strand.
CGGACGTTGTGGCGGCGCGCGTAAAGGGCGATCCGCCGCTCGAAGCTGCGGTCGTGGGCGAGGGCGTGCGGGCGGGGGCCCACCAGCGACATCTCCCCCCGCAGGACGTTGATGAGCTGTGGCAGCTCGTCAAGGTTGGTCCGCCGGAGGAGGGCGCCGACCTGGGTGATGCGGTTGTCGTTGCGTGTCGCCTGCCGGAATGCGGCGCCGGCATCCGCGCGCATCGAACGGAACTTGAACACACCGAACGGCTGCTGGTTGAAGCCGTAGCGCTTCTGACGGAAGAAAACCGGCCCCGGGCTGTCGAGCTTGATCGCCACGGCGATCAACGCGAGCAGCGGCGAAAGCGCCACCAGGGCGATCGTCGCCACGATCAGGTCTAGCGCGCGCTTCACCAGAACCTCGCCCAGATTCAGCGGGCGCCTGCCGATGTTGATGCCCGAGACGCCACCGACCCGGGTAACCTGCAGATCTGGAAATCGGTCGAGGACGGCGCCGGGCCGCAGATGCAGCGCCGAGGGCACGCGCAGGAACGCGTCGATGCAACGCTCGACCTCGGCGGCGTCCGTCCACGGCACCAGAACGAACACGTCGTCCGGCCGCAGGAAGCGGACGACCGAGACCGCGAGGTCCAGATCCTCTTGTAACTGGTCATGCCGAGCGGCCGTGTCGGCGCCCGGATCGACGCGGCGCAGGTAGCTGGTTCCCACGATCCGGAGTCCGAGGTGGTCGGCCTCGTTGCCCGCGTAGAACCGGGCGATATCCTCCTCGTAGCCGACGAGATGCACCCGGCTCGCCGATGTCGACCCAGCGCTCAGGCTCCGCCGCACGAGGCGGACCATGGCGGCCCGCGTGAGAACCAGAGCCGGCAAGCCGAGGCAGAAGATGCCGAAGGAAACGATGCGGGAGTAGTCGTTCGTGGTCTTCGTCATGAAGCTGACGACGAGGACGACCGCCCAGGCCAGGAACCACAGCGAGATCGTCCGCTGCGGATTGCTCTTCTGCGTCATCGCGTTGTCGAGGTTGTACTCCGCACGCAACGCGTTCGTGGCGACGATGACGAGGCTCAGCAGCGCCGAGAGCCGCAGGCCGCGCAGCCCGTTGGCCCAGGCCGAGCCATCCTCCCAGACGCAATGATAGCTCAGCTCCAGAGTCAGGGTGATCGCCACGATCGTCGCGATGTCGGCGGCTGCCAGCGCCGCGGAGAGGGCGATCCGAGCGACTGCCTGGCCGCGGCGCGGCATCAGGGCCGACCACACGTCGCGGCGGCGTTCGGCCGCGCTCGGGAGAACCTGGAACGTTTCCGGGAGCCGTTCGTGAAACATCTGGCGCGCCAAGTCCCGTTCTGATCGGACTATGTACCAGTCTGAAACAGGAAAGGTTTCAGGGCCGGCCGATGCAAGCGACGGAGCAAGCGGCGGGCCTCGAAGAATCGCTGTCTGGTCGGCTCAAGAACGGTGTCAGCTAGTACGGTCGACGGAATCCCGCAATAAGGCGATTGTTGCTGAGTGGATCCTCGACGCGCAGCCTCGAGGATCTTAGGCAGGCTGAGCGTGGTATATCTGGCCCATAGCAATTCAGGCGCGATGCTTCTGAAGATCTACAACCGGTGCGCGTCGGCCCGCCGATGACGCCTCGCGCCGGACGGGGCCGATCGGTCCCTCCGGCACGAGAGCGAGACTCAGACCGCCTCCGCCCGCCGCTGCGCGTCGCTGGCGCCCCCGACGGTCTGGATCGCCTCGAAGCCCTCGAACTGCGGATGGCCCAGGTAGAGCGGCTTGGTCGTGGGAACGCGGCCATGCGCCTTCCGGAACTGTTCGGACCGGGTCCAGGCTTCGAAGTCGGCCCGTGTCCGCCAGATCGTGTGCGACGCGTACAGGACGTGATCCTCGTGCTCGGGCCCGCGGAGGAGGTGGAACTCGACGAAGCCCTCCATCTCGCCAAGATGGCTGTCACGGCCGAGCCACACGGCCTCAAAGTCCGCAGTCGCGTCCTTGACGACCTTGAACCGATTCATCGCGATGAACATGCACATCTCCTTCGAAGCGACGACCCTACAAGCCGGTTGGCGCGAAGGCGACCACGGCGCGGCGACACGGCGCAGTCGAAGAATCCGCGCAGACTTCTTACATCGACATTTCAGCAACAATGTTGCAAAGTTGTGTGCGCTTAAACTAGAAGGTGTAATCATTGACTTGCGAAGCTTGACAACTTGGTGTCCTACTGTCGGACGGCTTGAGGTGGCCCGAAAGCGGGCTGCCAGCTCTTGGGTCGTGCGATACACTTGTACGGCATAGGACGTAGGGGCGGACGGTGAAGCAGCGCGACGGCGAGGCGAAAACATCGCGTTCGCAGCAGGACGCAGTCCAATCTTCCGTGAAGGACCCGATCGGTCAGACGATGCCGAAGCAGACCACCGACGTTGATCGTTTGGTCGGGATCCGTATCACAGCGCTGCGGAAGGCGCGGGGCATGAGCCAGACCGCGCTGGGCAACGCGGTCGGCGTGACCTTCCAGCAGGTTCAAAAATACGAGAAGGGCCAGAACCGGGTCGGAGCCGGGCGCCTGCGCGAGATCGCCCGCCTGCTCGAAGTGCCGGTATCGGCGTTCTTCGAGGAGAGCGAGACGCGCGAGAAGACCCAGGAAGACGTGTTCGGCTTCCTGAGCGCCCACGGAGCTATCGAGTTGCTGCGCGCGTACGCGCAGATCGAGGACGAACAAATGCGGCGGGACGTGCTAGCCCTGGTCCGCAGTGCCGCACGCCTCGCGCAGGTCCGCGGCGCATTACCCGTCGATCCGGCCTGACGGCGATCGCTGCTCCCGGCGGTATTTCAAACGAAGCGCCTCGTCGCGAGCTGCGGGAGAACACATCGGGAGCAGGCTCACAGTCGGCGGCCCGATTCCGGGATTACTTCTTCCCGAGCCGCAGACACACGTCGATCTCGATGATTGGGGGCTGACCGGACGTCGCGCGTGCGACGACGGGCATTTCCGGTCATTCGCACGAACCTATCCTGTCGTCAGGGTGGCCCATCCGCGGCGATGAGGTGGAAGAAGCTCCCCGAGACCGTACCGACACGGTGGCCCGCGAAACCGAGATCGGTGCCTTCCGCGTCCGTCACCCGGGCGAGGGCCTCCGCCTCGGACGGAGCGGCCGACAGCTCACTCGCGTAGTGGAATTCGTGTCCGACGAGGCGTGCGCCGCGCAGGCCGAGGAGACCGTCGCCGCAGAGTCGCGCCACGCGGTACCCAAGATGGAGCTTGCGGCGTCGATACGACGTCTCCACCGGGAGCAAGCCCGCCATGAGGTGAGCCGTGCCCTCGGCATCCTCCAGCGTCCGGCCGAGCACCATGTAGCCGCCGCACTCGCCGTGAATCGGGCGCGTTCGCGCGAAGCTGCGCAGTCCGTCGAGGAACCGTGACGCCCCCGCGAGCCGGCCTGCGTGCAGCTCCGGATATCCGCCGGGCAACCAGCAGACGTCGCATTCCTGGGGCGGCGCTTCGTCGGCCAGCGGCGAGAACGGGATGAGGTCGGCGCCGGCCTCTCGCCAGCCAGCCGCTTGATGCGGGTAGAGGAAGCTGAAGGCTGCATCGCGCGCCACGGCGATGCGTTGTCCCGGCGGCGGCGGCAGCGATCCCGTGGAGGCCGGCACGGAGCCGCCCGCGCAGGCGGTCACGGCGTCGAGATCGATTCCCGCCGCCGCGAGATCGGCCAAGCGGTCGAGCCGCGCTTCCAGATCGCTCGTCTCGCCGGCCTGGACGAGACCGAGGTGACGCTCGGGCAGGACGAGCTGCGCGTCGCGCATCAGGGCACCGAGGACCGGCATGCCCGCGCGCTCCATGCCGGCCTCGACGAGGCGGCGATGGCGCGCGCTCGCCACCTTGTTGAGGATGACCCCGGCGATCGTCACCCGCGGGTCGTAGAGCCTGCACCCGAGGGCGACCGCGGCGGCCGACTGCGCCGCGCCGGAGACGTCCACGACCAGCACGACGGGCCAGCCGTAGCGGGCCGCGATGTCGGCGTTGGCGCCGGTGCGGCTCTCGGCCGCCCGCACGCCGTCGAACAGGCCCATGGATCCCTCGGCGACGACGATGTCGGCCTCCGCGGTCGTCGCGCCGGCGAGGGCATCGAGGAGCGGCGTCGCCATGGCGAAGCTGTCGAGGTTGAAGCTCGGCAGCCCGGTCGCCGCGTGGTGGAAGGCCGGATCGATGTAGTCCGGCCCGCATTTGGCGCCGCGCACGCGCAGCCCCCGGCGGGCGAGGGCGCGCATCAGCGCCAGCGCCACCGTGGTCTTGCCGGAGCTCGACCGCGGCGCCGCGACGAGGATCCCGCGGGCGCTCACGCGCCGCCCCCGACGGCGCCGCCCGGACGGTAGCGCCGGTCGTAATCGGCGGCGTAGAGCGCGCTCTCCCGGAAAGTTTCGGCCCCCAGCGCCGGCCCGACGAGGATCAGCGCGGTGCGCTCCAGACCCGCCTCCGCAACCAGCCCGGGCAGGGCGGCGAGTTCGCCCGTCAGCACGCGCTCGTCCGGCCAGGAGGCGCGGAACACCGCCGCCGCCGGGCAGGACGGGCCGTAGAAGGGGATCAGCGTGGCCGCGACGGTCTCGACCACGTGGATCGAGAGATGGATCGCCAGCGTCGCGCCGGTGGCCGCGAAGGCCGCCAGGGTCTCGCGCTCCGGCATGGCGCTCGCCCGACCGGAGGTGCGCGTCAGGACGACGGATTGCGCGACGCCCGGCACGGTCAGTTCGCGCCGCAACAGGGCGGCGGCGGCCGCGAAGGCCGGGACGCCGGGTGTGACCGTGTAGGGGATGCCGAGGGCGTCGAGCCGGCGCATCTGCTCGGCCAGGGCGCTCCAGATCGACAGGTCGCCGGAATGCAGCCGCGCCACGTCCTCCCCGTTGGCGTGGGCAGCCGCGATCTCCGCCATGATCGCGTCGAGGTCGAGGGGCGCCGTGTCGACGATCCGCGCCCCCGGCGGGCACCAGCCGAGGATCTCGGGGGCGACCAGGGATCCCGCGTAGAGGCAGACCGGGCAGCCCGCGATGCGGTCGCGCCCGCGCACGGTGATGAGGTCGGCCGCGCCGGGGCCGGCGCCGATGAAGTGGACGGTCATGGCTCGAGGTTCGGTGTCGGACGGACAGCGAGCGCGCAGGTCGCGCCGGAACTCGCGATGCGGGGCAGGGCGAGACGGCTTTCCGGCCCGGCAGCGGCCAGCGCCGCCGCCTCCGCCAGGGAGCCGACGCCGCGCAGACCCTCGATTCGCGCTGAGCGGGTCACGACCTGCCCGTCTCGGGCCTCCAGCGCCTCTGCGGCGACGGGGCAGGGTGACAGGCCGAAGGAGGCCGCAGCGTCGCGGATCGCCGGCTCGACGGCCCGGTCGGCCGCGGTGGCGACGACGGCGAGGTCGGATTCATCGGCTCCGACGAGGCCGAGGGCGCGGACGATGAGCGCCACGATCTCATCGGCACCGGTGCTGCGGCGAAACCCGATGCCGGCGACCACGGCGCCCGTCATGGCTTCGTCCAGGCCCACTGCGTCACCGGCATGGCGGGCCGCCAACCGTGCAGGCCGCCGACCGGACACGCCCGGTCGACCGCGAAGCGCCGCAGGGTGCCGCCCTGCGCCGCGAAGGCGGCCAGCAACGCGGCCTCGCCCTGGAGGGTGACCGCGTTGGCGACGCACCGTCCGCCGGACCGGAGGGCGCCCAGAGCCGCCGGCAGCAGGCCGGGCTCCGAGACGCCGCCGCCGATGAACACCGCGTCGGGAATCTCAAGGCCCGCGAGGGCGTCGGGTGCCGCGCCGACCACCACGGACAGGTCCGGGACGCCCAGCGTCCCGGCGTTGCGCCGGACGCGCTCGGCGCGGTCGGGCCGCGCCTCGATCGCCGTGGTGCGCAGGCTCGGATGGCGCAGCATCCACTCGATGCCGATCGAGCCGGCGCCGGCCCCGATGTCCCAGAGATGCAGTCCCGGATGCGGACGCAGGGCCGCCAGGGTGAGGGCGCGGATCTCGGCCTTGGTGAGCTGCCCGTCATTCTCGAACAGGTCATCGTCGAGGCCCGGCGCGAGGGGGAGGGCAGGGCCGTCACCCGACACGGCGACCGCGACCGTGTTGAGGGCGTCGATGGCTCCGAGGTTGAAGTCTTCCGCGCGCGCCGCGCGGACCTGTTCGCGGGGGCCGCCCATGGCTTCGAGGACCGTCAGGGTCGAGGCGCCGAAGCCCCGCTCGCGGAGCAGCCCCGCGAGCGCCGCCGGGGTTGCGCCGTCCCAGGACAGGACCAGCAGCCGGGCGCCCGGCTGCAGGTGCGGCACGATCCGGGTCAGCGCCCGGCCGTGCAGGGTGACGAGACCGCACTCCGCCAGCGGCCAGCCGAGGCGCGCGCAGGCGAGGGTGAAGGCCGAGGGTTGCGGGAAGGCGCGAAACTCAGCCGGTGGCACGAACCGGGCGATCTCGGCGCCGATCCCGTAGTGAAACGGATCGCCGGTCGCCAGGATGCATGTGGGCTCGCCCCTTCCGGCGAGGATCTCCGGATAGGCCTCGTGGATCGGGCTCGGCCAGGTCCGCGTCTCCGCCGCGAGCGGGCCTGCGAGGGCCAGATGGCGCCGGCCGCCATAGACCACGCGGGCGGCATCGAGCGCGGCCGTCGCGGCTCGGCTCAGTCCGGCCCGACCGTCCTCGCCGATACCGACGATCGACAGCCACGGGGTACGCGAACCGGCGCTCGACAGGGGCTCAGCGCTCATGGACAAAGCGCCCATGATGCGGCGCGACAAGCGAATCCTGATCCTCGGCGGGACCGGCGAGGCGAGCGCCCTGGTGCGGGCGCTGGCGGGGCGTGGCGACCTGTCCGTGATGCTGTCGCTGGCCGGGCGCACCGCCGCGCCGAAGGCAGAGCCCGTACCGACGCGGGTGGGCGGCTTCGGCGGCGCCGACGGTCTCGCGCGGTACCTGCACGACGAGGCGATCGGTTGCCTGATCGACGCGACCCATCCCTTCGCCGCCGCCATGTCGGCCAATGCCGCGCGCGCGGCAGCACGGGCGGGGGTGCCGCTCCTCGCGATCCGCCGTCCGGCCTGGAGCCCGGTGCCCGGCGATCGCTGGATCGCGGCCGGCAGCGTGGAGGCGGCCGTCGCCGCCCTCGGTTCGCGGCCGCGCCGGGTGTTCCTGACGATCGGCCGCCAGGAAGCCGCCGCCTTCGCGGCCGCGCCGCAGCACGCCTATCTCGCGCGGGCGGTCGAACCGCTCCGGGACGTGCTGCGCGTGCCGCATCTCACCACCATCGCGGCGCGGGGACCCTTCGACGCGGAGGCCGAGGCCGCGCTGATGCGCGAGGCCGGCACCGAGATCCTGGTGAGCAAGAATTCCGGCGGCGCGGCGACCTACGGCAAGATCGCGGCGGCGCGCGCCCTCGGGATCCCCGTCGTCATGGTGCGGCGGCCGGACAAACCCGACGTTCCGAGCGTCGTCGACAGCGCGGCCGCGCTTCGCTGGCTCGATGCCGACGATCACGCCGCGCCCTCGACCCGGCGCGAGGTGTAGACGAAAGGCAGTCGGCCGGTTCGGGGAATCAACCGCGTCGTCGAGGCGCCGAGGATCACCATCGTGGCCATGTCGGCCGGCACTGCGCGCGCCTCCGCGAGGGTCGTGACGCGGATCGCTTCGTCGGGCCGGCTGATCGCGCGGGCGAACATCACCGGTGTGTCCGGCGCGCGGATCCCTGCGGCGATCTCCAGGGCGGCGCCCAGCTGCCAGGGCCGGGCGGTCGAGATCGGATTGTAGAGCGCGATCACCAGATCGGCGCGCAGCACCGCCTCCAGGCGGGCGGTCACCACCGGCCAGGGCTTCAGGTTGTCCGACAGCGACAGCGCGCAGAAATCGCCGCCGAGCGGTGCCCCGAGCCGCGCCGCCGCCGCCAGCATCGCGGTGATGCCCGGCTCCACCGTGATGGCGAGGTCGCGCCAGCCCGGCTCGCCGTGTTCCACCGCCTCGAACAAGGCCGCCGCCATGGCGAACACCCCGGGGTCGCCCCCCGAGACCACCGCCACCCGGCGCCCGGAGGCGGCAAGCTGCAGGGCGTGCCGGGCGCGGTCCACTTCCACCCGGTTGTCACTGGCGTGCCGGGTCAGGCCCGGACGCTCCGGTACCCGGGCGACGTAGGGAAAATAGCCGACGACATCCTCTGCCGCATCGAGCGCGCGGCGCGCCGACTCGGTCAGCAGGCCGGCGTCGCCCGGACCGAGGCCGATGACGGCGAGGCTGCCACTCAAGGCCGCCGCCCCTCCCCCGGCAACAGGACCATGGAAAAGTACGGCGCGTCGTCGTCCGCCTTATCGGCCAGCATCACGACGCGCTCGCCCGCCATCGTGCCGCGCTCAACGTAGATCGCTCGCTCCAGGACGCCCGCAGCGGCGAGCGCTGCGCGCACCTTCGGCAGGTGGCGGCCGAGCTTCATCACCACCGCGGCATCCGTGACCCGCAGGCGCTCCGTCAAGGCGGCGAGCGGCAGGGTCGCGGGCAGGACGGTGAGGACGTCGTCCCCCCAGGTGATCGGCGTGCCGGCCCGGGTCCAGCAGCCGGACATGCCGGTCACGCCCGGCACCACCTCGACCGGGAAGCGGTCCTTCAGGCGCCGCCACAGGTGCATGAACGAGCCGTAGAAGAACGGATCGCCCTCCGACAGGATCGCCACGTCGCGTCCGGCGCCGAGATGGTCGGCGAGCTGCCCCGCCGCATCGTCGTAGAAGCCCGCGAGCGCCGCGACGTAGTCGGGATGCTCGGGATGGATCTCGGTGGTGTAGGGATAGGCCAGCGCCATCTCGCGGGCGGGGTCGCGCAGGATCGCGTCGGCGATGGTGCGGGCGTTCCCGCGCCGGCCGCGCTTGCAGAAATGCACCAGCACCGGCGCGCACTGCAGGATGCGCTGCGCCTTCACGGTCAGCAGCTCCGGATCCCCCGGGCCCATCCCGACGCCGTAGAGCGTGCCGGTGACGGCCGCGACTAGAATTTCTTCGGCGGGGGAATCCAGCCGTTCGAACCCGTCCATCACTCGACCTCGCTGGCCAGAGCGTTCACGGCCGCGGCCGTCATGGCGCTGCCGCCGCGGCGGCCGTGGACCACGACGAAGGGCACGCGCCCGTCCCGGGCCAGCGCCTCTTTGGATTCCGCGGCGCCGACGAAGCCGACCGGGATGCCGATCACGGCGGCGGGGGGCGCCAGCCCTTCGTCGAGCAGCTCCAGCAGGCGGAACAGGGCGGTCGGCGCATTGCCCACCGCCACGACGCTGCCCGGCATGTGCTCGCGCCACAGCTCCATCGCGGCGGCGGACCGGGTGGTGCCGAGGCTCTTCGCCAGATCGGGAACGCGCGGATCGCCCAGGGTGCAGATCACGCGGTTGTCGGCCGGCAGGCGCGCCCGGGTGACCCCGTCGGCCACCATGCGGACATCGCACAGGATCGGGGCGCCGGCCTCGAGCGCCGCGACGCCGGCCTCGGCGAAGCCGGGCGACATCTCCACGTCGGCCGGGAGGTCGGTCATGCCGCAGGCGTGGATCATCCGGACCACGACGCGCTCGGCCGCGCCGGACCACCGCGCCAGATCGGACTCGGCCCGGATCATCGCGAAGGAGCGCGCGTAGATCGCGCCGCCGTCGCGGACATACTCGTAGCGGGACTGGGTCTCGTGGGCCGCGGCCGGCTCCGATCCTGTCTGGCGCAGGGCGTTCTGGCTCGCGCTCATGCCGGTCTCCTGGTCCTCCCGAACTCCGTCGCGGCCGTATCCGGCGCGAAAGCGGCGGCCAGCCCGACAGTCTTGGCCCTTCCTAACCGCTCCAGCACGGCCTCGATAGGGAGATCCCATGCCGGCTCATCGCCGGGCGCGCCGCCGATGATGATTCCGTAGAAGCCGACGCGGCCGACAAGCGTCAGGTCCGCCGGGCCCGGCCGGGCGCAGCCCTTGGCGCAGCCGGAGACGTGCGCGGAGACGTCGCGATCCAGCGCCCCCGCGAGGCGACCCGCGTCCGCGAGGGTCGGGGTCGATCCGGAGGCGCAGCCCGGCGCGCCGGTGCAGGCGTCGATGCGATTGCGGGGATCGTCGGGCGCGGTGATGAAGGCGTCGGCGAGCCCCTCCAGAACCGATGGGGCAGGAACATCCGCCGCGGCCGACAGCACGAAGCCGCGCGTCGGTGAAAGGCGAATCTCGCTCGCGCCGATCGCGACGGCGGCGACCACGATCCGGTCGAAGGCGTCCGCGGTACAGCGGCCGAAAGGCGCGTCGATGACAAGGATTTGACTGGCGTTGCCCTCGTGACGGCCGGGCGTTGGCGCGAACGGCACCCCGCTCCGCGAGATGCCGCCGGGCTCCGTTTCCCGACAACGAGCGGGATCCTGCGCCAGCACCTTGACGTCGAGCGTCTTGGCCAGCGCCGTCCTCTCGTCGTCCGACAGGTCGCGCATTCGACGCCGGCCGGATCGCGCGAGGGCGGCGAGCAGCGTTGCGACCAAGCGGGGCGCTCCGCCTTCGCCGCAGGTCGCGATGTCGCGAAGCCCCTGTCCGGACTCGATCGCGATCGCCACGATGCCCGGACCGCGCGCGATCACCGAGCAATCCGCCTCCGGCAGCGCCGTGTCGCGGCGGCCCGTGACGACGACGAGGGTCTTGGCCGGCAGTCCGGGGATGTCGAGCCCCGCAGCCTCGATGGCGCGGGCCAAGCGCTGGACGTCGACCAATTCGTCCGGATCGCGGCCCGCGAGCGGGCTTGTGAGCGTCAGGCGCTGAGGGCCGCCGTCGGCGCGCACGTCGCCGAGGCCCACGTCTCCGAGCAGGTCAGCCAAGGGCGCACGTGTCGCCTCGGTGACGCCGCGGATCTGGATGTTGGCCCGGGCGGTCAGGTCAAGATGCCCATTGCCGAAGCGGCGCGCGCCCTCAGCCACGGCGCGGGCCTGATCGAGGGTGAGGATCCCGAGCGGCGGATGCACCCGCGCGAGGAGCCCGTCGCCCGTGGGCATGGGGCGCGCCAGCCCCGGGCACCAGCCCCGCCGGGCCGGTGCCTCCGGCAGCATACGGCGATGGTGGCGTGCGCTCACTCGGCCGCCTCCCGCAGCAGCGCGTCCGCCGGGAGGGCGTTGCGCCGGCTGTGCCAGAGGCCGCGGTCCCGGGCCTCGTCGAACCGCTCGAGGATCGCGCGGGTGGCGGCCGGGTTGGCGGCCCGGAGGCGCTCGAACACCTCGGCGTCGGCGATCCAGGCGGCGTAAAGCCGGTCGAAAGCGGCGTCCGTGACGGCATCGCTCGCGGCGGCGAGGACGAAGACGGCGTCGAGCCCCTGGGCCAGCTCCTGCGCTCCCCGGTACCCGTGACGCAACTGCGCGGCGATCCAGCGCGGGTCGGCGAGCCGTCCGCCGATCAGGCGCGCCACATCCTCCCGTGCGGTTCGCGCCTTCGGCCGCTCCGGCACGGAGACGTCGAGGCTGTAGAGGGCGGGCGTCCCGCCGGCCAGGGCGGCGGCGGCCGCGAAGCCGCCCATCGCGTCCACGGCGGCGTCCCCGTCGAACAGGTCGCGCTCGGCGACGTCGAAGGCGTGCAGATAGGCGTCGGCGGCCGCCACGCGGGCCGCGAAATCCGCGTCGGCGGCCTCTTGGTCACCGTAGGCGTGGGTGCTCGCCGCGAGGTAGGCTCGGCCGAGATCGGCGCGGGCATCCCAGGTCCCGTCCAGCGCGGTGGCGGCGGTTCCGGCCCCGTACCGACCGGGCGCCGCGCCGAAGACCCGTGTCGCCGCCTCGCCGCGGCGTCGGGCCGCCGCGAGGGGGTTCTCATCGTCCGGCTCGTCGCGTCCGGCCACCGCTCGGGCGGCGCGATCAATCAGCGCCAGCGTGTCCGGGAAGGTGTCGCGGAACGCGCCGGAGATCCGCACCGTCACGTCGATCCGCGGGCGGTCGAGCATGGCCAGCGGCAGCACCTCGAAGCCGGTGACGCGGGTGCTGGCATGGTCCCAGACCGGCCGGACGCCCATGAGCGCCAGGGCGTGCGCCACGTCCTCCCCGCCGGTGCGCAGGGTCGGGGAGGCCCAGAGATCCATGACGATCCGCGCCGGGTAGCCGCCCTCATCTTGAAGATAGCGGGTGACGACGGCGTCCGCGGCCCGGGCGCCGAGCAGCGCGGCGGCGCGGCTCGGGATCGCGCGCGGATCCAGGGTCGTGAGGTTCCGCCCGGTGGGCAGCACGTCGGCCCGGCCTCGCGACGGAGAGCCCGAGGGTCCGGGCTGCACGAACCGGCCGCCGAGGGCTGCCAGGAGGCCGGCGCGCTCGCCGGCCGCGCTCGCCACTACCGGTCCGTCGTCATCGTCGGGCGAACGGCCGAAAACGTGCAGGCCATCGCGGAACGTCGTCTCGCCGAGGTCACACAGGTGGGCGTCGAGGCGCGTCAATGCCTCGTCCATCGGCGTGTCGGCATCGATCGCGGCCCCGTCGAGCAGACCGGCCGCCTCGGCCTCCTCCAGAATGGCGCGGGCGATGATCTCCGCGCGGCGCGGGTCGAGGACGCTGGCGGCGGCATACTCCTCCACCAGTTCGCGCAGGCGGGCTGCCTCCGGGGGGAGGTCATGCGCGGTCGTCTGCGGCGTCAGGTGGCCGAGCGCCACGCCGCCGAGGCGGCGCTTCAGCGGAGCGGCCTCGCCCGGGTCATCGACGACGAACGGGTAGATCACCGGCAGGCCGCCGACGCACACAGCCGGCAGGCAATCGGGGGACAGCGCCACCGCCTTGCCGGGCAGCCACTCCGTGGTGCCGTGGGTCCCGAGCTGCACCAGCACGTCGAAGTGCTGCCGCAGGCCGAGATGGAACGCCAGATAGGCGTGGGTCGGGAGGCGCTCCGGATCGTGGTAGCCAGCCTTCCGGTCCGCGTCGCGACCGCGATCCGGCTGGAGGAAGACGGCGAGAGTTCTGCGACCGGCTGTGTCAACCATGTCGGGTGAAGCCCTGTCCCCGTCGATCACCGCCCGCGAACCTTCCACCATCCGGAAGCGGAACGCACCGTCCACGCAGGTGGCGTCGTCCTCCGGTTCGCCCCACGCCTCCACGAGGGCGGCGCGACTCGTTATGGGAAGGCTGCCGAGCCAGGCAGCATAGACCGCCAGCGGTACGCCGAACGCCGCCGGCCCTTGGGTCAGGGACTCCATCAGCGCGACTGCATCCGGCAGGGCGCCCGCCGCGTATCCGGCCTCCGCGAGGTCGGCGGCGATCGCGCGGGCGCTCTCGGGCGTGTCGAGGCCCACCGCGAACCCGGCCCGGCCGCCGCGGGCCGGATAATCGGACAGGACCATTGCGACACGGCGCGCGGCCGGGGGCCGGGCGGCGAGGCGCAGCCAGCCGGCGGCCCGGTCCGCCAGCGCTCCGATTCCGGGGGCGTAGGGGACGGCCCGGCGCTCGGCGAAGCCAGCGATTTCCGGAGCCTCCTCCTTGAAGGAGATCGGGAAGCCGGAGAGACGACCGTCGAACTCGGGTAGGGCCACCTGCATGGCGAGATCAGCCGCGCCGAGGCCCCGGGCCGACGACGCCCAGGCCGCTTGCGGAGACCCCACGGTGAAGGCCTGCAGCACCGGGCAATCGGCCCCGTCGAGGACGAAGTCGATGCCGTCCTCGCGGGCCGAGAACGCCGTGGCGGCGATCACCAGATCGGGCCGGCGCCTCCGGACGGCGTCGGCCACCGCGGCGGCGGCCTCCGGTTCCTTCAGGCTCGACACCGCCATCGCCAGGACGCCGATCCCGCGGGCGCGCAGCGCGGCCGTGAGCGCGACGAAGGGTGCGGTGTCGCCGCCGAGCACGGCGGAGCGGTAGACCAGCAGCAGGGCCATCGGCGCGGCCGACGACGCTGCGAGCGGAACCGCCGAACCGGCCGCGGCGAGAGCGACGTCGACGGGCAGGACGCCGCAGCCCGCACACCAGGCAAACCCGCGCGGCAGCGGCTGCGGTGGCTCGACCGCGTGGCCGGAACCGGTTCGAGCGGCCAGCATCCGCAGCATCCGCCGCAGATTGTCGATGCCCCCGGCGCGGAAGTAGCCATCGAGGCGGTCGGCGAAGTCCGGGTCGGTCGAGAAGGGGGCGAGCCGCGGGTCGGGGCGGTCGTCGCCGGGCAGCACCGCCAGCACGACACCGTGTGCACGGGCGGCCTCGGCGCAGCGCTCGATCCCGTAGCGCCAGTAATCCAGGCCGCCGAGGCAGCGGATCACCACGACCTTCGCCCGCGTCACCACCCGATCCACGTAGAGGTCGACCGAGAGCGGGTGACGAAGCTTGGCGAGCTTGGCCAGCCGCAGGCTCGGAAGCCCTGGCTCGGCCGCGTGGGCCTGGACGATCCCGGACAGGTCGGTGTCGGTGAAGGACACGACGACGAGATCGCCGGGCTCCTGCCCGAGATCCACAGCTGCCTCACCCTCGTCGAGGGAAACGGAATCGATGCGCACCAGATGCATCGCGGCGGCCCCTCAGAGCGTATCCGAACGGGCGCGCGCGACGGACATCATCCCGCGAGCGCCGCGGCGACCGCGTCCCGGTCGAAGCCCTTCAAGCCGATCACCACGAGCGTGCCGTCGCGCGGTTCGCCCGCCCGCCAGGGCCGGTCGAAGTGGTGGACGACGCGGCGTCCGACCCCCTGCACCACGAGGCGCATCGCCTTGCCCTCAACCTCCGCGAACCCCTTGATCCGCAGCACACCGTCCGTCCCCGCCGCCCGCTCTACACGGGCCGCGAGGTCACCGGCCGTGATTGCCGGGCGGATCGGCAACGCCACGGTCTCGAAATCGTCGTGGTCGTGGTCTTCGCCCTCGCCATGGTGCGAAGGCCGCGCGTCGAGATCGTCCTCGGCCGCCGCACCGAGACCCAGCAGCACCCGGGGATCGATGACGCCGTTCGCGGTCTCGACCACCTTCACGGCGCGGGGCAGATGGCCCTCCACCTCGGCGCGGACGCGGGCGCGTGTCGGCGCGTCGATCAGGTCGGCCTTGTTGAGCACCACGAGGTCGGCACAGAGGAGTTGATCCTCGAACACTTCCTCCAGCGGATTGTCGTGGTCCACCGACTGATCGGCGGCACGCTGGGCCTCCAGGGCCGCCGGATCCTCCGCGAAGGCGCCCGACGCCACCGCCGGCCCGTCAACCACCGCGACGACGCCGTCCACCGTCACGCGCGAGCGGATCGCCGGCCATTGGAAGGCCTGAACCAACGGCTTGGGGAGGGCGAGACCCGAGGTCTCGATCAGGATGTGCTCCGGCGGCTCGGCGCGCGCGAGCAGGGTCTCGAGGGCGGGCACGAAGTCGTCCGCCACCGTGCAACAGATGCAGCCGTTGGGCAGCTCGACGATGGCGTCCTCGGTGCAGCCCTCGACGCCGCAGGCCGCCAGGAACGACTTGTCGAAGCCGACATCGCCGAACTCGTTGACCAGAATCGCGAGGCGGCGACCCTTGGCGTTCTCGACCACGTGGCGAACCAGGGTGGTCTTGCCGGCTCCCAGGAACCCCGTGACGATGGTGCAGGGGATCTTAGACACGATGGTCATTCGGCGGCCTCCAGGGTGCCGGCCGGGAGCGGGCGGGGCTCGGGGAAGGGGGGAATGCGGGCGATGACGCCGGTGCGAAACGCCGCCGGGCGCTCGCGCCACGGCACGATGCCGTCCGTCGTGGCGGCGTACGCGCCGAGGCCGCCGAGGATCGTCTCGGCGGAGGCGGCGGGATCCATATCGCCATACACGTAGGTCCACCGGCCGGCCGACGCCACCGCCACCGTACAGGGCCGCTTACAGACGGAGAGGCACTCCACCGGCTCGATGCGCAGTTGCTGCGCGTCGCCGACCCGCGCCCTTAGGGCATCGAGCAGGCGGGCGCCAGCGCGGGGTCCGTCCGGATCGTCGCCCTCCCGGCGGCAGGTGGTGCAGACATACAGGATCGTCTCAGGCACGGGCAGAACCCCGCGCGTTGTCGCGGGCGAAGGCCTGCCACGCCCAGCCGAACCCGAGCGCGATCATGACCCAGAAGACGAAGCTGATCGCCAGGGAGCGGGCCGCGAACTGGGCGGCGAGGGCGGCCGGAAGCTCGGAGGCGCCCGTCGGGGGCTGGGGCGCGCCGGCCACGTGCGGCGCGATCAGCAGGACGAGGCCGCCCAGGATCGCGATGAGCGAGCGGCGGATCGCGATGAGGTAGAGTCCCATGCCGGTCGCCGCCGCGGTCATCACCCACCACGCCTGACGGGCAGCCAGGGGCGCGGCCTCGCTGCCGGGCAGTTCGGGAGGCAGGCCGAGGCCCGGCGCCAGGGCGACACTGGCGAAGCCCGCGATCGCGAAGGCGAGGCAGGTCGGCGGCGTCGGCTCGCGGCCGCAGGCGAGCATCACGGCGCCGAGCAGCAGGGCGTAGCCGACGCCGCCGACCAGGGTCGCCAGGGCTGTGAAGGCCATGCGCGGCAGGCCCTCCGCGGGCTGCCATTCCGGCGCTGCCTCGGGCGTGGCGTGCTCGTGCCCGCCATGGGCGAGCACGATCGGCAGCGCCTTCGAGGCCTGATGGGAGGGCTCGGCATGCTCGTAGCGCTCGGCGGCGAGGATCAGCGGCGAGGTCAGCGTGAGTTCGAGACCGCTCACGACGGCAGCCGCGATGAAGCCGGCGGCCAGAGCCGCCGACAGAAGCCGGATGATCATCCCTGGGACGCGGGCGTCAGTGACAGGGAAAATTCTGGGTGTGGCGGAAATCGTGCGCCGCGCTGTGGAACGCGATCGCCGGCGAGAAGCCCACCATGAAGAGCAGGCCGAGACCCAGGACGGCCGCGAGCGCGACGGCGACCGGACGTTCGGCGGCGCGGGTGCCGAGGGCGGCGGGGGCGAGGGTCGAAGTGGTCATCTGCCTGTCTCCAGCCGCCCCACCGGCGGCATTTCGGGATCCTGTCGTGACGGCAGGTCTCCTGGCTCGCGGCTCTGCGCGCCGGCCGCCTTCCCGGATCGCTCCGGTGGCACTCTGGCAGGCACTCGCCGCTCACAGTTGCGGGGGCAGCCGCGGATTCGAGGTTCGCACCCCTCACCGCATTCCCTTTTCACCCCGTCGCCGGGGCACCGTCACGGGACCGTTGTAGACGCATGACAGCCTCCGCACAACGGAGACGCGGTGGAATCCTGCGCAGGATCCAGGGTCTGCGCCGGGCGGCGCCATCGGGACGATGTCGCGGATCGTGCTTCGGGCCGGCGAGGACCTCGACCGATGGGACCTGGCTCGCCGGCCACGCGTGCGGCGACCCTCCCGCCCGCCCGGGCCGACGACCGCATGCCCCCGTTTCCGGCGGCTGGCCTCGTGCTGAAGTAACCCGGCGCGCTTGCCTTGGTGGCCGAGGATCTGTCGCTATTCGCGGAGGCCCTCAGCTTCGCTTTAAATTCTGGCGGGCTTCAGGGCCGGTCCGCGGAACGCTCGGCCGGCGCGCTCTCGGCGTCGCGCGCCCGGACAGCGTCCGCGTAGAGCCGCTCCACGTCCGTCCGGAATGCCGTGCGTGAATCCGGCCGCGTGTAGAACATGTGCCCGCCCGGGTAGACCGAAAGGCTGAGGCGGCCGGCGGCGTAGGCGGGAACCTGCGCGAGCAGCAGCTTCGAAGCGTAGTAGGGGGTCACGAGATCGGTGAAGCCGTGGGCGACGAGGACGCGCAGGCGCCCGTCGAGGGCGAGCGCGCCCTTGAGGTTCGAGAGCACCTCCGGAGCCTGACGCCCCGACCCCCAGGACCAGCCGCGGTTCACGGCGTTGTTGAGGAGCTCGTAGCGCATGTTGGGTACGGGCCACTTCAACGTGCGCGCGTAGAGATCGAGCATCGCGCTGGTGAGCGGCGCCTGTAGGGCGGTGAGCTGCGGATCCTCGAAGCTCGATTGCGCGGCCTCCGGATTCGGATCCCAACCGGTGATCCCGGTGTCGTAGGCGCTCGTCACGCGGCCGTCCGACCGGTCGATCTCGCGCTGGACGCTCCGCGTCGTGAGCCGCGCTGCCTGGGCGCGGACGAGGCCGGCGTCGAGGCCGACGAGGGGCACGACCTTCTCGGTCATCCGCGCCACCGCAGCCGCGTCGCCCGGCCCTTTCAGGAGGTCCGCCAGGTAGGGCCCCGACGCGTAGGCTTCCGCGTCGGCCAGCAGGTTCGGCCTCGGCACGGTGCCGGCCCGCTCCAGCGCGCCGGCCGCGAGGGAGGGCAGCTTCAGCACGTAGCCCCACGGATTGGCGCGCGGCGTCTCGAGCCAGCCGAAATCGAGCACCGGCGAGAGCAGGACCATTCCCGACAGGCCGACGCCGATATCCTCCTGCAGCTTCTCGGCGATCAGGGGCCCGCGGAATCCCCCGTAGCTCTCGCCGACATAGAATTTCGGGCTCGCCATCCGGTCGTTCACCCGCAGATAGCGGGCGATCACCGCCGCCAGGGTCGAGGCGTCGGAGTCGATCGACCAGTAAGTCTTGCCGTTGCCGTCGGAGGCGCGGCTGTAGCCGGTTCCCACCGGGTCGAGGAAGACGAGATCGCTGAAGCCGAGCCACGTGCCGTCGTTGGGCGACAGCGTGACCGGTTGCGACGGGCTGATGCTGTCCTTGCCGACGGGCAGCCGCCACGGGCCGATCGCGCCGATGTTCAGATAGGCCGACGACGCGCCCGGGCCGCCGTTGACCGCGAAGGTGACGGGCCGCGCGCGACCGGCCTCGCGTGCCATCGTGTAGGCCACGTAGGCGATCTCGGCCTGCAGCTTGCCGGCCTCGTCGACGAGCGGCAGGCTTCCCGCCGTGGCGGTGAAGTCGAGCGTCTTGCCGTCCGGAAGCGTCAGGCTGTGCTTGGTCGTCGAGTCGGGCGGCAGACGACGCCCCTCCGGACCGCGCGGCGCCGGCCGGGCCTCCTGCCGCGACTCCCCCTGTGGATGGCCGTGCGGTGCATCCTGAGCGCGCATGGGTGCGGCCAGCGCCAGAGTTAGGGCGAGGGCGGTGCCCGCGAGACGGATGCTGAGGGTCACGGTCAGGCCTTCTTGTTCCAGCGCCCGGAATCGTCCTGCTGCCAATAAGCGACCGCATGACCCGCATCCTTCGCCTGCTTCCACTGTTCGCGGGCGCGCAGCAGGGCGTCCTGATCGGTTCCATCGAACAGGATGCAAATCCGCTCGTAGGCACCCGCATCGGGCGGGAGATCGGCGCCCTCGACCAGGAAGCGGATCGAGGCTCGGTTCGGGTTCACGTCGCGCAGGGTCAGCACCACGGGCTGACTCCCGGCATCCGGCTCGCGGTCGGTGCCGTGCGGCAGGAAGCTCTCGTCGGAGTAGGTCCAGAGATGATCGTCCAGAGCTTGCAGCCGCTCCTCGCTGGCTGCCTGGACGGCCGCTTGCCAGCCGCGGTCCAGCGAGCGCTCGACGAGGTTCGGCAACACCTTCTCCAAGGGCTGACGCTGCATGTGGTAGAAGAGGATCTCGGTCACGGCCCCGTCCATATAGGGTGCGGGACCGTCCTGCGAGGAGCGGCGCGCCGCCGCGCCCCGAGCCCCCTCAGACCAGCCGGCTCTGCTCGATCGCCGCGCCGACAAAGCCCTTGAACAGCGGGTGCGGCTCGAAGGGACGCGACTTCAGCTCCGGGTGGAACTGCACGCCGATGAACCACGGGTGCCCGACATGCTCCACCGTCTCGGGCAGGAGCCCGTCCGGCGAGACACCCGAGAAGCGCAGGCCCTTGGCCTCAAGCCGCTCGCGATAGGCCATGTTGACCTCGTAACGGTGGCGATGCCGCTCCGAGATCTGCTCGGACCCGTAGATCTGGGCGATCTTCGATTCCGGATCGAGCTTGGCCTCGTAGGCGCCGAGCCGCATCGTGCCGCCGAGGTCGCCGGCGGCGGCGCGCCGCTCCAGTTCGTTGCCGCGCAGCCACTCGGTGAGCAGGCCGACCACCGGCTCGGCGGTCTCGCCGAATTCTGTGGAATTGGCCTCCGGCATGCCCGCGAGGGATCGGGCGGCCTCGATCACCGCCATCTGCATGCCGAAGCAGATGCCGAGATAGGGGATGCGCTTCTCGCGGGCGTAGCGGGCCGCCCGGATCTTGCCCTCGGCGCCGCGCTGGCCGAACCCGCCCGGAACCAGGATGCCGTTGAGACCTTCGAGGAAGGGCGCCGGGTCCTCGCGCTCGAACACCTCCGCCTCGATCCACTCGAGGTTGACCTTCACCCGGTGGCTGATGCCGCCGTGGGTCAGCGCCTCGGTGAGCGACTTGTAGGCGTCCTTCAGGCCCGTGTACTTTCCGACGATGGCGATAGAGACCTCGCCTTCCGGGTTGCGCACGCGCTCGGCGATCGTGCGCCAGCGGCCGAGATCCGGCTCGCCGCCGTGTTCCAGGCCGAAATGGCCGAGCACCTCCCGATCGAGCCCGGCCGTCCGGTAGGAGAGCGGCACCTCGTAGATGGAGGCCACGTCCCGCGCCTCGATCACCGCGGTCTCGCGGACGTTGCAGAACAGCGCGAGCTTGCGCCGCTCGTCGGTGGGGATGTCCCGGTCGCAGCGGCAGAGCAGGATGTCGGGCTGGATGCCGATGGAGCGCAGCTCCTTCACGGAGTGCTGCGTCGGCTTGGTCTTCAGCTCGCCCGCGGACGGGATGTAGGGCAGCAGCGTCAGGTGGACGTAGCAGCAGGTGCCGCGCGGCAGCTCCTGGCCGAGCTGACGGATCGCCTCGAAGAACGGGAGGCCCTCGATGTCGCCCACCGTTCCGCCGATCTCCACGAGCACGAAGTCGAAGCTGTCGTTGCCGTCGAGGACGAAGTCCTTGATGGCGTTGGTGACGTGCGGGATCACCTGGATCGTGGCGCCGAGATAGTCGCCGCGCCGCTCCTTGGCGATGATGTCCTGATAGATGCGGCCGGTGGTGATGTTGTCGGCCCGGCTCGCCGGAACGCCGGTGAAGCGCTCGTAATGGCCGAGGTCGAGGTCGGTCTCGGCACCGTCGTCGGTGACGAAGACCTCGCCGTGCTGGGTCGGGCTCATCGTGCCCGGATCAACGTTGAGATAGGGGTCGAGCTTGCGCATCCGGACCCGGTAGCCGCGGGCCTGCAACACCGCCGCGAGGGCCGCCGAGGCGAGCCCCTTGCCAAGAGACGAAACCACGCCGCCGGTGATGAAAACGTACCGCGTCATGGGCGTCGGTCCATAAAGAAGCTGCTGGCGTTTGCCAAACGACGGATGCCCCGGCCCGTGCATGGGCTGGGGATCGCGGAACGCATGGCACGAACCGGCTGACGCCGATTCGTCAAAAAGCGCGATGAGACGCTGCGCCGCTCCCGGCGCAGGCCGTCAGCGGGATTGCGGCGCGTCCGGAACCGCCGGCTGAGCTGGGGTCGCGGGCTGGGCCGGAGCCGTGGCCGGAACCCGGTCCTGCTGCTGGCGCAGCGTGTCGAGCAGGTTGTCGGCGCCGGTCGGCTGCTTGGCGGGCTGGCCCGATGTCTGCGGCGCGCCGGTGTCGAGGATAGACTTCGGCGCCGCCGAGCGGTGTGACAGGATCGCCAGCATCAGACTGGTGGCGAAGAACAGCGCCGCCAGGATCGCGGTCGCCCGCGTCAGGGCGTTGGCCTGTCCGCGGCCCGTCATGAAGCCGGCCACCCCGCCGCTCCCGCCGCCGCCCAGACCCAGGCCGCCCTCGGACCGCTGGAGCAGCACGACGCCGATCAGCGCGAGCACGATGATGAGGTGGACGACGATCAGGACGGTCTGCATCGGTGTTCCGAAAACGTCTTCAGGTCCGCGCGTCGATCCCGGCAGGCCGGTCGCAGGGACCGGCACGGGCGCGCGGCGGCCGCTGCCCTCGGCATCGGCCACAAATCTGCGCCGGCCATACACCACTCGCGATCCGGCGCCAACTTTATGATCGGGTCGCGCCTGTCGCCCGCGGGTCTCGCGCCATCCCGCGGCCTGTGCTCTGTCTGCGAGGGAAGGACGGCCCGCCAACGGGCCGTCCCGTCCCGGAAGGAAGCCATGCCGATCTCACGCCGCGCAGCGCTGGCCGCTGCTCTCGCAACGCCCGTCCTGCTGCGGACGGGTCCGGGAAGCGCCGCGAGCCCGGAGGCCGACGCTGTGGAGTCGGCGGTCGATGCCCTGACCCAGGCCCTTCTGGCCGGGGACGGGCCGGCACTCGAGGCTCTGACCCTCGACGGGTTGAGCTACGGCCATTCCAGCGGGCTGGTGCAGGACAAGGCGGCCTTCATCGCGCCGCTGGCCGCCAAGCGCGCCAGCTTCCCGAGCATCACCCTGTCGGACCGGTCGGTCTCGGTTGTAGGCGACGACGCCATCGCCCGGCACGTCTTCACCGGCGAGAGCGTCTCGAACGGCAAGACGTCCCCGGTGCATATCGGCGTGATGCAGGTCTGGCACCGGGATGGCGGGCGCTGGCGGCTGCTGGCCCGTCAGGCGT
Source organism: Methylobacterium sp. A49B (assembly GCF_053346215.1). Taxonomy (NCBI): domain Bacteria; kingdom Pseudomonadati; phylum Pseudomonadota; class Alphaproteobacteria; order Hyphomicrobiales; family Methylobacteriaceae; genus Methylobacterium; species Methylobacterium sp. A49B. The sequence continues at coordinate 110,643 of NZ_JBKFBO010000117.1, forward strand.
TCAAGATCTGAGATCGGCGCCGTTCGACCTTTCTCCGGAGCGGAGCGTTTGAGCGGCGCCACGAAGTCGGATCTCGCGCGCCTCGCGACACTCCTTCTGCCAAAGGTTCCGTCCCTGGCCGCTACCGCACAACGCCCGCGTCGAATGTGCTTTTCCAGGTATGACGGACCGATGCCACCGCTCCGCATCATCCCGGGGCCGCGTAGCGGCACCCGGGATCAAGAACCGCCGACGAGCAAGAACTTTCACCGCCAGCGGCTCTGGATTCCGGGCTCGCCTTCGGCGCCCCGAACTGACGGCGCGGGTCGTTGCTCTACGTCGACGGGGTCCTTGATCTAAGCTTTCCTCAGCTCGTCACGAGGGCGCGAGCGCGCTCACGCGTAGGCGGCGCAGATCCCAAGGAAGTCCTCGGCCACGAGGCTCGCGCCGCCGACCAGCGCGCCGTCGACGTTGTCGACCGACAGCAGCTCCTTGGCGTTCCCCGGCTTCACCGAGCCGCCGTAGAGGATGCGGATCTTCTGCGCCTCGTCGCCAACGAGCTTGTCGAGCATCTCGCGCAGCGAGGCGTGGACCTCCGCGATGTCGCGCGGGGTCGGGGTGCGGCCCGAGCCGATCGCCCAGACAGGCTCGTAGGCGATGACCGTGTCGGTCGCCTTGGCGCCCTTCGGCAGGCCGATGGCGAGCTGGGCGCGGACGATGTCGAGGGCGCGGCCCTGCTCGCGCTCCTCGATGGTCTCGCCCACGCAGATGATGCCGCACAGGCCGGCCCGGCGGGCGCCCAGCGCCTTAGCGTGGACGCCGTCGTCGGTCTCGTGGTGGTAGGCCCGCCGCTCGGAATGCCCGACGATCACGTACTTGGCGCCGAGATCGGCCAGCATCTCGGCCGAGATGGAGCCCGTGAAGGCGCCGCTCTCGCGGGCGTGCAGGTTCTGTCCGCCGATGGCGATGGGCGAGCCCGCAGACGCCGCCACGCAAGAGCTGATCAGTGTCGCGGGTGGGCAGATCAGGACGTCGATCCGGCCAGCGAGCTCCTGCGAGAGCCGGTCGCGGATCGTTTCGACCACTTGGATCGAAGCCCGCGTGCCGTTCATCTTCCAGTTGCCAGCGACCAGTGGCCTGCGTCCCGACTGCGTCATTCCTGCCCTCGCGCCACGCCGCCTGCCGGACGTTGCCGGGGCCTACCAGAGCGAGCTTGAGCGTGCAAACAGGTCTCGGCCGCCAAGCCTTTGCCTGTGGACCCGAATGGTCTATCGCGGTCGGCTCTCGGGGATGGTGCCGCTCCGGCGACGGGCGGCTGCCGAAGGTATTCGATCACAGACCATGCTTCAGGGCATCCGCAACGCAACCCAGCACTGGCTCGGCAAGATCATCTTGACGGTCATCTTCACGCTGTTGATCGCCGGTGTCGGCATCTACGGCGTCGAGGAGTTCTTCCGCGGCGGCGCGAGCAACCGCGTGGCCACCGTCGGCAGCACGCCGATCACCGCCGAGCAGGTGCGTCAGGCCTATCAGAACCAGCTGCAGCGCTATCAGGCGCAGCTGAAGCGCGCCCTGACCCCCGATCAGGCACGGATGCTCGGCCTCGACCGGCAGGTCATGTCCCAGCTCATCACCGAGGCGGCCCTCGACCAGAAGACGCACGATCTCGGCCTCGCGGTGCCGGATTCCGCGGTGATCCGGGCGATTCACGACGAGAAGAGCTTCCAGAACGCGCAGGGACAGTTCGAGCCGCAGCTCTTCTACCAGACGCTGCAACGCGCCGGCCTGAACGAGGGGATGTTCGTGCGCGAGCAGCGCTCGGTCATCGCCCGCCTGCAGCTGGCCGAGGCTGTCTCGTCCGATCTGCACGTGCCGGTGGCGATGCGCGAGGCAGTCCATCGCTACACGACCGAGCGCCGCTCCGCCGCCTACCTGATGCTGACGCCCTCCACCGCCGGCCAGATCCCGGATCCGACCGACGAGGAGCTGAAGACCTGGTACGAGGCCAACAAATCGGGATTCCGGGCGCCGGAGTTCCGCTCCGCCAATCTCCTCGTGGTCGATCCGGAGGCTATGGCGAAGCCCGACGCGATCACCGACGCCGACGCCCGCGCCGCCTACGGTCTCAACAAGGACCGCTACGGCAGCCCGGAGAAGCGCACGATCCAGCAGATCGTCTTCCCCGATGCTGCCGCCGCAGAGACCGCCCGCAAGGCGATCGAGGACGGCTCCAAGACGTTCGAGGCCGTGGCGACCGAGCGGGGTACCGACGAGAAGGACCTGACGCTGGGCACGCTCACGAAGAGCGAACTGTTCGACAAGGCCGTGGCGGACGCCGCCTTCGCGCTGCCGGAGGGTGGCGTGAGCCAGCCGGTCCAGGGGCGGTTCGGCACGGTGCTGCTGCGGGTGACCAAGATCGAGTCCGGGACAGTGAAGCCCTTCGACCAGGTCGAGGGGGAGATCCGCAAGGGGCTGGCTCTGGCCCGGGCGCGCGACGCCATGGAGAATACCCGCGACGCCATCGAGGACCAGCGCGCGGGCGCCAAGCCGCTCACCGACATCGCCGTCGAGCGCGGGCTCAAGATCGTGACCGTGAAGGCCATCGATCCCCAGGGCAAGGATCCGGAGGGCCGCAAAGTCGCCGACATCCCCGATCCAGACACGACCCTGCCGGCCTTGTTCCGCGCCGAGATCGGCGGCGATAACGAGCCCCTGCGCACCAAGGCGGGCGGCTACGTCTGGTACGACGTCACCAACATCGACCCCGCGCACGACAAGCCCCTCGATCAGGTCAAGGACGGCGTGAAGGCCGGCTGGACCGCCGCCGAGATTGCGAAGCGCCTCCAGGCCAAGGGGCGCGAGCTCGTCGAGAAGCTCAACACGGGCGAGACCATCGAGGCGGTGGCCCAAGAGGTCGGCGTCAACGCGCAGGAGGTGCAGGATCTCGCGCGCAATCAGGCCAAGGACATGCTGACCGCTGACGACGTCAACCTCATCTTCGCGACGGCGGTGGGCAAGGCTGGCACGGCGGCGGCGGGCGATTCGCGCGCGGTGTTCAAGGTCACGGCGGCGACGATGCCGGCCTTCGTGGCCGACAGCCCGAGCGACAAGACCATCACCCAGAGCTTCCAGGCGGCGCTCGCCGACGATGTGCTGTCGCAGTACATCGGCGAGGTCCAGAAGAACGCGGGCGTGAAGGTCGACGCGACGGCCCTGCGCCGGGCGTTGGGCGGCGAGTACTGAGGCATGGCCGAGGCGCCTGACTACGCGGCTTTCGCGGCACGCTATGAGGCTGGCCAGCCGGGTCTCGTCGCGCTGACCCTCGTGGCCGACCTTGAGACGCCCGTCGCTGCCTTCCTCAAGCTGCGGGATCGGCACGCGGGCTCCGCGTTTCTTCTCGAATCCGTCGAGGGCGGTGCCGTTCGCGGTCGCTACTCGATGATCGGGCTCGACCCGGACCTGGTCTGGCGCTGCCAGGACGGCGCGGCGGCCATCGCCCGCGATGCCGACCTGACCCAGTTCGTATCGGACGACCGCGCCCCGCTCGCGAGCCTGCGGGCTCTGATCGCCGAGAGCGCCATCGGCGACGCGGCGGATGGCGACCTGCCGCCGATGGCCGCCGGCCTGTTCGGCTATCTCGGCTACGACATGGTCCGCGCCATGGAACGGCTGCCGGAGCCGAATCCGGATCCCCTGGGCGTGCCGGACGCGATCCTGATCCGCCCGCGGGTGATGGTCGTCTTCGACTCGATCCGCGATCTCATCACCGTCGTCTCGCCGGTGCGGCCCGCGCCGGGCGTCGCGCCCCGGGCGGCCTACGAGGATGCGCTGCAGCGCCTCGACCGGGTGGCCGCCGCGCTCGAGGGACCGCTTCCGATCGAGGCCCGGGTGGACCTCTCGGCGGTCGCGCATCCGGAGCCGGTCTCGAACACCCCGCCGGACGACTTCTTCGCCATGGTCGCGCGGGCCAAGGAGTACATCGTCGCGGGCGACGTGTTCCAGGTCGTGCTGTCTCAGCGGTTCTCCGCCCCGTTCACCCTGCCGGCCTTCAGCCTGTACCGCTCGCTCCGGCGCACAAACCCGGCGCCGTTCCTCTGCTACCTCGACTTCGAAGCCTTCCAGATCGTCTGCTCGTCGCCGGAGATCCTGGTGCGGGTTCGGGAGGGCACCGTGACGGTGCGGCCGATCGCCGGCACCCGTCGCCGCGGCGCGACCCCGGCGGAAGACGCGGCGCTCGCGGCCGAACTCCTTGCCGATCCCAAGGAGCGCGCCGAGCACCTCATGCTGCTCGACCTGGGTCGCAACGACGCCGGCCGCGTCTCGCGGATCGGCAGCGTACGGGTGACCGACTCGTTCTTCATCGAGCGCTACAGCCAGGTGATGCACATCGTGTCGAACGTCGAGGGCGACCTCGATCCGCGGCACGACCCGCTGGATGCCCTGGCGGCCGGGTTCCCGGCCGGCACGGTCTCGGGCGCCCCGAAGGTGCGGGCCATGGAGATCATCGACGAACTGGAGCGCGAGAAGCGCGGGCCCTACGCGGGCTGCATCGGCTATTTCGGCGCGCGCGGCGAGATGGACACGTGCATCGTGCTCCGCACCGCCGTGGTCAAGGACGGGCGGATGCACGTCCAGGCCGGCGCCGGGATCGTCTACGATTCGGATCCTGCGTCCGAGCAGCAGGAATGCGTCAATAAGGCCAAGGCGCTGTTTCGGGCGGCCGAGGAGGCGGTGCGGTTCGCCGCGCAGGCGAAGCGCGGGCAGTAAACGACACCCCGATCGAAGCCGGTCGCCAGATGCAGTGCATGGTTGACCGCTCCGCCCCGAGCGGTCACATCGCGCCCATGCCCGAGCGTGCCGCCGCGATGCCCAACGTCCTCGTCATCGACAACTACGACTCCTTCACGTGGAATCTGGTCCACCTGATCGGTCCGCTGTGCGGCGCGATCGACGTGGTGCGCAACGACGCGCTCACCGTCCCCGAGATCCGCGCGAAGGCGCCGGACGCGATCGTGCTCTCGCCGGGCCCCTGCACGCCCAACGAGGCGGGCATATGCCTCGACGTCGTGCGCGACCTCTCGGAGGAAATCCCGATCTTCGGCGTGTGTCTCGGCCTCCAGGCGATCGGGCAGGCCTTCGGGGGCGACGTGGTCCGGGCGCCGCTGCCACTGCACGGCAAGGTCTCGACAATCCGGCACGGCGCCCGCGGACTCTTCCGCGGCCTGAACGACAGTTTCGAGGCCACGCGCTACCACTCGCTCGTGGTCGATCGTGCGAGCTGCCCGCAATCGCTTCGGGTCACCGCCGAGGCCGACGGTCTCATCATGGGCCTGGAACACACCGAGCGCCCGCTCCACGGCGTCCAGTTCCATCCGGAGAGCATCCGCTCCCAGCACGGGACGGAGATCGTAAAGAACTTCCTCGATCTGGCCGCCGCCTGGAACGCGGCGCGTGACAGGACCCGCGTCGACGTGCATTGACGCCCGGAGGCCGAGAGGGCCTTCCGACAGAGCGCATGGACAGTTTCAGACCCCATCTCGCGAAGGTCGCCGGAGGCCTCGCCCTCGACCGTGACGAGGCGCGCGCCGCCTTCGACGACCTCTTGTCGGGGGAGGTGACGTCCGTGCAGGCCGGCGCCTTCCTGGCCGCCCTCAAGGTGCGTGGCGAGACCGTGGAGGAGATCGTCGGCGCCGCCGAGGCCATGCGGGCGCGCATGACCCGCGTCGCGGCGCCCGGGAACGCCGTCGACGTGGTCGGCACCGGCGGGGACCATTCCGGCAGCGTGAACGTCTCGACCCTCGCGGCCATCCTGGTGGCCGCCTGCGGCGTGCCGGTGGCCAAGCACGGCAACCGTGCCGCGACCTCGCGCTCGGGCGCCGCCGACGTGCTCGCCGCCCTCGGCGTCCGGCTCGGGCTCGACGCGCAGAGCCAAGCGCGCTGCCTCGACGAAGCCGGCCTCTGTTTCCTGTTCGCCCAGGCGCACCATCCGGCGATGCGCCACGTGGCGGCGGTCCGCTCCGAGCTGCCGGTGCGAACGATCTTCAACCTGCTCGGCCCGCTCAGCAATCCGGCCGGCGTCGCCTACCAGCTCTTCGGTGTTGCCCAGGAGGCCCTAGCCGAGCCGCTGACGCGGGTGCTGGCGGAACTCGGCAGCCGCCGGGTCTGGACCGTGCATGGCTCCGACGGGCTCGACGAGATCACCGTCACGGGGCCGTCGCGCGTGGTCGCCCTGGAGGAAGGCCGGATCTCGCGGTTCACCATCGACCCGCGGGACCTCGGGCTGCCGCTGCGCGCGCCCGAAGAGTTGCGGGGCGGCGATCCTGCCGACAACGCCCGGTCACTGGAGGCGGTGCTCGCCGGGGCACGCAACGCCTACCGGGACATCGCGGTTCTCAATGCGGCGGCCGCACTCGTCGTCGCGGGGGGCGCGGCGACCCTAGCGGACGGGCTTGCGCGGGCGCAGGATGCCGTGGAGTCCGGGGCGGCCCGGGCGACACTCGCCCGACTGATCCGGGCCTCGAACGACCACTCCACTGGGCCGGAGGGCCGATGAGCGCGATCACGCATGAGGCGAAGGGGGTCGCTGCACCCGAGGGGGAGAGCGAGCGCCCGAACGTCCTCGCCCGCATCGAGGCCTACAAGCGCCGCGAGATCGCCGAGGCAAAGCTGCGGGTGCCGCTCGCCAAGCTCGAGCGCAAGGTCGCGCAGGCCGAGCCCGTGCGCGGCTTCGCGGCGGCGATCCGGGCCCACCTTGCCGAAGGACGCCCTGGGCTGATCGCCGAGGTGAAGAAGGCCTCGCCCTCGAAGGGCCTGATCCGGGCCGATTTCGATCCGGCGCGCCTTGCCGCTGCCTACGAGGCCGGGGGCGCCACCTGCCTCTCGGTCCTGACCGACGAGCCTTCGTTCCAGGGTCGGCCGGAATACCTGACGGCGGCCCGCGACGCCTGCGGGCTGCCGGTCCTGCGCAAGGACTTCCTGTTCGAGCCCTATCAGGTCTACGAGGCCCGGGCCTGGGGCGCAGACTGTATCTTGGTCATCATGGCTTGCCTCGACGATGACGAGGCGGTCGACCTCGTCGAGACAGCGCACCTCCTCGGGATGGACGTGCTGGTCGAGGTCCACGACGCGGCGGAGCTGGAGCGCGCCATCCCTCTGGGCGCCGCACTCATCGGGATCAACAACCGGAACCTGAAGACCTTCGAGGTGTCGTTCGACACCGCCATCCGCCTCGGTGCGGGGATTCCGTCGGACAGGATCGCCGTCGCCGAGAGCGGGATCGGCGGACATGCCGATGTGGTGCGCCTTCGGGAGAATGGTCTCGGCGTGGTGCTCGTCGGCGAGAGCCTGATGCGGCAGGCGGACGTCACCCGGGCGACCCGGGCGCTGCTCTTCGGCGAGGCCGAGGGAACGGGGATCAACGCCAAGGCCACCGAGCCCAAGGGCGGCAAGGTCAAGAAGAAGGGCTGAGCGATGCAGCCCGGCGCGACGCTCACCCATCTCGATACCAGCGGCGCGGCCAACATGGTCGACGTCACCGACAAGCCCGCCACGGACCGCACCGCGCGCGCGGAGGGCGTCATCGTGATGAGGCCCGAAACCCTGACGCTGATCCGCGAAGGTGATGCCAAGAAGGGCGACGTGATCGGCACGGCTCGCCTCGCCGGCATCATGGCGGCCAAGCGCACCCACGAACTGATTCCCCTCTGCCACCCGCTGCTCCTCTCGAAGGTGCGGGTCGAGTGTGAGCCGGACGACGCACTGCCTGGCTTGCGCGTCGTCGCCGAGGTGCGGGTCCAAGGTCCCACTGGCGTCGAAATGGAGGCGCTGACGGCGGTTTCGGTGGCCTGCCTCACGGTCTACGACATGGTGAAGGCCGTCGATCGCGGCATGCGGATCGAGGGCATAAGGCTCGTCGCCAAGGACGGAGGCCGCTCCGGCGCCTACCGGGCTCCCGCCGCATGAGCGGCCTTATCCCGGTCGCGGAGGCGCTCGATCGCGTCCTGTCGAGCGTCGCCGGTCCCGTCGAACCCGAGATCGTGTCGCTGGCCCAGGCCGCCGGCCGGACGCTTGCCGCCGATATCGTCGCGACGCGCACCCAACCGCCGTTTCCGGCCTCCGCGATGGATGGCTACGCGGTCCGGCGCGCCGATGCGGATGTTGTGGGGGCGCGGCTGCGCCTCATCGGCAGCAGCGCGGCCGGACACGGCTACACTGGCGCGATCGGTCCCGGCGAGACGGTGCGCATCTTCACCGGCGCCCCAGTGCCCGAAGGGGCGGACGCGATCCTGATCCAGGAGGACGCCCGGACGGACGGCGACACCGTGCAGGTCGTCGAGCCGGTGGAGCCCGACCGTTTCATCCGCCGTGCCGGACTCGATTTCTCCGCCGGCGATACCCTGCTTTCGGCCGGGATGAGCCTCGATGCCCGGCGCCTCGCCCTGGCGGCAGCGGCCGGCCATCCCCGCCTTTCCGTCAGGCGCAGGCCACGGGTCGCGATTCTCGCGACCGGCGACGAACTCGTTGAGCCGGGTGCAGCTCCGGCCTGGGACCAGATCGTCGCCTCGAACAGCCTCGCGCTCGGTGCGCTCGCCGCGGAAGCCGGGGCCGAGATCATCGATCTCGGCATCGCGGCGGATAATCACGACGCGCTCGAGGATGCGTTCCGGCGCGCGCGAAACGCGCGGGCCGACGTGCTGGTGACGCTCGGCGGCGCGTCGGTCGGCGATCACGACCTCGTCCAGGCAGCCCTCGCCAGGGAGGGGTTGGAACTCGGCTTCTGGCGCGTGGCGCTGCGGCCCGGAAAGCCGCTGATGCACGGGCGCCTCGGCGACATGCTGGTCATCGGTCTACCGGGAAATCCGGTCTCGTCCATCGTCTGCGGGCTGCTGTTCGTTGTGCCGGCGATCCGCGCACTTCAGGGCGATCCCCAGGCGGGCGCAGACCGCAGCGAGGCGGCGACCCTGGGCCGCGATCTGCAGGCCAATGACGGGCGTGCCGATTACATGCGCGCGACCCTCGCGGTCGAGCCGGGCCGCCTGCCAGTGGCGACGCCGGAGCAGCGGCAGGATTCCTCGATGCTGGCGGTCCTCGGTCGTGCCGAGGCGCTGCTGCTCCGCGCACCGCACGAGCCTGCTGCGAGGGCCGGCGACCTTTGCCGGATCATCCGGCTCGACCGCCGCCTTCTCTGACCCGACGCCGCGCGCCGGACGCGAGGAACGGTCGCCGACCGATGCGCGCGCCTACCGCGGCGGCACGCGCCAGACCTTCAATGGGCCTGGCAAGTCCAGGGGCTCGAGTCGTTCGGATCGCACCGCCCCGGCGGCGAGCCGCGTCGCGAAGGCGGGCTCGGCCTGGAGATCGTCGGCCGGACGATCCGGGCAGGCGACGAGATAGCGGATCCCGAAATCCCGCAGTACGGCGTCGAGATCCGCCTCGGTCCCGCCCAGTCCCTCGATGGCCGCCTGGAGGCCGGTTATGGCGCGGTGATAAGGGGCTGCCACGATGCTGTGGGGCGTGCGTAGCAGGATCGTCGGTCCCATGAAGACCGGCGCCAGTACGGTCCCGGGCGGAAGCGCGGCCAGGGGACGCAGGGCGGCCTCGCTCTGGCAGGCGACCGCGCCCGCGGGATCGAGGGCCGTGCGCGATGCGGGCGCGAGGGTCTCGGCAAGCATGGACGGGACCATCCAGAGCGTGCTCACGAGGCCGCAGCCCAGCGCCAGAAGACCCCAGCGCCGTGCGCCGCCGCCTGGCTCGCCCGCGCGGGTGACGGCGCGGTCGATCACCGCCCCGCCCACGACCGGCACGAAACCCGAGGCGATGTAGAGGCCGCGGAACTGGAAGTACCCGAGGATCAGGCCGGGCCACAGGAACAGCGCGATGACGGACCACGCGCGCCGCTGCGGGCCGCGCCACGTCATCCAGGCGGCACTCAGGCCCGCGAGCAGCGCCACCGGGTAGAAGACCAGGACCTCCCACTGCCCGTGATCGACGAACTTTGGCACCGAGGCCATCTCGTTGACCGTCAGCAGCCAGTGGACCCGCACCAACTCAGGCATGCCGGGGAACGGGCCGCCGAGGCAGGCCGGGAAGGCGAGGACGAAGCCGGACAGAAGGACGGTGCCGAACAGGCCGGCGAGGGCCGCACGCGCCCGCATCGCGGCAAGGTGAGGCGCCAGGATCACGGCCGAAGATCCGAGGACGAAGCCGCCGGAGGTCAGCCATAGCCAGGGTGTCGAGAGCGCGTCGCAGCGCGGCGCGGTCCAGAGTCCGGGAGACGTCTGGGCAGCGAAGAGCAGCGGCGCGGCGGTTCCGAGGGCGAGGCCGAAGCCCGACAGCACTGGCAGGGCGGCACGGCCGCGCAGGCACCAATCCCCCGTCAGATAGAGAGCGGCGAGGGCGATGGCTGGCAAGCCCTCGAGCCCGACTGCGAGCGACAGGGCTGCCAGGCACCCGCCGCCGAGGCCTGCCCGAAAGCCGCCGCGGATCATGCAGAAGGCCAGGCCCAGAATGGCGAGGATCTGGACGTTGTGATGATCGACGCGCCCCGGCTGGAACTGGATGGCCACCCCGAAGGTCTGGGTCGCCACGAGGATGGCCAGGATCGCCGCCCGGCTGCCGAAGCTGGCGCGCGTGCCGCGGTACAGCACGACGGCGTACAAGCCGAACAGCGCGGCTGGCCAGAGCACGGCCGTCACGCCGAGGGCGAGTTGCACGCCCAGGACGGGGGCCAGCGCCGCGACTAGCCCGGCGATGGGAGCGTCCACCAGACGCGACCAGTGGCTCGGTACCCCCGCGGGGGCGAGGAAACGGTACTGGACGTTGTCGTACCAGCCCTGACCGGCCAGGAGGTCGCGCACCTCGACGAGCCGCATCGCATCATCGGTATCGGGCAACCGGAGATGACGAACCGTCTCCCAGACGTCGTGGGGCGGGTACAGGGTCGCGAGGCAGAGCGCGACGATCATCCAGACGATCGCGCGACGGTCGATCCGGCCCGGCATGACGGCGACCGCGGACGGCATCACTTCCCCCTGCGCGCCGCGGGCGAGCGGCGGCTCCTCTATCTCCGAAGACGCTTAAGGACCGGTCAATCCGCTGCGACGACATTCCTTAACCATCCGCCTGCGATAACCGGCGGGCCGGAACGGGTTCCGGCCGGGCAGCCAGCCGGAGCAGGGGATGAGCCACCACACCGAGACGCTGGTGATCGGCGCCGGGCCCGCGGGGCTCACCGCCGCCTACCTGCTGTCGAAGCAGGGGCGCTCGGTCATCGTCCTGGAGCGGGATCCGGCCCAGGTCGGCGGCATCTCGCGGACGGTCTCACACAACGGCTACCTCTTCGACATCGGCGGACACCGGTTCTTCTCGAAGTCGAAGGCTGTGGTCGATCTGTGGGACGAGATCCTGCCGAACGATTTCATCGAGCGTCCGCGCCTGTCACGGATCTACTACCGCGGCCGCTACTACGCCTATCCGCTCAAGGCTTTCGAGGCGTTGCGCAACCTCGGCGTTTTGACCAGCGTGGCCTGCCTCGCCTCCTACCTCCATGCCCGCGCGCGGCCGGTGGCCGACCCGAAGACCTTCCACGCCTGGGTGCGCAACCAGTTTGGCGAGCGGCTCTTCACCATCTTCTTCAAGACTTACACCGAGAAGGTGTGGGGCATGTCCTGCGACGCGATATCGGCCGATTGGGCGGCCCAGCGGATCAAGGGGCTCGACCTCGGCGCCGCGATCCGCGACGGGCTCAGGCGCTCGCTCGGCCTGCACAAGCGGGCCCGGTCGAGCGGCCCGGTGATCAAGACTTTGATCGAGTCGTTTCGCTATCCGCGGCGCGGGCCCGGCATGATGTGGGAGGCGGCCGCGGCCAAGACCCGGGCGCAGGGCGGCCGGGTGCTCCTGGACCGCGGCGTCGACTCGCTCAGCTACGATGCCGGTACAGGTCTCTGGACAGTGGCGGCGCGCGGCGCCGACGGCACCCGCGAGACCTTCACGGCCCGCCACGTCGTATCCTCGGCACCGGTGCGGGACCTGATCGATTCGATGCGGCCGCGACCGCTGAGCACCTTCAACGCGCGGTCGCTGAAATATCGGGATTTCCTCACCGTCGCGCTCATCGCCAGATCCCGGACGCAGTTTCCAGACAACTGGATCTATATCCACGATCCGTCGGTGAAGGTCGGCCGCGTGCAGAATTTCCGCTCCTGGTCGCCCGAGATGGTGCCCGACGAGGGCCACACCTGCCTCGGCCTCGAGTACTTCTGCTTCGAGGGCGACGGATTGTGGAACGCCACGGATGCCGACCTCGTGGACCTGGCGAAGCGCGAGATTGGACAGATCGGCCTGATCGACCCGGCCGACGTGGTCGATGCCTGCGTGGTCCGCCAGCCGAAGGCTTACCCGGTCTACGACGAGGAATATGCCGGCCACGTCTCCACGGTGCGCCGAGAGCTGGAGCGGGATTTCCCGACCCTGCACCTCGTCGGCCGCAACGGCATGCACAAGTACAACAATCAAGACCACGCGATGATGACCGCGATGCTGACCGTGGAGAACATCCTCTGCGGCCGGCGCCGGCACGACGTGTGGCAGGTCAACGAGGACGCCGAGTACACGGAGGCGGGGGTGTCGGGCGCGCAGGCCGCGCTGGGCAGCGAGCGACTCGTGCCGCGGAAGGTCGCCTGACAGGCGACAGGGATCGGGCCGCGTCACCGGCGCGGCTTGTTCCTGGAAATCTCGCCTCTATCGTTCGCTGCCGGACAGGCCCAGGTTCAAGGGCCGCCGGGAGGAACGTTTCCGATGCGATCATTGATCATCGCCGCACTTCTGGCCGGCGCCGCCGCGCCCGCTCTGGCGCAGGGCGCCGCCCCGGCCGAGACGAAGGCCAAGACCGACGATCTGGAGAAGCTCGAAGGCTTTCATAGCACCAACACGCAGGCCGCCCCCGAGGTGCCGCAGACCGGTCGGCGGGCGGACGCGATCCGCAAGAACCTCGGCAAGGTCAAGCTGCCGGACGGCTTCAAGATCGACCTCTATGCCGTCGTACCGGATGCCCGCGCCATCGCGGTCGGCCCCAATGCCGGCGTGCTCTTTGTCGGCACGCGAAAGAGCAAGATCTACACGGTCACCGACCGCGACAAGGACCGGGTCGCCGACGAGGTTCGCCCCTTCGCGCCGGGCATCGAGTTCAAGATCCCGAACGGCGTCTGCTTCTCGAAGGACGGCGTGCTCACCGTGGTGGAGCAGAACCGGGTGCTGGCCTTCCCGGCCGCCGAGTTCTTCTACGAGAACCCCGACGTCGCCGCCGGCGTGCTGGTGAAGCAGGGCGAGCTGATCCCGGCCTCCGAGGAGAGCTTCAACCACACCGCCCGGGTCTGCCGGGTGGGTGCGGACGGCAAGACCTACATCGCGCTCGGCCAGCCCTACAACGTGCCGCCCGCTGAGAAGATGGATTTGTACAAGAAGGCGGGGATCGGCGGCATCATCCGCATCGATGCCGACGGCAAGAATCGCGAAGTCTACGCCACTGGCATCCGCAACTCGGTGGGAATGGATTTTGCCGCCGACAAGACGCTCTGGTTCACCGACAATCAGGTCGACGGCATGGGCGACGACAAGCCGCCGGGCGAGCTGAACCACGCCACCAAGGCCGGCGAGAATTTCGGCTTCCCGTGGTTCGGCGGCGGATCCGTCCGCACGGTCGAGTACAAGGACCAGACGCCGCCGGCCGACGCCGTCGCCCCCATGGCCGAGCTGCCGCCGCACGCGGCCGATCTCGGCATGACCTTCTACAACGGCAAGCAGTTCCCGGCCTCGTACAAGGGCGGGATCTTCATCGCCGAGCACGGCTCGTGGAACCGCACCGAGCCGGTGGGCGCACGGGTGATGTTCGCCAAGCTCGGGGCCGACGGGAAGGTCGAATCGGTGAAGCCCTTCGCGGAGGGCTGGCTTACCGGTGACGGCGAGTATCTGGGGCGTCCGGTGGACGTGGCGGTGATGCTCGACGGCTCGCTGCTGGTCTCAGACGATTCCGCCGGGGCGATCTACCGGATCTTGTACGAGAAATAAGGGGTTCTTCCCTCCCCCTTGCGGGGAGGGATCGAGGGTGGGGGTGGTGCAGGATGAGGCGCAGCGGTGCCTCCTGCACCACCCCCACCTCCAACTCCTCCCCGCAAGGGGGAGGAGCGTATCGTCGTGCAATCCGAGCCCGCCTGATGATCCGTCCGCTTTTCGTCCTGATCGCCACCCTCGTCCCGCTCACGGCCCAGGCCGGCGACGCGGCCGCGGGCAAGAAGCGCGCGAGCGCCTGCCAGACCTGCCACGGGATGGACGGGCTCTCGAAGCTGCCGGAGGCGCCCAACCTCGCCGGGCAGGTCGAGCCCTACCTCGTGAAGGCGCTCACCGAGTACCGCGACGGCAAGCGGCAGAACGAGATCATGAACGTGGTCGCGAAGGAGCTGACGGACGCCGATATCGCGAATCTGGCGGCGTATTATTCTGGGATCCAAGTTGATGTGCTGCCGCCGGGGTAACCCGCGCGCGCTCCAACCTCCCTTTGCGGGAACGGGAGGGCGGAGTTGCCTCAATCGTCCATCTTCAGGGCGGCGATGAACGCCTCCTGCGGGATCTCCACGCGCCCGAACTGGCGCATCTTCTTCTTGCCTTCCTTCTGCTTGTCCAACAGCTTGCGCTTGCGCGAGATGTCGCCGCCGTAGCACTTGGCGGTCACGTCCTTCGACAGCGCCTTGATCGTCTCGCGGGCGATGATCTTGCCGCCGATCGCCGCCTGAACGGGGATCTGGAACAGGTGGCGAGGGATCAGATCCTTCAGCTTCTCGCACATCGCCCGGCCGCGCGACTCGGCGCGGGTGCGGTGGACCAGCATCGATAGGGCATCCACCGGCTCGGCGTTGACCAGGATCGACATCTTGACGAGGTCACCCTCGCGGTAATCGGACACATGGTAGTCGAAGGAGGCGTAGCCCTTCGAGATCGACTTCAGCCGGTCGTAGAAGTCGAAGACCACCTCGTTCAGCGGCAGGTCGTAGACCACCATGGCGCGCTTGCCGACGTAGTTGAGGTCGATCTGCACGCCGCGCCGGTCCTGGCAGAGCTTGAGCACGCCGCCGAGGTACTCGTCGGGCGTCAGGATCGTTGCGCGGATCCAGGGCTCCTCGACCGTCTCGATCTTCATGACGTCCGGCATGTCGGCCGGGTTGTGCAGCTCCTTGGTCTCGCCGTCGCGCATCTTGAGGCGGTAGACCACAGAGGGCGCCGTTGAGATCAGGTCGAGGTTGAACTCGCGCTCCAGCCGCTCCTGGATGATCTCCAGGTGCAGCAGCCCGAGGAAGCCGCAGCGGAAGCCGAAGCCGAGGGCGGCCGAACTCTCCATCTCGTAGGAGAACGATGCGTCGTTCAGGCGGAGCTTGCCCATGGCAGAGCGCAGATTCTCGAATTCGGCCGCATCCACCGGGAACAGGCCGCAGAACACCACCGCCTGCACTTCCTTGAAGCCCGGCAGCATCTCGGTGGTCTGGCGCTTGTCCTCGGTGATGGTGTCGCCGACGCGGGTGTCGGCGACCTCCTTGATCGAGCCGGTGAAGAAACCGACCTCGCCCGGGCCCAACTCGCCGATATCGGCCATCTTCGGCCGGAACACGCCGATCCGGTCGACGCCGTAGACGGCGTCGGCGCCCATCATGCGAATGGTCATGCCCTTCTTGAGGGTCCCGTCGATGATCCGCACCAGCACCACGACGCCGAGATAGGCGTCGTACCAGCTGTCCACGAGGAGCGCCTTCAGGGGTGCGTCGCGGTTGCCCTTCGGGGGCGGCAGGCGCGTGACGATGGCCTCCAACACCGCTTCGATGTTGAGGCCGGTCTTCGCCGAGATCGGCACCGCGTCGGAGGCGTCCAGGCCGATCACCTCCTCGATCTGCTCCTTCACCCGGTCCGGCTCGGCGGCCGGAAGATCGACCTTGTTGAGGACCGGGACGATCTCGTGGTTGGCGTCCAGTGCTTGGTAGACGTTGGCGAGGGTCTGTGCCTCGACGCCCTGGGACGCGTCCACCACCAGCAGCGAGCCCTCGCAGGCGGCGAGCGAGCGCGAGACCTCGTAGGCGAAGTCCACGTGGCCGGGCGTGTCCATCAGGTTCAGGACGTAGTCCTTGCCGTCCTCGGCCTTGTATTCCAGACGCACGGTCTGCGCCTTGATGGTGATGCCGCGCTCCTTCTCGATATCCATCGAGTCGAGCATCTGCTCGCTCATGTCGCGCAGCGCCACGGTGCCGGTGGCCTGGATCAGCCGGTCTGCCAGGGTCGATTTGCCGTGGTCGATATGCGCGACGATCGAGAAGTTGCGGATGGATTCGATCGGGGCTGTCATCGGCATTCCGTTCGGGCGCGCGCCGGCGCGCACCGTCTGTCGTCTGGACGTGTTCGGATGGATCGGCTCCCGCGCGAGATAGCAGCGCGGCGGGAAGGCGCCAAGCGCGGCCTAAGCGCCGACGTGCGTCGTCGTCGAGGCGATAGCTCAGTCCTAGGATACCACGATTGCGCGGCAGGGATGACGAAAAGCCCCATCCCGTCGGCCCCCACAGACGAAACGACGGGGGCCGGAATAGTCCGGCCCCCGGGTCAAGGTCGCGTCTGGCACGAAATCGCGGGCGGCCGGCTTAGCGGCCGCGATCCCGGATCAAGCGTTCGATCTCCGCCTCGCCGTGGGAGCGCGCCTTAGCCTCGGTCGGATGCTTCCGGTCCGAGCGCTGGTGCAGCTTGCCGTGCTTGCGGATGCTCCACTGGAACAACGAGCCGCTCTCGCCGACCGGCTCAACGTCAAGGCTGAAGGGGTAGGTATCTGTCTGCGTGTCGCTCATGGGGCCGATATGGGGCATTCAGCGACGTTTCGCCATGCCCCCGGATGAAGTCCTTCTGGACTCATGACGGTGAGTCGGTCGTTCGCGCCCGCGCAGCCATGGCGACGAGGCTTTTGCGCAGCGTTCCCATGTCGGTCACGCGCTCCGGGTAGGTGACACGGGCCGTGCGGTCACCCGCGATCAGATCCATTCCCTCCGGATCCAAGCCGCTGAGCCGCCAGGGCAGCCCTGCTTCGACCCCGGAGCCGGAGGCGTAGAGGGCCAGGGCATCGGCGTGGTCGGCATTCATGTGCTCCACGGCGCCTCGCTCGCCCGCCACGATAGCCTGCGCGTCCGCGAGGTCGAGAAGGAGTTGGTCGCGCGTGAGCGTCGCCGCCTTGGCGAAACCGCCGTTCAGGTGTCCGGTTTCCGGATCGAGGGCGAAGAACCCGAAATCCGGGAAGTCGGCGTAGAGCTTGGCCTTGGGATGACGCGCGAGGAATCGCTCCCGCGCCCGCGCTTCCCCCGTCTGGACGGCGCGGCCGACGACGGTCAGCCTGGGATGGGCGAGGGGATCGCCCTTGCCGCCCTGCGAAAACAGCAGCGAGCAGCGCGGATTGGCCAGCAGGTTGCGGGTGTGGGCCGAGAGACGCGACAGCAGCATGAGCGGCGTGCCATCCGTGTCGGTCGCCATCGTCACCAGGGAGGCGAAGGGCGTGCCGTCCGGGTCGAGGGTCGCGAGCGCCCCGGACCGGATGCTGCGCAGAAGGATCCGCGACAGGCCGATGGCGTCGAACGGCGCTGCCTCCGCCGGCAGCGGCCGGGCCGGGCCCCGGGGTGCGTCTTCGTTCGTCTCGCCCATGCCGTTCCGTCCCAACCGGATCGCTGCCGCAGTGCCCGGTCACGTTAACGGCACTGCCGGCTCCACGCGAGACGTCCGGCCCGCGTCACATCACGGCACGTGCCACGGCAAAGGTCCACGTGCCACAGCGGATACCGCTCAGCGCATTGGCCGGACCGACCGGACCGCGGCATCGGGCGCGGCCACGGAAGGAGGCGATCGATTGGTCGTTACAGCCAAGCTATGACCGCCGCTCGCTTTTTCCATGTGACCGTACTAAAGCACCTGTCCCTTTGCGCGCGCCGGGCTGCGCCGAAACCGCCCGGTTCGCGCTCTTGTCTGCCCCTCAGGGGCCGGGACGCGGCGCGGCCTGCGCGTTGAGCCGGGACCGCGCCCGAACCCGTTCAGTCAGGGACCGCGCATGCCGACCATCGCCCTCGTCGACGACGACCGGAACATCCTCACCTCTGTGTCGATCGCGCTGGAGACCGAAGGCTACCGCATCCAGACCTACACGGACGGCGCCTCCGCCCTCGACGGTCTGCGGCATTCCCCGCCCGATCTCGCGATCTTCGACATCAAGATGCCGCGCATGGACGGGATGGAGCTTCTCCGACGCCTGCGGCAGAAATCTGACCTTCCCGTGATCTTTCTGACCTCGAAGGACGAGGAGATCGACGAGCTGTTCGGCCTCAAGATGGGCGCAGACGACTTCATCCATAAGCCGTTCTCCCAGCGGCTGCTGGTCGAGCGCGTGAAGGCGGTGCTGCGCCGCTTCGCCAAGGAAGCACCCGGCGCCACGCCGCGCGGGGCCGAGGAGGTCGCGGCACGTTCCCTGGAGCGCGGCGCGCTGATGATGGATCCCGAGCGCCACACCTGCACGTGGAAGGGCGAGCCTGTGACGCTCACTGTCACCGAGTTCCTGATCCTTCAGGCTCTCGCCCAGCGCCCCGGCGTCGTGAAGAGCCGCAACGCCCTGATGGACGCGGCCTACGACGATCAGGTCTACGTCGATGACCGGACCATCGACAGCCACATCAAACGCCTGCGCAAGAAGTTCAAGGTGACCGACCAGAGCTTCGACATGATCGAGACGCTGTACGGGGTCGGCTACCGGTTCAAGGAGGCGTGACCTTCGGGATCCGCCGCGTGACCGCCCGCACACCCGCCCAGGCCGAGGATGCGCGAGACCGCTCCACCCTGACCCAGGCTCTGTCCCGCCCGCTCGCCTGGCCCCGCGCCCTCTGGGACGCGATCGGCCAGCGCGCCTCGTCGAGCCTGACGCGCCGTATCGTCGTCCTCAACCTCGTCGGGCTGATCGCGCTGCTCGTCGGGTTCCTCTACCTCAACCAGTTCCGCCAGGGCCTGATCCAGGCCCGGACCCAGAGCCTCGCGATTCAGGGCGAGATCATCGCGGGCGCCATCGCGGCCTCCGCGTCGGTGGACACCGACACGATCCGCATCGACCCCGACAAGCTGCTCCAGCAGCAGGCCGGCGAGGCAGCGACGGAGGAGGAATCGCAGCCGCTCGCCTTCTCGCTCAATCCCGAGAAGGTGGCGCCGCTGCTCTCGCGCCTCGTCACGCCCACGGGCAACCGCGCCCGCGTCTACGATCAGGAGGGGGGCCTCCTGTTCGACACGCGCACCCTGTTCAAGCGCGGCGACGCCGGACGGCCCGATCCGCTCGAGCCGCGGCCGCACAAGCCGGGGATGCTCGAATCCGCCTTCGAGACCATCCAGTCGAAGCTGGGCGGCCTGTTCCGCGGTCGCACTGAGCAGGTCGAGGAGACCGGGCCGGTGAACGGCCATTCCCTCCGGGAGGTCCAGGCGGCGTTGGGCGGCAACCGGGCGAGCCTGGTGCGCCGGAACAAGCTCGGCGAGACCACCGTCTCGGTGGCGGTGCCGATCCACCGGGCCGGCTCGGTCCGGGGGGCGCTGCTGATCTCCACGCAGGGCGATGCGATCGATCGCGTCATCGCCTCCGAGCGATTCGGTCTGTTGCAGGTGTTCCTGGTGGCCTCGGCCGTCATGGTGGTGCTGTCGTTCCTACTGGCGGGCGCCATCGCGGGTCCGGTACGCCGCCTCGCCGAAGCCGCCGAGAAGGTCCGCATGGGCATCAAGACTCGGGAAGAAATCCCGGACTTCACCGAGCGCACCGACGAGATCGGCCACCTGTCCGGGGCGCTCCGCGACATGACCCAGGCGCTTTACCGGCGCATCGACGCCATCGAGAGTTTTGCGGCCGACGTGAGCCACGAATTGAAGAACCCACTCACCTCGCTCCGCAGCGCCGTCGAGACGCTGCCGCTGGCCAAGAGCGATGATTCGCGCGGACGCCTGATGGCGATCATCCAGCACGACGTGAAGCGCCTCGACCGGTTGATCAGCGACATCGCCGACGCCTCGCGCCTCGATGCCGAGCTGGCGCGTGCCGAGGCGCGGCGGGTCGACCTGCGGCGCCTGCTCACCACGGTCGTGTCGGTGGCGAATGAGCGGCGGCGCCCGAAGGATTGCCTGATCCAGTTTGATGTCGACGCGGTCGCGTCGGAGCAGGACGCACCGTTCACGATCATCGGCCACGACAGCCGGCTCGGGCAGGTTGTCAACAACCTCCTCGACAACGCCCGCTCTTTCTCGCCGTCCGACGCGAAGGTCCGGGTGGTGCTGCGAAGGGTGCGCGGCGAGGTCGAACTCGTCTGCGAGGACGAGGGGCCGGGCATCCCGGAGCACGCCCTAGAGCGGATCTTCGAGCGCTTCTACACGGACCGGCCCGAGCAGGGGTTCGGCCAGAATTCCGGCCTCGGCCTGTCGATCTCCCGCCAGATCGTGCAGGCCCATCGGGGTACGATCCGCGCCGAGAATCGGCCGGGCGCTCCCGACGAGGACGGCGAGCCGACCGTGCGCGGGGCGCGCTTCATCGTGCGCCTGCCGGCCGCTCCGCGCCAACTCCACGCCTGATGGTCACCCTCCACGCCGCCTGCTGTGTGCTGGGCGGCGACGGCGTGTTGATTCGCGGAGCTGCGGGTTCAGGCAAGTCGAGCCTCGCCCTGCTGCTCGCCGCGGCGGCGGACGGGGCCTTCGTGGCCGACGACCGGGTCATCTGCACAGTCCAGGCCGGTCGGCTTCTCGCCCGCCCGCACGCGGCCCTGGCCGGTCGCGTCGAGGTGCGCGGGCAGGGCATTCTCGCGGTGACGGAACTGGGCGTCTCCTGCCGGGAGGAGACGGTCCTGCACATCGCAGTGGATCTCGTCGACTCGACGCCGCGGCTGCCGGATCCGCCCGGCGATGCCGAATACTTCGGGATCGCCCTGCCGCGCCTCGTGCTGGACGCGGGAGTGCGCGCCGCCGGTCTGGCCCCGCTGCTCATCCGTGCGGCACTGCGGAAGCAACCGCCGTGACTTCGCAGCCGCACAAGCCGCTGGAGTCGCGCAACAGTGGTATCCCCCCATGGCGCGCAGAAAGCGACCGTGTCATGATCCCAGCAATGTCCGGGCAAAAAAGTCGCGTTCGCCTTGTGGGGGGCTGTGCGATGCACAACATGGCGGCACAGATGGGACGTTGGAACACGTGTCGATGATTGGCATGGTGCTCGTCACCCACGGGCTGCTTGCGACCGAGTTCAAGGCCGCGCTGGAGCACGTGGTCGGCCCCCAGGATCAGATCGAGACGATCACGATCGGGCCGGAAGACGATATGGAGCTGCGACGCCGGGACATCATGTCCGCGGTCTGTCGCGTGAATACCGGAGACGGGGTGGTGGTGCTCACCGACATGTTCGGCGGCACGCCCTCCAATCTCGCGCTCTCCTGCATGAACGGCGGGTCGGTAGAGGTGGTGGCCGGCATCAATCTGCCGATGCTGATCAAGCTAGCCAGCGTCCGCGACGAGGAGAAGCTCGGCGACGCGGTGCTTCACGCTCAAGAAGCCGGCCGCAAGTATATCAACGTCGCCTCGCGGGTTCTCGCGGGCAAATAGGCGTCGTCACGCTTCCAGCGCCGAAGTCGCGGGAACCGACCGCCGCGCACCGATTGTGATCCCCACAGAGGCCGCGATTACGAGGCCGATCGCGAGCCACTGCACGGCGCTGATACGCTCACCCAGCAGGACAAGGCCCGCGCAGGCCGCGACCGCCGGCTCCAAGCTCATCAGCACGCCGAAGCTCTTCCGGTCGAGCCGCCGCAGCGCGACCATCTCGAGCGAATAGGGCAGGGCACTCGACATCAGCGCCACCGCGAGGCCCGCGGCCAGGATGCCGGGGGCGAGCAGGCCCGGCCCGGCCTCCGCCACGCCGAAGGGTGCGACGACCAGCGCCGCGGTGAGCATACCGAGAGAGACGGCCTGACCGCCGTCCATCCGTCCGGCCCGCTGGCCGAACAGGATATACAGCGCCCAAGCGAACGCGGCGCCGAGATCGAGTAGGATGCCGATGGGATCGAGGCCGTCCGTGGTGGCGATCGGCAGGAGGAGCGTGAGGCCGAGGACGGCCACCCCGATCCACAGGAAATCCGATCGACGGCGCGAGGCGATCAGCGCTACGGCGAGCGGGCCAACAAACTCGATCGCCACGGCGGGTCCCAGCGGAAGCCGGGCCAGAGCAAGGTAGAACAGGAGGTTCATCAGCCCGAGGGCGCCCCCGTACAGGGCGATCCAGCCGGCCTCCCGCGCCGGCAGGCTGCGCCGCCACGGCCGCCAGACGGCGACGAGGATCAGCGCCGAGAAACCGACCCGCAGGGCGGATGTGCCGGCAGGGCCGACCGCCGGGAACAGGTTCTTGGCGAAGGTCGCGCCGCACTGGAGCGACACCATGCCGGTGACGAGGGCCATCACCGAGAGCACGGTGTCACCGAGTCCGAACCTGTTGCGTGACACGCGACGCTTCTCTCAAGGATGCGGTGCGACGAGACTGGTACCGGTGCCGCATCCGTCGGCGGCCGCGATCGTCGCCCGGTCACTCCAGAACCGGGATCGTGATGACCCCGGCACGACCGCGGTTCCGACTTCCGAGTCCGCTTCGGGCGACACCGGAGGACGGGCACGATCATCGGTGCGCTCAGGAAGGATTCCGCGCCAGCCCGATCCTCACAGAATGAAGCGGCTCAGATCCGCGTTCGCGGCGAGATCCTCGACACGCGCGCGCACATAGGCGGCGTCGATCGGCACGGTCTCGCCGGACCGGTCGGTGGCAGTGAATGAGATCTCGTCAATTACCCGCTCCAACACGGTCTGAAGTCGGCGGGCGCCGATGTTCTCAACCGAGGCGTTCACCTCCACCGCCACGCGGGCGAGCGCATCCACGGCGTCGTCCGTGAAGTCGAGGGTCACGCCCTCCGTCTCCATCAAGGCGACGGTCTGCTTGATCAGGCTCGCTTCGGTCGACGTGAGGATCTGCTTGAAATCCTCCACGGTGAGCGGCTGCAGCTCGACGCGAATCGGCAGCCGGCCCTGCAACTCCGGCAACAGGTCGGCGGGCTTCGAGACGTGGAAGGCGCCCGACGCGATGAACAGGACGTGGTCCGTCTTCACAGGCCCGTGCTTGGTGGCGACGGTGGTCCCTTCGATCAGCGGCAGCAGATCGCGCTGCACGCCCTCGCGGGACACGTCGCCTGAAGAGCGGCCCTCGCGAGCGCAGATCTTGTCGATCTCGTCCAGAAAGACGATGCCGTTGTTCTCGACCTCGCGGATCGCCTCACGCACCAGCGCCTCGTCATCGACGAGCTTGTCGGATTCCTCGGCCATCAGGGGCGCGTAGGCGTCCCGCACCAGGATCCGCCGCGGCTTGCCGCGCTGACCGCCGAGGGCCTTGCCCAGCATGTCGCCGATATTGATCGCCCCCATGGACGCGCCGGGGACGCCGGGAATCTCGAACATCGGCAGGCCCGCAGGGGCGCCGGAGGTCAGCTCCAGCTCGACCTCCTTGTCGTCCAGCTCGCTGTTGCGCAGCTTGCGCCGGAAGCTGTCGCGTGTCGCGGCGCTCGCGGTCGGTCCCACGAGGGCGTCGAGGATCCGGTTCTCGGCGGCCGCCTCGGCCTTGGCCTTCACGCCCTCGCGCTTCTGCTGGCGCGTCAAGCCGATCGCCACCTCCACGAGGTCGCGGACGATCTGCTCGACGTCGCGGCCGACATAGCCGACCTCGGTGAACTTGGTCGCCTCGATCTTCAGGAACGGCGCGTTGGCCAGCCGGGCGAGTCGGCGGGCGATCTCGGTCTTGCCGCAGCCGGTCGGCCCGATCATCAAGATGTTCTTGGGCGCCACCTCCTCGCGGAGCGGCCCGGTGAGCTGCTGGCGCCGCCAGCGGTTGCGAAGCGCGATCGCCACGGCGCGCTTGGCGTCGTGCTGCCCGACAATGAAGCGATCGAGTTCGGACACGATCTCGCGCGGAGAGAATGTCGTCACCGCTGTGCCATCCCTGTTCCCGGCCTGAAACTGGCCCCGCGCCGGGAATGGGGTCCCGCGCGGCGCCGCGCAAGAGGCGCGGGGGGGACGGATAGCCGTCTCAATGAGCCGTCGGCACCGGCGCGGCGCCGGTCTTGTCGTGCTGGGCGAAGCGCTCCACCAGGGTCATGCTCGCCGCGTTCAGACCTATGACCTCGACGGTGCGCCCGCGGGCGCGCGCCTTCATCACCACCCGGTCGAGGGCCGCGACCGCCGAGATATCCCAGAAATGGGCGGCGTGGACGTCGATCACCAGCCGCTCCACCGGCTCCAGTACGTCGATAGCGCCCTGGAACGTGCCGGCGGAGGCGAAGAAGACCTGGCCGGCGACGCGGTAGGTCCGGGTCTTGCCGTCGGAGGCGAGTTCGGAGGTGATCTGATTCAGCCGCGAGACCTTCCCGGCGAAGAACACGCCGGAGAGCATCACGCCGGCCAGAACGCCGACGGCGAGGTCCTTCGTCGCCACGACCACCAGGACCGTCACCAGCATCACCGCGGAGGACGGCAGCGGGTTCGTCCGCAGCCGCAGCAATGAACGCCAGGAGAACGTGTTGATCGAGACCATGATCATCACGGCGGTGAGCGCCGCCACAGGCACGACGGCGAGCAGGCTTTGCAGGGCGACGAGGAGCACCAGCAGGAAGGCCCCGGCCACCAGCGCGGACAGTCGGCCGCGGGCGCCGGAGGACACGTTGATCACCGACTGCCCGATCATGGCGCACCCACCCATGCCGCCGAAGACTGCCGAGGCCATGTTGGCAACGCCCTGGCCCATGCATTCGCGGTTCTTGTCGCTGCCGGTGTCGGTCATGTCGTCGACGATCTGGGCGGTGAGCAGGCTCTCGAGCAGGCCGACGGCGGCGAGGGTCGCCGCGTAGGGCAGGAGGATCCGCAGGGTGTCGAATGTCAGCGGCACGTCCGGCAGGGCGAAGTGCGGCAGAGCCGAGGGCAGGGCGCCGAGATGCGCCACGGTGCGCACATCGAGGTGAAAGGCGGCCGTGACCGCCGTGAGGACGGCGATCGCCACCAGGGGCGAGGGAACGGCCCGCGTGAACCGCGGCAGGCCGTAGATGATCACGAGGCCGAGGGCGATCAGCCCGTAGGTCGCCGGCGTGACCCCGGTCAGCTCGGGCATCTGCGCCAGGAAGATCAGAATCGCGAGGGCGTTGACGAAGCCGGTCATCACCGATTGCGAGACGAACCGCATCAGCCGGCCGAGCCGCAGCAGGCCGGCCAGGATCTGGAACAGGCCCATCAGGATGGTGGCGGCGAAGAGATACTGGACGCCGTGCGCGCGCACGAGATCCACCATCACGACCGCCGTGGCGGCCGTGGCGGCCGAGATCATCGCCGGGCGTCCGCCCGCGAAGGCAATGGTGCAGGCGATGACGACCGAGGCGTAGAGCCCGACCTTCGGATCGACTCCGGCGATGACCGAGAAACCGATCGCCTCGGGGATCAGAGCCAGGGCGACGACGATCCCCGACAGGGTGTCGCCGCGAATGTTGGATGTCCACGACCG
Source organism: Methylobacterium sp. A49B (assembly GCF_053346215.1). Taxonomy (NCBI): domain Bacteria; kingdom Pseudomonadati; phylum Pseudomonadota; class Alphaproteobacteria; order Hyphomicrobiales; family Methylobacteriaceae; genus Methylobacterium; species Methylobacterium sp. A49B. The sequence continues at coordinate 136,267 of NZ_JBKFBO010000117.1, forward strand.
GAAAAGCCCGACGTGTCCCGAAATGCTGCGTGTCATGAGCGAGTCCGCACGAGAGGCGTGTCCGCCTTGGGCGGACGTAGGAGCGTCTCGAATGCGTTGTCCGGCGGATCGGCGGCCGGAAGAGCCACCCGGGCTTTCACCGGGTCCTTGCGAATGCGCGGAGCCTTAGGGGCAGCCGCGCTGCAATGCAACATCCGGGCGGGCGTTCCGACCTCGCATGGGACGGCTCAGGCGGCGCGCACCTGAGCGACGAAACCCGCGACTTCCCCGCCGAGGCCCGTCGAGCGCCGGGCGATGTCGGCCGCGGCGTCGAGCACCTCGGCAGCGCTGGCGCCGGTCTCGCGGGCGGCGCCGAGGACCGCCGCCATCGTCTCGGTGACGGCGCGGGTCCCGCTCGCGGCCTCGGAGACGCTGCGGGCGATCTCCTGCGTGGCGAGCTGCTGCTCCTCCACGGCCGCGGCGACACCCAGGGCGATGCCGTGGACCTGCTCGATCGTCCCGCCGATCTCCTCGATGGCCAGGACGGCCTCCTGCGTAGCGTTGCGCATCGCGGCGATCTGGCCGCCGATCTCCTCGGTCGCCTTGGCGGTCTGGGTGGCGAGGTCCTTCACCTCGGTGGCGACGACCGCGAAGCCGCGGCCCGCTTCGCCGGCACGAGCGGCCTCGATGGTGGCGTTGAGCGCCAGCAGGTTGGTCTGGCCGGCGATGGTCGAGATCAGCGAGACGACCTTGCCGATCCCGTCCGCGGTGCGCGCCAGGGTCTGCACGCTCGACCGGGTGCGCTGGGCGGCTTCCACGGCGCTCTGGGCCGCCGTCGAGGTCTGCGTGACCTGGACGCCGATCTCGCTCGCGGTGGCGGCGAGTTCCTCGGTGGCGGCCGCGACGGCCTCGACGTTGCGGGCCGTCACCTCGGCGGCGCGCGTCACGGCCTGCGACTGCGTGCCGGTGTGCTCGGCATTGCCGGCCATGGCGGCAGCGGCGCGCTCCAGGCCGGACGCCGCGCCGGCGAGATGATCGACGAGGCTGCCGATGCTGCCCTGGAAGCGGTCGGCGAGGCCGCCCATCTCGGCCCGCTTGTGGGTCGCCGCCTCGGCACCCGTGCGCTGATGCTCCAGCCGCAGCGCTTCGGCGCCGCGCATGGCCTCGGCGAGCACCGCCATGCTCGCCCAGATCGCGCCGATCTCGTCGCGGCCAGGCTTGGCCGCGGTGAACGCGTGCTCGCCCCGCGCCAAACGCTGGATGGCGTCGGAGACCGACTGCAGCGGCCGGGCAATCTGGCGTTGCCCCACGAGCAGACCCAGGGCTGCGCAGATCAGCGAACCCGCGAGAGCGAGGGCGAGGAGGAGCAGGGCGCGGGCCTCGAACAGCGCCCGCGTGTCGGCCTGGACCGCAGTCATCTCCGCCTTGCCCTGGTTCACCAGGGCATCGATGCTGGCCTGGAAGGCCCGGCGATTGCCCTGATTGGCCTCGTTGAACCCGAGATCGGCGGCAGCGCGCGGACCGACCGTCTCGCCGGCATCGGCGAGGGCGCTGCGCAAGGTCCGGAAGGCGTCGGCGTTGTGCGCCATCGCGTCGAAGAGCGGGCGCTCGGCATCCGTGACGGTCGGCGCCCAGGCGGCGCGCAAGTCATCCATCTTGGCGAGCCCCTTCCGGATACCGGCCGCGTATTTCGCGGCCTCGGCGCGGTCGGCTGAGGCGTAGACGCCGCGGGAGTCCATCGTGACCTCGGCGGCGAGCCGGTTGAAGTTCGCCGCGTTCAGGGCACGGGTCGAGGCGCTCTCGACGGATGTCAGGGCGTGCTCGAAGCTGTTGAGCGTCGCCACGCTCACGCCCGCAACCACCAGCGTCGTCAGGCTGCAGGCGCCGACGAAGCCCAGCACTTTTCCGCCGATCTTCATGATTGTTTTACTGCCCAGGCAAGGATGAATGCAAAATGCCTCCAATTATTCAATACGAGATTAACTGAAGTCGGCTGACCACAGCCGCATTCCGAGCCGCTCTGGCGTGCCGGACCGAACAACGATCGCGAGGTATGCGCTTCCTCAGGAGGAGGGCTCCGCTCGATACCGGGAGGCGGACCGTCCCTTGCTGGGCGGGCGGGATCAGCGCCGGCGGGATACCACGAACCGTTCGCGACGCCGGCTCGTGCGCGGATCCGGCGTCGCGGCCCATCCGCGCCAGGCAGGCCCCAAGGAGACCCTGCGCGACCTGCGAGACTCAGTCCGCGTCGAGGGCTTCGATGACCAAGTTGCCGTTGGTGTAGACGCAAATCTCGGCCGCGATCGCCATGGCGCGGCGCACGATCGCCTCCGCATCAAGGTCGCCGTCCTCCAGGGCGCGGGCCGCCGCGAGGGCGTAATTGCCGCCGGAGCCGATGGCCATGACGCCGCTCTCGGGCTCCAGCACGTCACCGGAACCGGACAGGAGCAGGCTGACGTCGCGATCGGCCACCAGCATCATGGCTTCGAGGCGGCGCAGGTAGCGGTCGGTCCGCCAGTCCTTGGTGAGTTCCACGCAGGCGCGGGTGAGCTGGCCGGGATACTGCTCCAGCTTGGCCTCCAGACGCTCGAACAGGGTGAAGGCGTCCGCCGTGGCACCCGCGAAGCCGCCGATCACCGAGCCCTTGGCCAGACGGCGGACCTTGCGGGCATTGCCCTTCACGATCGTCTGCCCGAGGCTGACCTGACCGTCGCCGCCCAGCACGACCCGGCCGCCCTTCCGGACCATCAGGATCGTGGTCGCGTGCATCTGGGGCACGGAGCCCCGGTCGTCGTACCTGAATGCTTCCTGGCTCAAGATTCGGCTCCGCTCTCGCTGGCGCCGAGATGGGGAGCTTTATCGGCCGAGTCCACCCGGGGCGTCGACGCGTGCCGTCTTACTCGGCCACGGCTTCGGCGGTCCGGAGCGGCCCGGCATCCTGCAGAATCGACTGGGCCGCGGCCTCGGCGAGAAGCGCATAGCCGCGGTCGGCCATGTGCAGGCCGTCGGAGGCGAAGAGCTGCTTCGTCGTCAGTTTGCCCTCGCGCACCCAGCCGTGCATCAGGTCGGCGCGGCGGATCACCGGCACGTCGAGTTCATCGCCGATGCTGCGCACCGCCTCAAGGAAGCGCGCCGAGCCGGGGGTCGCCTCGAGCTTGGGGCACCATTGCGGCTCCATCAGCACCACGTCGATGCCAGCCTCCCGGATCCGCCGGATCGCCGCCACGGTGGCCTCGCGGAAATGGTCGATCGACACGCCGCGCAGGGGATCGTTGCTTCCGGTCTGCCAGATCACCAGCTGCGGCTCGGCCGCGATGACGTCGCGGTCGAGGCGCTTCAGCATGTCGTCGACGTGCTCGCCGCCGATGCCGCGGTTGATGACCGCCACATCCATCCCGCGCAGCTTCTTGCGAAGATCGATCTGCAGGCGGGCCGGATAGGCGTTGGCCGGGCTCGACGCTCCCACGCCCTCCGTGGAGGAGGAGCCGAAGGCGACGATCTTCAGAGGCGCACCGATCGCGATCTGGCGGGCGACGTGGGGCAGATCCGGGCTCTCCCGGGTATCGATCCCGATCAGATCCAGCGACTCGGGCAGCAGATCCGCGTAGGCGAGAACCGCAGTCGGAAGGACGAGCAGGCCGCAGATCAGCCCGAGACGACGCAGCCCCTTGCGCAGGGGCCGGCCAGACATCGCATGCATCAAAACGTGGGACACGGGACGGACAGCTCCGGCTCTCGCGAGCGACGGATACAATTTGACACACAGCTTTGGAAGAGCGGTTCCGCGGCCCGCTTGAAAGCTGACTGAATTCGTAACACAAAATTAATGGCCACCATCATCCGCGTGCGCCCGCCCCAGGGGAAACGGCACGAACGATGCGTGGACCCGGAGCGGATCTCCGGTGGGCGGCGGAGAGCGCGGTCCGGAATATCGGGATTCTTTCCCGATTGGATGCGGACCATCGTGAGCCGGCCCCGGGGTCGACAGCTTGCGTATCGCGATCCTCACCCATGCGACGGCACCCCGGGGCGAGGTCGCCCACGCCCTGTCCCTCGGCGAGGCCCTGTGCGCCCTGGGGCATGAGGCCGTCGTCCACGCCCCCGACCCGACCGGCCGCGGCTTCTACCGGGATGCGACCTGCCCGTCGGTCTCGGTGGCCGCCAAGCCGGTCGTCGGTTCCGTCGCCGCCCTTTTCGGCGCCCGGATCGCCGATTACCTGGCCCATTTCGCGACGCCCGCGGCCTGCGATTTCGATGTCTTCCATGCCCAGTGCAGCATCAGCGGCAACGCGCTGGCCACCCTGACGCGGCGGCGGCTGATTCAGGGTTTCGTGCGCACCGTGCACAGGGTCGAGACCTTCGACGACCCGGCGCTCGCCCGCTGGCAGGATCGCGCGATCGGCGATGCTGGCCGATTGCTGTGCGTCAGCGCATTCGGGGCCGCGAGCCTCGCGGCCGACTATGGCGTGGACGTCGAGGTGGTCGGAAACGGCGTCGACGGCGCGGTCTACAAGCCGGAGCCCGACTCCGGTGACGCCCTCCTGCGCCACCGCCTCGGCCTCCGCGCCGGGCCGATCTTCCTCAGTATCGGCGGCTTCGAAATGCGCCGGAACGCGCTCGCGATCATCGAGGCTTTCGCGACTCTGCGGCGTGAGATTCCAGAGGCGCAGTTGATCCTCGCGGGCGGCGACGCCGCGCTCGACCGGACGGGCTACGCAGCCCGCTGTTGGGCCGCACTGGAACGCGAAGGTTTGGAAGTCGGTCCCGGTCGGCCGGTGATCCTAACCGGACTGGTGGCGCAGGCAGATATGCCGCGGCTCTACCGACTGGCGGACACGCTGGTCTTTCCCTCTCTGGCAGAAAGTTTCGGCCTCTGCGTGCTGGAAGCCTTGGCGTGCGGCACCCCGCCGATCGTCCCGGCCCGGCCGCCCTTCAGCGAGTACCTCACTCCGGGCTCGGCCCTCTGGATCGCGCCCGACGAGCCAGGCGCGATCGCTTCCGCCATGCGGGCGAGTCTCGATCCCGCGCGGCGCGCCCGGATGCGGAACGTCGGCCGCGATCTTGTCCGTGACAACGCGTGGGCGGCCTGCGCGGCGCGCCACCTCCCGAGCTACGCGGCACTCGTGCCGACTCCGGTCGCGGCAGCATCCTTCGCCACGGGCTCGGCAGCCTGGAACATCATGCGGATGCCGACCGACGGTTGATGACAACGGCCGGCGCCAGCGCCACGCGGCTTCGCCCAATCGGATTCCCACTCCGATGGTCCCAGTGATCCGTCCCCGCTTTTATGGCCAGGGAAGCGGAGCGACACAGCACATCGGGAGCTCAGACGGCATGGCGTCGACTGGAATGCTTCGCTCCCCCTGCGATGACGGCTGCGCGAAAACTTGTCGGCGATCGAGAATCCAAAGACAGCCTTCCGCGGCGGAACGGCGCGCTTCGATCCAGGCTGCCTTCTCGTCGATGGCTGAAGGCCTGCGGCCGCGGACCGAAAAGCGCATGCGATGGCCCGAACGAGCCACCCGATTGTTTCCGGTTCGGGAGGCGCCCGGCCGGCCCCGGAGGTCATCGCATCGCAGAGATGCTCAGACCGACCCCGCGACGAGCGGGCACGGAACAATGGTCCGCACCGGCGTGGTTATTCGCCAGCATCGCAACGGAAGACAGTCGCAATGATGATCCGGATCGTTTCAGCGCTCGTGCTGGCCGCAGCGCCCGCCATGGCGCAGACCCGGCCATCGACCACGACCATGACCTGTCAGCAGACGGTTCGCCTCGTCCAGGCGCGCGGCGCCCTGGTCATTGGGACCGGCGGCATGACCTACGATCGGTTCGTCCGCGACCGCTCGTTCTGCGAGCCCACCGAGATCGCCAAGCGCGCCTTCCGGCCGACGCGCGACAATCCCAGCTGCCTGATCGGCTACACCTGCTACGAGCCCGGCTTCGACGACTGGCCCGGTCAGGGCTTCTGAGCCGGGCCCGCCTCGAGCCCGACGATGATCCGCCGGTCTCCGGCGCGTCGGGTGAAGCCGGTGGCGTCGAGGTGCTCCAGGAGCGGGATCGAGAACTTGCGGCTGATCCCTAGCGTTGCGCCGGCTTCCCGGGCGAGGAAGCCCGACTCGGGCGTCGCGGCGTTGGGAAAGGCCTGGGCGAGACGCGCCCGCGCGCCCGCCACCGCCTCCCGGTGGAACAGCACAGCGCGGCGCTGCACGCGGTCGACGGCACGGATCACCGTGCCGGCGCCCACAAGGTAGGTCAGCGCCTCACGGCGGCGGACATCCCGGCCGACGGCCTCGGATTCATCGGGCGGATTGAGGCCGGCCCGCCGGAACATCTGCTCCAGCTTCCGGGCGACCTCGCTCTCGTTGCGGGCCGGATCGAAGTCGGCCCGCCGCCACAGGCTGCCGGTCTGGGTGACCGCGCCGGCGGCGGCCAACTCGCGCAGGACCGTGCCGGCGAAAGCCTCCGGAAGCGCCAGCGTGCGGGACAGGCGCTCGACCGCGATCCCGTGTTCCATCGGATTGTCGCGGTGATGCTGCGACAGGGCGGCCAGGGTTCCCGTCCGCAGCGCGCTGAAAGCCGACGCACCGATGAACTGTTCGCCGATCTCGCGGGCCTCCGCCTCCGCGAGTAGGCGGCGCGCCCGGTCGGGCGCCGTGCCGGCGAGGCGGGCGAGGTCCGGCAGCGTCGCGCCGGCCGCGCCGGCCTGCCCGAGACGGATCGTCAGCGCGTCGGCCGGGCCCCCCGATGCCAGGGCTGCGAGGTCGGCCGTGACGCGCGGATCCCGCCTCCGCCGGCGGCGGCTCGCCGGATCGAGGATCCGGCCACCCGCCACGGTTGCTGGGGGCGAATCGAGCCGCAGCACGAAGGGCTCGCGGGCCGGTACCGCTACGGGCTCGGCCAGGTGCAACTGCGCCTGGGTGTGGCCACCGGGTTCGAGCGCGTCGCGGTCGAGCAGCCGCAGCCGGGCCTCGACCTCGGTCGTGCCGAACAGGAGGCGGCAGGCGGTGCCGCCCGCGAGGGCTTCGTCGGCGCTGGCCGCCGCCGTGATCGACACGTCCAGCCACGCGCTCGGCGCGAGCAGATCCGGCATCGACAGGGCCTGCCCGCGGCGGATCTCGTCGAGGCCGATGCCGCGCAGGGCGACGGCGGTGCGCCGTCCGGGCTCCGCGCGCTCGACCGGGCGACCGTGGATCTGGAGGCCGCGCACCACGGCGGTCCGGCCGCCGGGGGCGATCTCCACGGTGTCGCCCACCGCCAGCGGTCCGCGCCGCAGCGTGCCGGTCACGACGGTGCCGAAGCCGGCGCGGGAGAAGACCCGGTCGACCGGAAGATAGGGGAAGCCGTCGTCGCTGCCGGGCGCCGCGTCCCCGAGCAGGCCCGTGAGCGCCGCCTTCAGGTCGGCGACGCCGGTGCCCGTGACAGTCGATGTCGCGATCACCGGACCTGCTTCGATCCCGGCGCGGGATGCGGCCGCGGCGATCTCGGCCGCACGCGCATCAAGCACGTCGGGCGTGGCCAGGTCCGCCTTCGTCAGAGCCAGCACGCCCCGGCGCACGCCGATGAGCCGCGCGATCTCCAGGTGCTCGATCGTCTGGGGTTTGATGCCCTCGTGCGCGTCGACCGCCAGCAGCACGGCCCGCATGCCGGTGGCGCCGGAGACCATGGCGCGGACGAAGCGTTCGTGACCGGGCAGGTCCACGAGGTCGATCTCGCCCATCTCGGAGGACAGCAGGGCGAAGCCCGGGACGATGGAGACGCCGCGCGCGCGCTCTTCCTTCAGCCGATCGGTCTCGACACCGGTGAGGGCGCGGACCAGCGCGGTCTTGCCGTGATCGACGTGCCCGATCACGCCGACGAGAAGTGTCTTCAACGCAGTCACCGACCGGACCATCTCCGCGGTGCCACCCTCCACGCGGGGCGCAACGCTCGTTCAACAGGGTATCCGCCCCGCTGGCTCACCGCCGAGCCGTGCGCCGTCAGACAGTCGGGACCGAAAGCCGTAGGCAGATCAATTGTGGACAATTTATCTTGCCACGCCGGATCGATTTGGAAAAGCGAGATTTTAACGCACTGCACCATGCGCATCCTCGGGACAAACGCGGGTGCGTCGCGCTTGACGCCGTCGCGGTGTCCACCTTCTCTCAGACAGAGCGACGGACGCCCAAGCCAAGCCGTGGTCGCGCGAGAGTCGCGTGCAACCGGACGACGGCTCTTCAGTGTTGGGCGTGCGGGTCACAAAGAGGAGAGCATGAGCAAGATCGACAGCGAATCCGGCACGGAGCCACGGGAGATCGAGCTGAAGCTCGACTGCGCGGGACCGGATCTCACGGCCCTGGCGGGTCATCCGCGGCTCCAGGGCGCGTCCTCCGAGCCGGACCTGCTGGTCACGACCTACTACGACACGCCGAACCGCGATCTGCGGGCGGCCGGCCTGACGCTGCGGATCCGCGCGCAGGGCGGGCGACATATCCAGACCGTGAAGGCGGGGAGCGGCGCTGTCGGGCTGTTCGACCGTGCCGAGTGGGAGACCGAGATCGGCGGCGAGACGCCCGATCCCGCGGCCTGGGCCGGCACGGCGGCCGAGGAGGTTCTGCAGAAGGCCGAGGCTGCGCCGGAGCGCCTGTTCTCCACCATCGTCATGCGACGGGAGGTTCCCGTTGAGCATGGCCGATCCCGCATTCTGGTCACGCTGGACCAGGGACGCGTCGAGAGCTCGGCCGGCGACGCGCCGCTGTGCGGGCTCGAGTTGGAGCTCCAAGAGGGCGACCCCGCAGACCTGTTTGTCGTGGCGCAGGCCTTCGCCGAGACCGTTCCGCTGCGCCTGAGTGTCAACGCCAAGAGCGGGGTCGGTTTCGCGCTGATCGACGGCATCGGCCCGGGCGTGGTGAAAGCCGAGCCGGTGGACCTGCCCGATGGCGCGAGCGCCGGCGAGGTCTTCCGCCGGGTCGCACGGGCGTGCCTGCGCCACATGCGGCTGAACGAGACGGCATTCCTGGAGGGCGGGCGGGCGCCCGAGGCCCTGCACCAGATCCGCGTGTCCTTGCGGCGGCTGCGATCGGCGCTCTCGCTGTTCGCGCCGATGCTGGAAGGCGATCCACGGGCGGACGGCTTCAACGACGAGATCAAGCGGGTCACCGAGCCGTTCGGCCATGCCCGCAACCTCGACGTGTTCCTCGGCCAGACGCTTTCGGCTCTGGCGAAGGAACGGCCGGACGAGCCGGGCCTCGACGGGCTGCGGGAACGTGCCGAGGCGGAGCGGGAACGGGCCTACGACGCTGTCCTGGCAACCCTTGAGAGTCCGCAATGGCGCGGCCTCGTCATCGATTTTGCCGGCTGGGTCGAGGCCGGCGCCTGGACGGCGCAAGAGGCCGCCGCCGAGGACGGGCGCGCCTTCGCGGCGCGGGTGCTCGATCGGGCCCGCCTGCGGCTGAAGAAGCGCGGGCGCGGCCTCAAGCGCCTGGACCCGCATACCCGCCATCGCGCCCGCATCGCCGCCAAGAAGCTCCGCTACGGCGCCGAGTTCTTCGCGGGCCTCTATCAGAAGAAGAAGGCGCGGCGCCGGCAGGACAAGTTCGGTGCTGCCCTGTCGGACCTGCAGGACTATCTCGGCGTCCTGAACGACCTCGAGACAGCCCGGTCGATGACCGAGAGCCTCTCGGGTCCGCCCATGCCCGGTGCCGACGAGACCAGCACGCAGGACCTGCTGGAGGCCGCGGCGGATGCCAGGGCCGAGCTCCTCGACGTCAAGCCGTTCTGGCGCTGACGCTTTTTGCGCCAGGGCCCGGCCGGAACCCGGCCGTTGCGGCAGCGTTCGCCGGGTGATGTGCGCGATCAGGCGGGCAGGGAGTGTGTATGGCCCACGCGTACAGGTTCGGCATCGAGGAGGAGTTCTTCCTCGCCGACGCCCGCTCCCGGGGCACACCGCGCGCGCGGCTCCGTTCGTTCCACGCGGCCGTGCGGGCCCGGCTCGACGACGCCGAACGCGAGCAGCTGCAATGCCAAGTCGAGATCGCCTCGCCGCCGAGCGGCGATGTCGGCGAGGCTGCGGAGCACCTCACGCGCCTGCGCCGCAGCCTCGCGGAGATCGGCGCCGAGCGCGGGATCCTGACCTTCGCGGCCGGGACGCACCCCACGGCCCGGTGGCGGGACCAGCGTCCCACCGACAAGGCCCGCTATCACGGCATCATGGCCGACCTTCGGATGCTCGGCCGGCGCAATCTGGTCTGCGGGCTCCATGTGCATGTCGAGGTGCCGGATCCGGAAGCCCGCCTTGGGCTGATGAATCGCCTGCTTCCTTTTCTGCCGGTCCTGCTCGCGCTCTCCACCTCCTCACCATTCTGGCAAGGCCAGCAAACCGGAATGGCCGGCTACCGGATGCGTGCCTACTCCGAGTTGCCCCGCACCGGCGTGCCGGAGCTGTTTGCCGACGCTGCCGACTACGCCCACTACGTCGACGTGATGACCAAGGCAGGGGCCATCGCGGATGCCAGCTATCTCTGGTGGCATCTCCGCGCCTCGGTGAAGTATCCGACCCTCGAATTGCGGGTCGCCGACAGCTGCACGCATGTCGACGACGCGGTCTGCATCGCCGCCCTGTTCCGCTGTCTCGTCCGCCGGGTGGTGCGGGACCGGAGGCTCAACGCCGGCATGACGGCGGCGTCCCGCGGATTCGTCATGGAGAACCTGTGGCGGGCCGAGCGCGACGGAACCCGGGCCACGCTCATCGACGAGGCGCGGGTCCGCGCGGTGCCGCTCGGGGAATGCGTCGAGAATGTCCTGGCCCTCATCGCGGAGGATGCGGAGGCGCTGGACTGTGTCGCGGCCTGCAATCGGGCCCGCCACATCGTCGCCGAAGGCACGAGCGCCGACAGGCAGATGGCGGTCTTCGCCGCGGCCCGCAGGTCCGGCGCGCAGGAGCGCGCGGCGCTCTCCGCCGTGGTGGACCACCTGGCTGCAGAAACCGCCGCCGGCTCGAAGCTCGGACCTGGGGGCGTCCGGACGTCGAGCCGACGGCGTAGCGACGGAAACGGATCCGGCTGAGGGGGGGTTAGCTGAGCCCGCAATCCGTCGGCCGCGCTGGAGTGCACGGTCGACCGATCGAGTCGCACGGTCACGTTTCCGAAGGATGTCTGCACGGGTTCGGCCCGTCGATTCGTCAGCACGGTGGGAGGGGTCGCCACGTGTCAGCGTGGGCTCGTGTCGCGGTCACCGCATGCGCACCATACGCTTTCCTCCGCGCCATCGTCTGCTATCCCTCACACGTTTCCGCGGCCACCCTCGACCTCCGGTCACTCGACCCATCGGCATGAACCTTCTCCGCGACCTCTTCGGCCAAGTCGGCCGCACCGTGACGGCCTATGCGGGCGACAGGGCGCTCATGCTGGCGGCCGTCTCCGCCGCAGCGAACGTCATCGTGGCCGACGGCGAGGTGGCCGGCCAGGAATTCGACGCTGCGCTCCACGGCCTGCGCGCCGACCCGGTCCTGATGAAGGGCTACGACGCGCTGATGCTGGAAACCGAACTCTATGAGGGCATCGCCCGGGCGCGCACCCGCCTCGGCCGGGCCGAGAACCTCCGGCACGTCGCGGCGGTCGTGGCGCGCCCGGCCAACCAGCGCGAGAACGTCTTCCTCATAGCCGCCGATGTCGCCGATCAGGACGGGATCAGCAACATTGAGGCGAGCGCGCTCGGCGAGATCGCCGCGGCCCTTCGGGTCGACGGCGTGAGCCTGCTGCGCGCCAATCCTGTGCGGCGACCGCCGACGTGATCGACGCGATGGCATCGGCGTTGCTCATAGGGGGCGCTCCGCCAATCCGGTGGTGCTCCCTCACCGTTAACGTGTCGCACGGCGTCGCGCCGTGAAAGGAACCGGCATGGCCGAGATCAGCCTCAGCACGACCCACAACCTGCGCGCAGACGGCGCCCGCCTGTGGTCCACGATCCTGGAGACCGCCGCTTTCGGCGGAACGCCGGCCGGCGGTATCAACCGGCTGACGCTTTCGGCCGAGGACGGGCGCGTGCGCGACTGGTTCCGCGAGGCCTGCGAGGCGGCCGGCCTGACGGTCACGGTGGACGCCCTCGGCACCCAGTATGCCCTGCGCCCCGGCCGCGACATGAGCCGGAAGCCGATCGCCTTCGGCTCGCACCTCGACACGCAGCCCACGGGGGGCAAGTTCGACGGGGTTCTCGGGGTGCTGGCCGGCCTGGAGGTGATGCGCAGCCTCAACGATGCCGGCATCGAGACCGAGGCACCCCTCCTGGTGGTCAACTGGACCAACGAGGAGGGCTCCCGTTTCGCCCCCGCCATGATGGCCTCGGCGGCCTATGCCGGCGCGTTCACGACGGACGAGATCCTGGCCAAGCGCGACGCCGCCGGGACCACCGTGGCCGAGGCTCTCGACGCCATCGGCTACCGCGGCGTCGAAGCTGTCGGCACGCGGGACATCGGCGCCTTCGTCGAGTTGCACATCGAGCAGGGACCGATCCTGGAGGCGGAAGGCAAAACGATCGGCGTCGTCGAGGGCGGCCAGGGCATCATGTGGTTCGACGGCGTCGTGACGGGCTTCGAGAGCCATGCCGGCACGACGCCGATGCCGCGCCGTCGGGACGCGCTGCTGGCGCTGTCGGAATTCGCGCTGGCCGCTGAGCGGATCGCCCTGGCGCACGCGCCCTCCGCGGTGGCGACGATCGGCGAGGCCGTGATCTTGGCGCCCTCCCGCAACGTCGTGCCGGGCCGGATCGCCTTCACGGTGGACGTGCGCGACCCGCGCTCCGCGACCCTCGACGCCATGGAGGCGGCCCTGAACGAAGCGGCGGCCGAGATCGCCGGACGCCGACGCGTCGAGATCGCGCTCAACCGCATCTGGCGCAAGGAGCCGGTGCCGTTCGATCCCGCCATCGTGGCGGCGATCGAGTCCGCGGCCGAGAGCCTCGGGCACGCCCGCCGTCGCATCATCTCGGGGGCCGGCCACGACGCCTGTAACCTCGCCGCGAAGGTGCCCGCCGCGATGATCTTCGTGCCCTGCAAGGACGGTGTCAGCCACAACGAGTCGGAATCCGCCACGCAGGGCGACTGCGCGGCCGGCGCCGACGTGCTGCTGCAGACGGTCCTGCGCCTCGCCAACATGCCCGCGCGCGATCACACGGGTCCGTCAGGTCCGTAGCGACGGACCGGGCCCGGCCCCGGCCCCGTTCGGGTCAGCCCGCACCGCGACGGTGCCCCGTTCGGGCCGGAGGTGTACCGCGCCTTAAAATCCCGTAAGGACCGCTGCATGAGCGCGCGATCCTATCGCGACGCCAGAGGCCGGCCGCTCGTGGCTGTCACCGGCCTCGGCGTCGTTTCTTCCCTCGGTCAGGGACAGGCGGAGACCTGGGCGGCCATGGTGGCGGGCCGGTCGGGCATCCATGCCATCGACCGGTTCTACACGGAGGGCCTGCGCACGCGGATCGCCGGTACCGTGGACTTTCTCGACACCGAACCCCTCGTCGCGCCGTTACTGTCAGAGCGTTTCGCCGCGGTGGCCGCCGAGGAGGCCGTGGCGCAGGCCGGGATCGGCGCGAAGGGCGAGTTTCCGGGCGCCCTCTTCATCGCGGTGCCGCCGGTCGAGATGGAGTGGCCGCAGCGGCAGGCTCTCGCGGAGGCGGCGGCCGGCGACGGGCCGGTCGACTACGCGGGGCTGCTCCGGGCGGCCGCGACGCGCCGGTTCGATCCCTGGCACGACCTCTTCATCTTCGGCACCGTCGCCGATCGCATCGCCGACCGCTTCGGCACGAAGGGGTCGCCGATCTCACTCTCCACCGCCTGCTCGTCGGGGGCGACGGCGATCCAGCTCGGCGTCGAGGCGATCCGCCGCGGTGAGACCGCGGCGGCGCTCTGCATCGGGACGGACGGGTCGGTGAATCCGGAATCGCTGATCCGCTTCTCTCTCCTCTCGGCGCTCTCGACCCGCAACGACGATCCGGCGGCGGCCTCGAAGCCGTTCTCGAAGGACCGGGACGGTTTCGTCATGGGCGAGGGCGCCGCCGCCCTGGTCCTGGAGGACGCGGAGGCCGCGGTCGCCCGGGGGGCGACCATCCTCGGCTACGTGCTCGGCTGCGGGGAGAAGGGTGACGGCTTTCACCGCACCCGCTCCAGCCCGGACGGCGCGCCGATCATCGCGGCAATCCGGGCGAGCCTGGACGATGCCGGGCTCGAGGCCGACGCCATCGACACGGTCAATGCCCACGGCACCTCGACACCGGAGAACGACAAGATGGAGGCCTTGGGACTCGGGGCGGTGTTCGGCGACCGCGCGGCCGCCCTGCCGGTGACCTCCAACAAGTCCATGATCGGTCACACCCTCACGGCCGCCGGCGCCATCGAGGCCGCGGTGTCGCTGCTGACCATTCGCAACGGCCGTATCCCCCCGACGATCAACCACCGGGTGCCGGATCCGACGATCGCCCTCGACGTGGTCGAGACCGCCCGCGACCTGCCGGTGCGTACGGTCCTGTCCAACTCCTTCGGATTCGGCGGTCAGAACACCTGCCTGGTCTTCGGCGCGGAGCCGACGTGAGCGCCGGATCCCCACCCCGCCGCGTCCTCGTCACCGGGGGCGCCACCGGCATCGGCGCGGCGACCGTCCGCGCCCTGGCGGAAGCCGGATACGCCGTCGACTTCACCTATCGCGCCTCCGCCGAGGCCGCGCAGGCACTGCTCGAAGAGCTTCGGACGGCCCATCAGGCCCGCACCTTCGAAGCCTACGCGGTGGATCTCGCCGACAAGGCCGCGCTCGACGGCTTCTGCGAGACCGCGGAGGCGGCCGGGTATGCCGGGCTCGTCCACAACGCCGGTCAGCCCTGCGACGCCTTGGCGGCGATGCTCGATCAGGACCGCGCCGAGGCCGCGATGCAGGTGAACTTCTTCTCCCTGACCCGGCTCGCGAAGGCGCTCATGCGCGAGATGATCCGGGCGCGCTCCGGCCGGATCGTCGCGATCGGATCGGTCGCGGCGCTGCGGGGCAATGCCGGCAACGCCGCCTACGCGGCCACTAAGGGCGCGCTGATCGCCTACTGTCGCACCCTGGCGATCGAATCGGCCAAGCGCGGGGTCACCGTCAACGTGATCGCGCCGGGCTTCGTCGACACGGCAATGATGGCGCGCTACGCCGCCTACCGGGACGGTATGGAGCGGCAGATCCCCGCCGGACGCTTCGCCCGGCCGGACGACGTGGCCGCGCTCGCCACCTTCCTGATGGGCGAGGGGTCTTCCTACATCACGGGGGCCGTGCTGCCCGTCGACGGCGGCCTGACGGCGATGATGGGCGTCCATCGGACCTGACGGTGATGCAAGCGAACCCGACGATCCTGCCGATGCGCGCCCGCCTCGCCCTCTCCGCCCTCTGCCTCGGGGCAACCCTCGTCGTGGGCCAGGCCCGGGCCGAGCCCGAGTCCTACCGGATTTCGGGCCTGCCGCCCGGCGAGCCGCTGAGCATCCGCGCGGAGCCGGATCCGTCCGCCGAGCAGATCGGCGAGATCCGCTCCCGGGCGCTGGTTTTCGGCTGCACCAACGATACGCCGAGCCGCACCACGTGGTGCCGGGTCAAGGCTGGCCGGGTGCTCGGCTGGGCGCGGCGGCGGTACCTGGCGCCGGACTGAACGAGAGACAGGATGCAAGCCCTCCAGCTGTTCGGCGACCGCGACCTGCGCCTGACCGAGATCGAGCCACCGCCGGCTCCGGGGCCGGGCGAAGTCCGGATCCGCATCCGCGCCGTCGGACTGAACTTCATCGACGTGTGGGGTTTCCGCGGGATGGCGTTCGCCAAGCGGAAGATGCCCCTGATCGTCGGGGCGGAGGCTTCAGGCGTGGTCGAGTCGATCGGCGCGGGCGTCACGGGTCTCAAACCTGGAGATCGGATCGTGCCGTACGGCGCGATGACCTGCGGCCGGTGCCGGGCCTGCCGAGACGGCCGCGACAACCTCTGCGAGGATGTCTCGGGTGTGATGGGCTTCCACCTCGATGGTTTCGCCCGCGAGCTGGTGACCCTGCCGGAACGCCTCGTCGTGAAGGTCCCGGACGGCGTCGACGATACTGACGCCGCCTGCGCGGGGATCGCTTTCGGCACCGTCCAGCACATGCTGTTCGACAATGCCCGGCTGGAACCCGGCGAGAGCGTCCTCGTCCATGCCGGCGGCTCGGGAATCGGGACCGCAGCCATCCGCATGGCCAAGGCCATTGGCTGTACGGTCTACACCACCGTCGGCGACGACGAGAAAGGCCGTAAGGCGGCCGACCTGGGCGCCGACCATGTGATCAACTACCGCACGGAGCGGTTCGAGGGCGAGGTCCGGCGCCTGACGAAGCGCAAGGGCGTGGACGTCGTCTTCGAACATGTCGGCGCAGATACATGGAACGGGTCGCTGCTCTGCCTCAAGCGCGGCGGGCGGCTGGTGACCTGCGGATCCACCTCGGGCGTCTCGGCCACCATGAACCTGATGCAGCTGTTTCAGCAGCAATATCGAATCACCGGTTCGTTCGGTTGCTCGCTCGCCAATATCGCCCAGTCGCTCGACAAGATGGCCGCCGGGATCCGGCCGGTCGTGGACACGGTCTACCCGCTCGCCGACTTCGCCCAGGGTCTGGAACGGCTCGAGTCGCGCCGCGTCTTCGGGAAGATCCTGGTCAGCCTGTAGTCGCAATTTCGCGCTGCGAGAGACTTGGCTTAAGCTTCGCTTTACGCGTGCGTCGGGGGCCGCAAGCGAACGCCCGGGAACCGATTGTGCTGCGTCTCGCCCTCCTCCTGAAACGGTCGTACCCGCGCCTCGCGGGTTTCGCGATGGTCCCGCTGATCCGCGCGCTCGTCTGGCTCGCGCGCGCGCTCGGGGCGGCCCGGTCGACCGCGCTCGGCGCCGCCATCCTGCGCCGCGTCGGCCCACTGCTGCCGGCGCACCGCACCGCCCTGGCGAACCTGCGCGCGGCGTTTCCGGACATGCCGGAAGAGCAGCGGAAGCGCGTCGCCCTGGAGGCCTGGGACAATCTCGGCCGGACGGGCGCCGAGTACGCGCATCTCGACACCCTGTTCGACTACGATCCCGCCGCGAGCGGGCCGTTGCGGACCGAGGTCTCGGGCATCGAGCACTTCTTCGCCCTGCGCGACGACGGGAAGCCGGGCCTGATCTTCTCGGCTCATCTGGCGAACTGGGAGCTTCCGGCGATCTGCGCAGCCCGCTTCGGGCTGGAGGCCACCGCGGTGTTCCGGCCGCCCAACAACCCCGCGGCCGCCCGGCTCGTGCAGGAGGTCCGCCGCAGGTCCATGGGCGGGCTGGCGGCGTCCAAGCCGGGCGCGGTCTTCGCCATGCGGGACGTGGTCGACAACGGCGGACATCTCGGTCAGCTGATCGACCAGCACTTCACCCGCGGCGTCGTGGTCGAGTTCCTGGGCCGGCCCTGCCTCGCCAACCCGCTGCTCGCCAAGCTCGCCCGGCACTACGAGTGCCCGGTCCACGGCGTGCGCGTCGTGCGGCTTCCCGAGGGCCGCTTTCGGCTGGAACTGACGCCGCCCCTGGACCTGCCCCGGGCCGCGGACGGCACCATCGACGTGACGGGCGCCATGCAGGCGATGACCGCGGTGGTCGAGGGCTGGGTTCGCGAGCATCCCGGCCAATGGCTCTGGATGCATCGCCGCTGGCGCCCAGACATGCTGCCCAAGGCTCGGACGAACTCGGCACCGGCTCAACCGCTGGTGGAAGCCTCTCAAGCCAACGTGATTTCACAGACCGCGTCACAGACGCTCTGATACGGCCATGACGCCCCGGCACCGCGCCCGCCTTCGCGACCGCCGCGCGCTCTGCGCAGCCGCTCTGATCTGTGTGTCGGCGTCCGCGGCCCGGGCCGAGCCGGTCCGCGCCGTCGTCGAGCTGTTCACCAGCCAGGGTTGCGGCGCCTGCCGCGCGGCGGAACCGGTCCTGCGCGATCTCGCCCGGCAGCCGGGCGTGATCGCCCTGACCCTTCCCGTCACCTACTGGGATTACCTCGGCTGGAAGGACACCCTGGCGCTGCGCCCGCTGACCGAGCGCCAGCGCGCCTACGCCCGCGGCCGCGGGGCCCGCCAGGTTTTCACGCCGCAGATCGTGGTCGACGGCAGCGGTTTCGCGCTGGGCTCCGACAAGGCGGCCCTCGACCGGCTGCTGCGCGATGCCGTGCAGCGCGGCGGACTGCCGGTTCCCGTGCGCGGAGAGAATCGAGGCGACCGGATCGTGGTCGAGATCGGCGCCGCGCCGGAGGTCAAGACTGACACACGCGGGGAGGTCTGGCTCTTGCCGGTCTTGCGCAGCCGGGCGATCGCGATCCAGTCCGGCGAGAATGGCGGCCGGACGGCGACCTACGTCAACGTTGTGCGGGGTCTCCAACGCCTCGGCGCCTGGACCGGGCAGGCGCTGCGCTTCGACGTGCCCGTCCTCCAGGCCGAGATGGGTGACGCCGACAGCTGGGTCGTGCTGGTCCAGGGAGCGGCGGACGGGCGGCCCGGCCGGATTCTCGGTGCGGCCAAGGGACCGGGGCTCGAGCGCTGAGCCCGCGCAAGCCGACGATGCTATTTCAGGTTAACAAAGTCAGTCCGCCACCGGTGCGCGCTCGGCTCGCGGGCGAGAGCCACCATCCGCCCATCGAGGCGCTCAGTGACGCGTCGGAGCCAGTGAACAATACGCCGGCCCTCACGATCGATGGCAGCGCCGGCAGCGTCGTTTGTCGCATCGAGGCGGGGCCAGCCTGAAGCGGCGTGATCGAGCCGGACGCGGTGTTGCCTTGAGCGGCACGTGCGGACGTTTTCTCGGCGTCGAGAGGGATCGCGGTGAGGCCGAGCCACGGAATGCCGGCACCGGCTCGCCATAGAACCGCGGGGACGGCAGGCTCGTTGCATGCAGGTGGCCGTCCGCCGATCGGGGTGGGCGTCCCCCCAAACGAGCCCCGGCCATGCGGCGACGCCACCTCCTATCCGGGCTCCTCTCCGGCCTTCTCGCGCCGCTGTCACCGGCGCTTCGCAGCGCGAACGCCGCCGATCAGGCCGTCGACGTCCTTCTGGTCCTCGCCGTCGACGTCTCCTTGAGCATCAGCGAGGCACGGTTCGAGCTGGAGCGGCGCGGTTATGCCGAGGCCTTCAGCGATCCGCGGGTGCTGCGTGCCATCGGCGAGGGCGAGACCGGCCGGATCGGTGTCGCCCTGTTCGATTGGGCCGGCCCCGGCGAGCAGCAGGTCGCGGTCGACTGGATGGTCATCGGGTCCAAACAGGATGCCGGTGTTTTCTCGGCCAGGCTCGAAGCCGCGCCGCGCCCATTCTACGGCCGCACGGCCATCGGGTCGGCCATTGCATTCGCCACGGACTTGCTGGCGCGGGCTCCGTTCCGGACCGGGCGAAAGGTCATCGACATCTCGGGCGACGGCACCGGCAACAGCGGTCGCTCCATCGCGGAGGCGCGAGATGCCGCCGTAGCGGCCGGCATCACCGTCAACGGCATCGTCATCCTCACCGACCCGGAGGGCATGCTGAGTTTCCTGAAGGACCACACAAATCCGGCAGGCGGCCTGGCTGCCTACTACCGGGCCATCGTGATCGGCGGGGACGGGGCCTTCGTCATGACAGCGGAGAACTTCGAAGCCTTCGGACGCGCCCTGGTCGCCAAACTGGTGCGCGAGATCTCCTGACCCGCCCTCCCGCTGACCCGAGGAACTCCGCCGATGCGCCTTGCCGTGCTCCAGTTCACGCACGAGACCGTGACGTTCCTGCCCAACGACACGATCCGGGACGACTTCATCTATCCCGGGTCGCCCGCTTCGGGTCCGGGCCTGCTGGCCACCGATCCGAAGGGTTACATGGGCGGCTTCGTACAAGTCGCGCGCGAGCAACAGGACGTCGAGCTCGTCGGCATCACGTCACCGCTGTGGCCGCGTACCGGCACCGCCTCGGGCTGGATCACAGCCGACGCCTACGCCCATTTCGTGGCCCTCATGCTGTCGGATCTACGGGGGCAGGGGCCCTTCGATGGCGTCTACATGGCGCCCTACGGCGACTCGCCCGGACCGCTGGCGCCCGGCCCGTGAGCGGGAGCCCGACCGCCGAGACGACAGGTGCCGCGCAGCGTCACCCCCGATGCTCGCGCCGCAAGTCCGAGGGCGCTAGGCTCATCCCGAACGCGCCCGGTGAGGCGCGGCCCAGGGAGGCGAGGCAATGCGGATTTCAGCCGACAGGCTGTCCGATTACGTGCGGGACATTTTCATCCGGGAAGGTTGTCCGGAGGCGGAGGCCGAGCGGATCGGCCGCTTCCTCGTGGCCGCCAACCTCACCGGGCATGACAGTCACGGCGTCGTTCGCGTCACGCGCTACGTCGAGTGGCTGCGCACGGGCGAGGTCGAGGCTGGCCGCACGCCACAGATCGTCACCGACGCGCCGTCCTTCGCGCTGCTCGATGCGCAGTACGGCTTCGGACAGACCGCGGGACCCTTCGCCACCGATCTCGGCATCGCCAAGGCTCAGGAGAGTGGTGTGGCCATCGTGGCGCTCCGCCATGCCGGTCATCTCGGACGGATCGGCGAATGGGCCGAGCGGGCGGCCGCGGCGGGGCTGGTCTCGGTGCACTTCGTCAACGTGGCGGGCAGCCTGCTGGTGGCACCCTTCGGCTCGGTGGAGCGCCGCTTCTCCACGGCGCCCTTCGCGGCCGGGTTCCCGGTGCCGGGAGCGGAGCCGATCATCCTCGATTTCGCCACCTCGGCGGTGGCCGAGGGCAAGGTGCTGGTCGCCTCCCGGGGTGGCAAGCCGCTGCCGGAGGGTGCGCTGATCGAGCCGGACGGCCGGCTCAGCGCGGACCCGGCGACCCTGTTCGGTCCCCTGGACGGCGTCGAACGCGACAACCAGCGCGGCGCCGGCGCGATCCGGGCCTTCGGAGAGCACAAGGGCTCGGGCCTCGCGCTCATGTGCGAGCTCCTGGCCGGCGCGCTCACCGGGTCCGGCACCGCGGGGCCCGGACGGCGGCGGATCTGCAACGGCATGCTGTCGATCTACGTGACGCCGTCCGCCCTCGGCACCGAGGAAGTTCTGGCGACCGAGGCGCGCACCTATCTCGATTTCTTCAAGAGCGCCCGACCGATGCCGGGAGCCGAGGTGCTGCTGCCCGGCGAGCCGGAGCGCCGCATGCGCGCCCAGCGCCTCGCGGAAGGCGTGCCGCTGCCGGAACCCGTCTGGGAGACTCTCCTCGCGGCGGGCCGGCCGCACGGGCTCGACGGAGACGCCTATCGCGTCTGAGCCGGCCCGACGTGACGCGCGCGGCGACCCGGGGAAGACCGGGACGCCGCGTCCGGAATTCCGGAGAGTGACAGCATGCCCAGACTGCGCTGGCTGATGATCGGCCTCTGCATGGCGGCGAACGCCATCAACTACATCGACCGCGCCAACCTTGCGGTCGCCGCGCCGTCGATGTCGAAGGAGCTGGGCCTCGACGCCACCGACATGGGCCTGATCCTGTCGGGCTTCTTCTGGACCTACGCGATCATGCAGTTGCCCTTCGGGTACGTCGCCGATCGCGTCGGCCCGCGGCTGTCTCTGATGGTCGCCGTCGTCTGGTGGTCGGCCTGCACGGCGCTCACGGCCGTGGGACGGGGCTTCCTGTCGCTGCTCGGCCTGCGCATGCTCCTCGGTGTCGGGGAGGCGGGGGCCTATCCCTCCTTCGCCAAGGTGGCGGCCTCGTGGTTCCCGCGCAGCGAGCGGAGCTTCGCCAGCAGCATCTTCGACAGCGGCTCCCGGGTCGGCGCGGCGCTGGCGATCCCCCTGGTGACCTGGGTGATCGCAATCCTCGGCTGGCGCGAATCCTTCGTGGTGACCGGCCTGCTCGGCTTCGCCTGGGCGGTGTTCTGGATGTGGCTGTACCGGGAGCCGGAGGACCATCCCGGGGTGTCGCGCGAGGAACTCGCCCGCCTCCGGGCCGGCCAGGAGCGGCCCCAGGTGACCGAGACGCGGGACGCGCCCCAGGGGGCGGTGCCGTGGCTGTCGCTGTTCCGCTACCGCACGGTGTGGGGGATGATGGCGGGCTTCTTCTGCCTGAACTTCGTGATCTACTTCTTCATCACGTGGTTCCCGACCTACCTCGTCAAGGCCCGCGGCTTCTCGCTGGCCGAACTCGGCACCCTCGGCAGCCTCCCGGCGCTCGCTTCGATCCCGGCGGGCTGGCTCGGCGGTTTCGCGTCGGACGCCCTTTACCGCCGCGGCTGGAGCCTCACGGCCGCCCGGAAGACCTGCCTGGTCGGCGGCATGCTCATGTCGTCGGTGATCACCCTGTCGCTGATCGCCCCGAACATCTACGTGGCGCTGCTGTGCTTCGCGGTGGCCTACGGCAGCCTCGCCTTCACGGCCGCCTCCATCTGGGCGCTGCCCGGGGACGTGGCGCCCACCCCCGCCCACGTGGCGTCGATCGGCGGCATCCAGAACTTCGCCTCCAACGTCGCGGGGATCGTGACGACCACCTTCACCGGGGTCATGCTCACGATCACGCAGGGCTCGTTCGCGATCCCCCTGATCGTGGCCGGCGGGTTCTGCCTCCTGGGCGCCTTCATCTACCTGTTCGTGGTCGGCGAGATCGCGCCGCTGCCGGTGCGTGACGCATCCGCGCCGGCCCTTCAGCCGCGCGCCGCCCGGTGAGCGGTACCGCGCGAGAGGATCGTGAGGAGAGACCGATGTCCAGCTATCCCGTCATCACCCTGCGTCCGGACGACGGCGTCGTCGTGGCGCGTGGCGCGATCGAGTCCGGCACGGCGGTCACGGACAGCGTGACGGCGGCGGAGCGGATTCCGGCCGGCCACAAGGTCGCGGTCCGATCCCATCGCGTCGGCGAGCCGGTGACCAAGTACGGCCAGATCATCGGTTTCGCGAAGGCCGACATCGCCGCCGGGCAGCACGTGCACGTGCACAATCTCGGCATGGGCGACTTCGCCCGCGACTACGCCTTCGGTGTCGACGCGCGGCCGACCCGGCTCGTCGCGCCGCCCGCGACCTTCCAGGGCATCCGCCGGCCGGACGGGCGCGTGGCGACCCGCAACTACGTCGGCATCCTGACCTCGGTGAATTGCAGCGCGCACGTCGCGGACCTGATCGCCGACGCGTTCCGCCGCCACCCGATTCTCGGCCTCGATCCCCTCGCCGAATATCCGAACGTCGACGGCGTCGTGGCACTGACGCACAAGACCGGCTGCGGCATGGCCATGGGCGAGCCCCTGCGGCTCCTGCGCCGGACGCTCGCGGGTTACGCCCGGCACGTCAACTTCTCGCACATCGTGATGATCGGACTCGGCTGCGAGGTGAACCAGATCGGCGCGTTCCTGGAGGAGCAGGGGCTCGGCGACCGGATCCGCAGCATGAACATCCAGAGCCTCGGCGGCACCCGGAAAACCGTGGAGGCCGGCATCGCGTTCGTGAAGGGCATCCTGGCCGAGGCCAATGTCGTCCATCGGGAGCCGGTGCCGGCGAGCGAGCTGATCGTCGCCCTGCAGTGCGGCGGCTCGGACGGGTATTCCGGCGTCTCGGCCAATCCGGCGCTCGGCGTCGCCAGCGACCTCGTGGTCCGGAACGGCGGCACGGTGATCCTGTCGGAGACCACCGAGACCTACGGGGCCGAGCACCTGTTCACCCGCCGCGCCGTGAGCCCGGAGGTGGGCCAGAAGCTCGTCGACCTGATGCACTGGTGGGAGGAGTACACCCGCAAGGAAGGCTCGGAGATCGACGCCAACCCGTCGCCGGGCAACAAGGCCGGAGGCCTGACGACGATCCTCGAGAAATCGCTGGGCGCCATGGCGAAAGCCGGCAGCACCAACCTCGTCGACGTCGTGCGCTACGCCGATCCGGTGACGGCCAAGGGCTTCGTCTTCTTGGACACGCCCGGCTACGACCCGGTCTCGGCCACCGGGCAGGTGGCGGGCGGCGCGAACCTCGTCTGTTTCACCACCGGCCGCGGCAGCGTCTTCGGCTGCAAACCCTCGCCGTCGATCAAGATCGCCACCAACTCGGCCATGTACAAGCGGCTGGAAGAGGACATGGACGTCAATTGCGGCACGATCCTCGAGGGTGCCGAGAGCGTCGAGCAAGCGGGTCAGCGGATCTTCGATCTGATCCTGCGGGTGGCGGGCGGCGAGCGGACGAAGAGCGAGCAGTTCGATTTCGGATCGTCGGAGTTTGCGCCCTGGCAGATCGGCGCGACGGTGTGAGCCGGAAGGCTGCCGCCAAGCACGCGCGCGAATGTCCAAACCGTCTTTGCGAGCGAAGCGAAGCAACCCAGTGTCGCGCCACGCCCTTCGATCGCGCGCCGCCCTGGGTCACATCGCTCCGCTCGTGATGACGGCGCGAGCGGGGACCAATGCGCGATCAGAGATCCGTCCGCACCACATCCGGGAAGCCCAGGATGAAATCCGCGCCGAAGGCGGTGACCGGCGTGTGAAATCCCGCGGCCACGGCGCCGGCCGCGAGGCGTCGGGCAACCTCCAGGGCCGTCCGGACCGTCAAGGTGTAGCCCTCGGGCGTCTCCATCCGGCCGGCAACGCGCCGTCCCGTCGCATCCCAGGCCTCGGCCAGGAACGTGCTGCGGGCCGAGGCCCGCGCGGCGGCGGACGGTCCCTCCGGCAGCCGGTCGATCCCACGATTGATCAGCCGCTGCGCCGTCTCGCCGGCGATGATCCGGCGGAGGCCGGCCGGCAGCCCCGCCGCCGCCGCCATGGCGGGGAAAGCCTCGAAGTAGACATCGATATCGGGGACGCCGGTCGAGTACCACGCGCTCGACACGTCGCCCCAGCCGAGCCCGACCGTGCGCCGGGATCCGCGGCCGAAATCGGCGCTTCCGCGAGGCGGGCTCGGCAACTCGACGATCCGGCCGCCGCGCCGCACCCGCGTGCCCCAGGCGATCCCCTCGGCCATGGTCCGGGCGGTCCCGCGGCTGAACCCGCCAAACCCACCGATCGAGATCCGCAGGCGGTTCGCGCCGGGCAGTCGCGCCGCCACATGCGCGGCGAGGCAGTCGCTCGGCACCACGTCGAAGCCCGCCGCGGGCAGGAGGACGATGCCGGCGGCCTTTGCGTCCGCGTCCCGCGCGGCCAGAGCCTCCAGGACGCTGATCTCGCCGGTGATGTCGCTGTAATGAGCGCCCACGGCGAGGCAGGCCTCGGCCATGGGGCGTGCCGTCTTCGAGAAGGGGCCGGCCGCGTGGATCACCACCGCGACGTCCGCCAGGGCGGCGCGCAGGCCGTCCGGATCGTCGAGGCGGGAGGCGCGCCACGCGAGCCCGAGCCGCGCGGCGAGGGGACGGAGCTTCTCGGGGTCGCGACCGGCCAGGATCGGTCGCAGTCCCTGTCCGACGGCGTGCTCGGCCAGGAGCCGGCCGGTGTAGCCTGTGGCGCCGTAGATCATGATCGCGGTCATGTCCGGGCTTCTGCCACCGCGACGGCCGGTATCAAAGCGCGCGACGCGAGGCAAACGGGCAGACGCCGCCTGTTAAACTGCGACGCCGGAGGGCGTAGCCTGCGGCAGGCCTGAGGTGCGAAGCTTCGGCCCGCTTCGGGGATGGTCCATGCGTGACGCCCGTGACTCAGAGCGTGCCGCCGGTCCGTTCAGGGCCTTCGCCGCCGCGCTGCCGTCCCTGTCGCCCCTGCGCGCGGCCGTGGTCGAGGCCTGTCGGCGGCCGGAGCCCGACTGCGTCGGACCGCTCCTCGACCAAGCGCGCCTGCCGTCCGATGCCGCTCGGCGCGTGGCCGATCAAGCCCGGCAACTCGTCGAATCGCTGCGGCGCCGGATGCCCCGCGGGGGCGTCGAGGGTCTGATCCACGAGTATGCCCTGTCGAGCCAGGAGGGCGTGGCGCTGATGTGCCTCGCTGAGGCGCTGCTGCGCATCCCCGACACGGCGACGCGCGACGCGCTGATCCGCGACAAGATCGCGGGCGGCGACTGGCGCGCCCATCTCGGGCACAGCCGGTCGCCCTTCGTCAACGCTGCGACCTGGGGATTGCTCGTCACCGGCCGTCTCACAGCGACCCGAGACGAGGCCGGCCTGTCCGCGGCGCTCACGCGGCTGATCGCCCGCGGCGGCGAGCCGGTGATCCGTGGCGGCGTCGATCTCGCCATGCGGATGATGGGCGAGCAATTCGTCGCCGGCCGAACCATCGAGGAGGCTCTCCGCAACGCCGCGCCGCAGGAGGCGAAGGGTTTCACCTACTCGTACGACATGCTCGGCGAGGCCGCGGTGACCGCGCACGACGCCGAAAGCTACTTCCGCGCCTACGAAGAGGCCATCCAGGCGATCGGGGATGCCGCGGCCGGTCGCGGCGCGCTTCTCGGACCCGGAATTTCGGTCAAGCTGTCGGCGCTGCATCCTCGCTACTCGCGGATGCAGCGCGCCCGCGTCCTGGCGGAGCTGACGCCGCGGGCGCTTGGGCTCGCGCGCCTGGCGAAGGAGCGTGGCATCGGCCTCAACATCGACGCGGAAGAGGCCGACCGCCTCGATCTGTCGCTGGACGTCCTGGAAGCCCTCGCGACCCATCCGGACCTCGCCGGCTGGGACGGCCTCGGCTTTGTCGTGCAGGCCTACGGCAAGCGCTGTCCCTTCGTGATCGACGTGCTGATCGACCTCGCCCGGCGCAGCCGGCACCGGCTGATGGTTCGTCTCGTGAAGGGCGCCTACTGGGACAGCGAGATCAAACGGGCTCAGGTCGACGGGCTCGCGGATTTCCCGGTCTTCACCCGGAAAGTTCACACGGACGTCTCGTACCTCGCCTGCGCGCGCCGCCTCCTGAACGCGCCGGACGCCGTCTTCCCGCAATTCGCGACCCACAACGCGCAGACACTCGCCACAATCGTGGAGATGGCGGGCCCGGCATTCCGGCTCGGCCAGTACGAGTTCCAGTGCCTGCACGGCATGGGCGAGCCCCTCTACGAGGCGGTGGTGTCCGGGGAGATCCTGCAGAGGCCCTGCCGGATCTACGCGCCCGTGGGCACGCACGAGACCTTGCTGGCCTATCTGGTCCGGCGCCTGCTGGAGAACGGGGCCAATACCTCCTTCGTCAACCGGGTCGCCGACGCCACCGTGCCGGTGGAGACGCTCATCGCCGATCCGGTCGCCGCGGTAGAGGCTGCGGCACATCCGGGCGCGCCGCACCCGCGCATCGCGTTGCCGCGGGCTCTCTACGGTTCGACCCGTGCCAACGCGGCCGGCCTCGACCTCACCGACGAGGCGGCGCTCAGCTGTCTCGCCGAAGGACTTGCTGTGAGCGGGCAAACCGAGTGGTGCGCCGTACCCTCTGGCAGCGATCCCGCTTCGGCCGACGCGGCCGTCATCAATCCGGCGGATGGACGGGACCGGGTGGGCGCGTGGCGGCCGGCCACGCCGGCCGAGATCGAGCGAGCGATCGCACGCGCCGCTGCCGCCTCTGCAGCCTGGGCTGCGACCCCCTGCAGCGTTCGGTCCACCACGCTGCGTCGCGCGGCCGACACCCTCGAGGCGAGAATGCCGGTCTTGATCGGCCTAGTCGTCCGCGAGGCCGGAAAATCCTTCGGCAACGCCGTGGCCGAGATCCGCGAGGCCATCGACTTCCTGCGCTACTACGCCGCCGAGGCCGAGCGGACGCTCGTCGGCGCGCTGGACCCGCTCGGGCCGGTCGCCTGCATCGCGCCCTGGAACTTCCCGCTGGCAATCTTCGTCGGGCAGGTGGCCGCAGCCCTGGCGGCGGGCAACCCGGTCCTCGCCAAGCCGGCCGAGGAGACGCCGCTCGCCGCCGCCGAGGCCGTCCGGATGCTGCATGCGTCGGGCGTCCCGGATGACGTGCTCCAACTCGTGCCCGGCGACGGCACGGTCGGCGGTGCCTTGGTCGGCGACGCGCGGGTGCAGGCCGTGATGTTCACCGGGTCGACGGCGGTCGCCAAAGAGATCCAGCGCGTGCTCGCCGAACGCCTGAACCGCTTCGGCGAGCCCGCCGCGGTCATCGCCGAGACCGGCGGCCAGAACGCCATGATCGTCGATTCTTCGGCCCTGGCCGAGCAGGTCGTGGCGGATGTCATCGCCTCAGCCTTCGATTCCGCGGGTCAGCGCTGTTCGGCCCTGCGCATCCTGTGCCTGCAAGAGGACATCGCCGACCGGACGCTCGCGATGCTGCTGGGGGCGCTTCGCGAGATGGCGATCGGGGATCCCCGCCGCCTCTCCACGGATATCGGCCCAGTCATCACCGCCGCGGCCGCCGAGGCCATTGCCGGCCACGTGGCGATGATGCGCGCCCGCGGCTTCGCCGTGCACCAGGTCCCCCTTCCGCCGGGCACGGGAGACGGGAGTTTCGTGCCGCCGACGCTCATCGAGATCGAGCGCGTCGCCGACGTCGGGCACGAGGTGTTCGGACCGGTCCTGCACGTCCTGCGCTATGCCCGGACCGACCTCGACCGGCTTCTCGGGGACATCGATGCCACCGGCTACGGCCTTACCTTCGGGCTGCACAGCCGCATCGACGAGACGATCGCGCATGTTCTCGGACAGGTGCGCGCTGGCAACCGTTACGTGAACCGGACCGTGATCGGCGCGGTGGTGGGGGTGCAGCCTTTCGGCGGTTCAGGCCTGTCCGGCACCGGGCCGAAGGCCGGCGGCCCCCTCTATCTCGGCCGGCTCTCCCGGCGGCCGTCGAGCGCCGCCGTTAGCGAGTGGGCAGCCGGTGGTGCGGCGATCCGCCCGTTCCTGGACTGGCTGCGCTCGAACGGCCACGGCCGGATCGCCGACCGTCTCGCGGCCGTCCACTTCCCCACCTTCGCGGAAACGATCCTGGAAGGGCCCGTCGGCGAGCGCAACCTTCACACGGTCCGTCCCCGAGGCCGCGTCGCCGCAATCGCCCTGACCGAGACGGGACTCCTCGTGCAACTCGGGACGATTCTAGGCAGCGGGAACAGCGCGATCGTCGTCACCCCGGAGAACGAGCGATTCAGCCTCCCTGGGCTTCCGCCCGCGTGCGCCGCACGGATTACTTGGGCCGCGGATCTCGAGGCCGCACCGGCGCTCCACGCGGTCCTGTTCGAAGGTGATGCGGCCGGCCTGCTTCGCCTGAACCAGGCCATCGCGGCGCGCCCCGGGGCGATCGTGCCTGTCCAGGCGCGCACGTCGGAGGCGCTGAACGCAGGCGACCTCTACGGTGCGGCCGGCCTCATTGAGGAGGTCTCGACCGCGATCAACACCGCCGCGGCCGGGGGGAATGCCAGCCTCATGAGCATCGGCTAGGCGGCCGCCATGCGTCAGGCGGCGCGGCGCAGGTTCCAGAACAGGGGCAGGCCCGTGAGCATGCCGTCGAGGTCGCACCGATACGCGGTTGGCTGGAAGTACTGGCCGCACGGGATGTAGGCGCCGACGCCGAGGGCGCGCTCCTGGATCTGCGCGGCCACGACCTTCTGGGCCGCGAGGTCGGGCTCCGCGAACCAAGCCGCGCGCAGGTCCTCGAGGGGCGCGTCGGTCAGCCAGCTCGGGACCCCGGCGCGACCATTGCCGCGGATCACCAGATGGTAGGCCGGCGACAGGTGGTCGAGGCCGCCGGAGAAGATCCCGAACATCGACCAGCCGCCCTGGTCCAGCGGCTTCGGGCTGAGGATCCGCTGATTGACCGTCCCCCAGTCGGTGGCCACGACATCGACGTTCATCCCGAGCTTGCGGCAGACGTCGGCCATGACCTCGCAGATCGCGTTGATCCGCGGCACGTCGGTGCCCGAGAGCAGCACGACACGCTCACCCTTGTAGCCCGCCTCCGCCAGGGCACGCTTGGACGCCGCGAAGTCGCGCGGGCCGGCGAACACGTGAAGTCCGGCGTCCGAGGCCATCGGGCCGCCCGGCGTGAACACGCCTGCCGGGCCGCGCCGAATGGCCGGGTCGCTGCCCGCGACAGCATCCATCATCTCGCCCTGATCGACGGCCGAGAGCAGGGCGCGGCTGATCGCCGGGTTGTCGAAGGGCGGCAGCGTGTGGTTGAGCCGGATCTGTCCGATCAGTCCCGCGGTCTCGACAAGCTCGACGCGCACGGCGCTCTGGCGCATCAGATCAGGGACGAGGTCGACAAGGGGCTGCTCCCACCAGTCGATCTCACCGGAGCGGAGGGCTGCGGCGGCAGTGCCGCCATCGGGGATCGTGCGCCACTCCACCCGGTCGAAATGTGCAATTCGCGGACCGGCCGTGAAGCTCGGCGTACCGTCCTGGCGGGGCCGATAGGCCTCGAACCGGCGGTAGACGTTGAGTGAGCCCGGCACCCGCTCGTCGGCGACGTAGCGGTAGGGTCCGCTGCCGACCACTTCTGGCACCGCCTGCGTGGCCGGCACCGTGCTCAGCCGCTCGGGCATGATCACCGGGACGTAGGAGGTCGGCTTGGCCAGTGCGTCCGGCAGGAGGGGGAATGGCCGCTTGAGCCGAAACTCCACCACCGCATCGGACGGGGCCGTCAGCGCGTCCACTGTCGCGAACAACGCGCCCCCGTAGGCATCCCGCTGTGACCAGCGCCTGAGGCTCGCCACCACGTCGCGGGCGAGCACCGGTGTGCCGTCGTGGAAGCGCAGGCCGTCGCGGAGGTTCAGGCGCCACGTCAGGCCGTCCGCCGAAACCGTGTGACCGGCCACCATCTGCGGCTGCGGTCGGTAGGCGGCGTCGAGACTGTAGAGGGTGTCGAACACCATCAGCGCGTGGGTGCGCGTGACGTAGTTGGTCGTGATGATCGGATCGAGCAGGGCCAGATCGGCGTAGGGCACGAAGCGCAGCGTCGTCGCCGAGGCCGCCCGGACCAGGGCTGGCCGCGCGAGGGCTCCGGCCATCAGCGCTCCCGCGCCTTGCAGCAGGGTGCGTCGCTTCATCGATCCATCCCGGTCGCATCTGCAGGTCGTCGCCCCGGCGGGTGGGCGCGTATCGCTCGCAAATGGTACGCCAGAGATGGCTTGCTCCGGAAACGCGCAGGCCCGTCCGGCGTCGCGCCGGACGGGCCTGCGCGTCCCGCGCGGCGCGTTTTCCTATAGGTCTAGCGGGAAGTCCGGATGCGGTTGCTCACGCGGCGCGAGACCAGCGGATGTCGCCGAGGCTCTCGCGGAAGGCGAAGCGGGCGAGGTGGTCGGAGACCACGTTCTCCAGCCGGGTGAGGTTGACCGGGTCGGCGCTGTCGATCCGCATCAGCAGCGCGTCGGGCTCGGCGTCGAAGGTGCAGATACGGTCCTCGCCGAAGGGCACGGTGCCGTGCATGGAGGTCGCCTCGACCTTGAACTTGTGGCTCCAGTGCCGGCAGAGCTGCTGCAGGTAGCGGCTCGCTTCGGTGGTCTGCACGCGGGCCTGTGAGGTAGGCATTCCGTCGGTCTCCAGAAGGATCAAGAACTGTCTGTCGGGGACGGGTCGTGTCTCGATCTCGCACATGCGAGATAGGAAAGCCTCAGAGCAATTGCCATGCCCAGCGGTGACGGACACGTCGCCGTCGTCTCTCTGCGAAGGTCGGTCCGAAGCGTTAGCGGCCGCTTAACACCTCAGGCGCCCGCGACGGATCGCGACGACGCGTGGCTCTCCTGCACCCATCTGCGTCCCGAATTATGGCGCGGCGCACAAAATCGGGCCGCGTGACGCTGTCAGCTGTCCGGCCTGAGCGCGATGACCTTGCCGGGATTGAGAAGGTTCAGGGGGTCGATCGCGCCCTTCAGCCGGCGCATCAGGTCGAGACCCACCGGATCGCCGTAGCGTTCGAGCTCGTCGCGCTTGATCAGGCCGACCCCGTGCTCCGCCGCGATCGAGCCGCCGAGGCCGTGGACGATGTCGTGGACGATGCGGTTGAACCGACCCCATTCCGCCAGGAAGTCCGCAGGCGGCATCTCCGCGGGCTGCGTCAGGTTGAAGTGGATGTTGCCGTCGCCGAAATGCCCGAAGCCGCAGGGTCTGAGACCCGGCATCGCGGCGATGCAGGCGTCTTCGGCCTGCTCCAGGAAGTCGGGCAGGCGCGAGAGCGGCACCGAAATGTCGTGCTTGATCGAAGCGCCTTCCCGCGTCTGGGCCTCGGGAACGCCTTCGCGCAGGCGCCAGAGGGCGTAGTCCTGCGCGCCGCTCGCGCCGATTGCCGCGTCGGCGATCAGGCCATCCGCCATGGCGTCTGAAAGGGCGGCCTCCAACCCGGCACGCGCATCGGCATCCGGCCGCGCCGAGGCCGCCTCGATCAGCGCGTAGGCGCCGTGCGGATCCGCCAGCGGACGGACCGTACCCGGAACATGCCGCAGGACGATCTCCAGGGCGAAGGGCGGCAGGTACTCGAAGGCCGTGAGGTCCCGGTCCAGCCGGGACCGGAGGAACACGAACAGATCGAGGGCCGCCCGCGCCGAATCCAGACCGACGAAGGCGACGCCGGTGGTCCTGGGCTTCGGGAACAGCTTGAGCACGGCCGCGGTCACGATACCCAACGTGCCCTCGGACCCGATGAAAAGCTGCTTCAGGTCGTAGCCGGCGTTGTCCTTGCGCAGGGCCTTGAGCCCGTTCCAGACCCGTCCGTCGGCCAGGACCACTTCGAGACCGAGGACGAGGTCCCGCGCGTTGCCGTAGGCCAGGACCGCGATACCGCCCGCGTTCGTGCTGATGCCGCCTCCGATCCGGGCTGAGCCGCGCGACGCGTAGGAAAGCGGGAACAGCATGCCGGCCGCGTCGGCCGCCGCCTGCACCTCCTGCAGGATCATCCCGGCCTCCACGGTGATGGTGGCGTCCACGGGATCGACCGCGCGCAGCCGCACCAGCCGCTCCAGGGAGAGGACGACACCACCGTGCGGCACCCCGGCGCCAGTGAGCCCGGTATTGCCGCCGAGGGGAACCACCGCGACGCCCGCCTGCGTGCAGGCGCGGACCGCGAAGGCGACCTCCTCGGTGCTGCCAGGGCGCAGGACGGCGAGAGCCGAGCCGGTGAACAGCTTCCGGCTCTCGACCAGGTAGGGCGCCATGTCCTCCGGATCGGTCACCACGTGCCGATCGCCCAGGCCATCCCGGAGCGCGGCGAGCAGAGTGTCGAGGGAGGCGGCCATCGGAGTCATCGGTAAAATTTTGTAGGCCACAGCGCCGTCGTGGCAAGCGCCGGGATGGCGCGGGCCGGCGCGGAGCTTACAACGGTCCGGTAGTTGCCGGGCGGAGCGTCGTCCGGCCGTCGAACGATCCACCGCAGAGGCAGAGATGCTCTCCGTCATCCAGAACCCGCCCCGCGTCGCGCTTCCGATCGTCGGCAGCAGCGACCTCTTTCCCGTCCGGCGCGTCTACTGCGTCGGCCGCAACTACGCCGCCCATGCCCGCGAGATGGGTGCGGACCCGGACCGCGAGCCGCCGTTCTTCTTCATGAAGCCCGCCGACGCGCTCCAGATCGTCGGTGCCGAGCCGACGCCCCATGCGTACCCGCCGAAGACGCGGAGCTACCACTTCGAGGTCGAGATGGTGGCTGCGCTCGCCGGCGGCGGCAGCGACATCCCGGTGGCGAGCGCCCTGGACCACGTCTACGGCTACGCGGTCGGCCTCGACATGACCCGCCGCGATCTCCAGGACGAGGCCAAGAAGATGGCGAGGCCCTGGGATCTCGGGAAGGCAGCGGACGGCTCGGGCCCGATCGGCGCTTTGCACCCGGCTTCCGAGATTGGGCACCCGAGGCGCGGTTCGATCACCCTGTCGGTGGACGGCGAGACGCGCCAGAAGGGCGATCTGGGCGATATGATCTGGTCGGTGGCCGAGCAGATCGCCTACCTGTCGGAGTACTTCATCCTCCAGCCGGGCGACCTGATCTTCACCGGCACGCCCTCCGGCGTCGGTCCCGTCGAGCGCGGACAGCGAATGATGGCGGCCATTGACGGGCTCGGCGCGATCACGCTCGACGTCGCCTGATCCGACATGATCCTCGATCGGCCGCTGTTCCGGCACCTGTTTCACCTCGGGGCTCTCGCATCCCGGGGCATGACGCTCGGCGTGCGCGGCATCGCCCTTGATGCGCAGGGCTGCGTGGCGCTGGTACGTCACACCTATGTCAGCGGGTGGCACCTCCCGGGCGGCGGCGTGGAGCGGGGCGAGACCGCGCACGACGCGATGGTCCGGGAGTTCCGCGAGGAGACGGGGATCGTCGCCGGGGAGCGGCTCCGCCTCCACGGCCTCTACCGCAATGTGGTCGCGGCTCCGCGGGACCACGTCGCGCTGTTCATCCTTGAGGCCTTCACCATCCCGCAGCCGAAGGTCCCGGACCGCGAGATCGCCGCCTGCGCATTCTTTCCGATCGATGCGCTGCCTGACGACACGACACGCGGGACGCGGACCCGCCTCGACGAACTCCGCCTGGGACGTCCGCCCGCCCCGAATTGGTGAATCGGCGCCCGGGGCAAAAGAGACGCTTGCGTCGTCCGGCGGAATGGTGTTTAGAGAGCGCCGCCGGGGGCCGCCGGCACGAAAGTTCGGGCGGCGCGGCACTAGTGAGCGGGTGTAGCTCAGGGGTAGAGCACAACCTTGCCAAGGTTGGGGTCGAGGGTTCGAATCCCTTCGCCCGCTCCAGTTTTTCCAACCCATTTATTGATTTACAAGGCCGCACCTTCGCGGCCTTTGTCGTTCCTGACCGGTTGCGGGATCGTCCTACCCCACCGGGCGGTCTGATCCGAACGTTGGTGCAGGATCACCGAGAACATTGCGCTGAGCGCGGTCCACTTTGCCGGGTCCGGGGGCACTGCGCGACGGGCCCGAAGCCAGCCCGGCAGCGTTGCGCCCATCACAGCTACCGAGCAGGCCTCGAGAGCATCTTGGAAGCCGAAATTACGAGAGCCCCCTTTATACGTCCGATCACCGACGATTACTTGTAATTTATGTACTACCAAAGACGGTCGCGGTGTTAGCTCAAGAATGACGCTGATATTGATGCAGCAGCGGCATTATAGGCTTTGCGAGCCCACAACAAGCTCATCCCCGTTAATCGACGACCGGCCGGTCCGGTGATTTCGGCTTGAATCTGGCCTGTCTGCTGGGCTCTACTCCCGAAGGCTGAGCCGGGAGTTCGACATGGAAAGGCAGGTTCCTGTCGCACCGGAAGTGCAGCGTCAGCGAGCTAGGTTCATCTTGCAGGAGCCGGTTCCGAGCAAGTCCTTCGCTCGGCTCGGCGTCTATACTTGGCTTGTCGTCTGCGTCACCTGTCTAGGCGCCGCCGCCGGGCAGATCGATGCCAGCATCGTCCAGCTGGGATTGCCAGCTCTGGAGCAAGCCTTCGATGCGTCGCTCGATCAGGTGAGCTGGGTCGCGGTGGGCTACAGCCTCGCATTCGCCGCGGTGCTGCCCGTCTACGCTCGGCTGGCCGAAATTGCCGGGCGCAAGCTGATGTACCTTCTCGGCTTCGCGCTGTTCGGGCTGTTCTCGGCTCTATGCGGATTAGCCCCGAGTCTGCCGTGGCTCATCGCCTTTCGCGTGCTGCAAGGCATGAGCGGAGCTCTGCTCGGGGCGAACAGCATCGTCATCCTCGTGGCAGCCACAGATCAATCTCAGCGTGGACGTGCGATGGGACTGTTCGCCAGCGCCCAGGCCATCGGTGTGAGTACGGGACCAGCGCTCGGTGGCCTGCTGCTGAGCAACCTCGGCTGGCACTGGATCTTCTGGGTGACCGTGCCGTTCGCTGCTCTCGGAGCGGTGCTGGGCTGGGTGCTCGTGCCGGTGAGCGCGCGGCTCAGCGAGGCAGTTACGTTCGACTGGTGGGGCGCACTTTTGCTGATCCCAGCCCTGAGCGCGTTGATGATGACGCTCACCGAGCTGAATGCCTGGGGGCCATACTCGCCCGCGCTGCTCATCTGCGCGACGTCAGCAGCCGTTTTGCTGACAGGGTTTGTCTGGTGGGAGAAGCGTGCCCCTGAACCGCTGATCGACTTGGGCTTGTTTCGGTCGCGTGCCTTCACCGGCAAGACGGTCGCCACCTTGCTGTCCTACGCGATGCTGTACGGGATGTTCTTCACCATGTCGTTCGCGCTGGTGCGCGGCTACCACGACGCGCCGCTTTCGGCGGGACTGCGGCTCGCCATCATACCCGTTGCGCTCGGCGTGGTGGCGCCGTTTAGCGGCAGCCTCTCAGAGCACTGGCCGCGTCTTACGACAAAGGTCAGCATGGGATTGTGCGCGGCTGCGACTGTCGGTCTGAGCCGAACGCTCACCGGCAATCCCAGCAGCGAGCCGGCCATGATGATGTTGCTGGCCATGTATGGGGTGGGACTCGGCTTGTTCATCGCCCCGAACAACAGCGCCACTCTAGCGGCGGCACCGGCCGAGCATGCCGGACAGGCGGGCGGCCTGTTGAACCTCATGCGGGCATTCGGCACGGCAACAGGGGTGGCAACTGCTTCCACGTTGCTCGCATGGCGCTTGGAATTAGCGTCTGGCGTTCACGGACGTACAATTGGGGTGAGCGAGCATGCCTTGTTGGGCGCGGCGAGCGACGTGATGATCCTACTGACCGCGCTCGCGGTGGCGACGATGCTTGCCGCATCATTGGAAGATCGAGGGCGGTCTTTGGCGCAGCCTACCTGATACCTTCGCCGATCCGCCTTCGTCGGCTCGCCTGGCAGATGCATGCCGGTCGAAGGGTGTATCCGGGCGCGCTCCGGCGCCCGAACGCATCGCTTTCAGGCGGCCGCCGCGTACCGGTGTCGCCGGCATCATGACCACGGCAATCTTCGCCGCTCAGCGTGCGGCGCAACGCGCCGTCCCCGTATCACAACGAGCGTCGCTTCTCCGACTTGAGCGCCGCGACTGCCAAGGCCGCGTGCGGCCAAGCCGAGCCGATTGCATCGCGCCCTCTGCCGCCGACCGGCCGATCGGACTGATGGGATCCGAATTGGGCGTGCCGCTTTCCCGTCGGATCAGGAATGGATGCCTGTGCCTGCGCGGGATGTCCGCGGGTTCGCCGAACGCTCGAGGGCCAGGACCGGTCCAATGGCAGCGATTGGCCGGTCCGCCTGCTCTGTCCGCAGTCGGTCGCGCGCGGCGACCGACTGCGGCTTCCATTACTCAGCCGGCTGCAGCGCGCCCGTCGGCACAGCTTCACGCACGCTCCGTCCGGCGAGGGCGTCGGCGAGCTTGGCTTCATCGACCTCGTTCTCCCAGCGCGCAACCACGATGCAGGCGACCGCATTGCCGATGAAGTTGGTCAGAGCCCGGCACTCAGACATGAACCGGTCGACCCCAAGGATCAGTGCCATGCCGACCACCGGCACGGACGGCACCACCGCCAGCGTCGCCGCCAGGGTGATGAAGCCCGAGCCCGTGACGCCCGCCGCCCCCTTCGAGGACAGCATCGCCACGAGCAGCAGCAGCGCCTGCTCGCCGAGGCTCAGCGGTGTGTCGGTCGCCTGGGCGATAAACAGCGCCGCCATGGTCATGTAGATGTTGGTGCCATCGAGGTTGAACGAGTAGCCCGTGGGCACCACGAGGCCGACCACCGGCTTCGAGCAGCCGGCCCGCTCCATCTTCTCCAGCAGCGAGGGCAGCGCCGACTCGGACGAGGACGTGCCGAGCACGAGAAGCAACTCTTCCTTGATGTAGCGGATGAGCTTGATGATCGAGAAGCCGTTGTAGCGGGCGACCGCTCCCAGCACGACCAGCACGAAGATCGCCGACGTCAGATAGAAGGCGGCGACGAGGTAGGCGAGGTTGGCCAGCGAGCTGATGCCGTACTTGCCGATCGTGAATGCCATCGCGCCGAAGGCGCCGATCGGGGCGACCTTCATGATGATGTTGACGACGCCGAAGATCGCCTCGGAGAGCACCTTGATGATGTCGAGCACCGGCTTGCCGCGGTCACCCAGGAAGGCGAGGCCGAAGCCGAACAGCACCGAGAAGAACAGCACCTGCAGGATCTCGCCGCCCGCGAAGGCGCCGACAGCCGTCGTGGGGATGATGTTCATCAGGAAATCGACGATGCTCTGCTCCTTCGCCTTGCCGGCGTAGGTGGCGATCGCCTTCGGATCGAGCGACTTCGGGTCGATGTGCAGTCCGTTGCCGGGCTGGAGCACGTTGGCGACGACGAGGCCGACGATCAGCGCCAGCGTCGAGAACGTCAGGAAGTAGATCAGCGCCTTGCCGCCGACACGGCCGACCTTCTCGAGGTTGGTCATCCCGGCGATGCCGGAGACAACAGTGAGGAAGATCACCGGGGCGATGATCATCTTGACGAGCTTGATGAAGGCGTCACCGAGCGGCTTCAGCTCGGCGCCGAGCTGCGGATAGAAATGTCCGAGCAGGATGCCGATCGCCACCGCGACCAGGACTTGGAAGTACAAGGTCCTGTAGATCGGCCTGGGCTTGGCGGGCGGATGGGGTGCTGTGAGCGGGGATGGTACGGCAACCATGGGGCGTTCTCCCTGTCGTCGGGTTTCATCGGGGCGGCTGGCGCCGGCGTAGTCCGGCAGGGTCCGCGCTTGGTCTTGGCCTTCCGGAACACAGCTTTGCCTTGAGGACATGGCTGTGTTTCATTCTGTGAATGGCAACGGCCGTGCCACGGGATGGGCGCTGGCGATCTTTTGTTAAAGCTTTGTTCCGTATGAGATTTTTTAGAACGCTGATCGGCTGCCGGGTCGCCGGTCGTGCGGAAATCCGCACCCACATGGCCGGAACGGTCTGGATCTCCGCTCCGGTGGATGGTCCGTGATCGAGGCCTCGGAAACCACGCGGGGGCGGGCGGCCCGGATCATGCCGGGTCGCGGCTTGATCGTCCTCGCCTGCCTTTGCGCAATCGTCACCGCGGCCTGGCTCGCGGGACGCACCGCGGAGCGCTGGGCGCTCACGGATCTGCGGCGCGGGGCCCGATCGGCGATCGGGCTCCAAGTCGGCTTGCTGCTTGCCGAGATGCAGAAGCAGGCATCCCTGCCGCTGGCGCTCGCCGCCGACCCGGAGGTCGCTGCGGCGGTCGCTTCGGGAGCCGGGCGCGAACTCCTGGACCGGGTCGACCGCCGGCTCTCCGAAGTGGCAGCGGCCACCGGCGCGGCGGTGATCTACGTCATCGGTGCCGAAGGTGTGACGGTGGCGGCCAGCAATGCCGGTGGCGACGGAAGCTTCGTCGGGCGCGACTACGCATTCCGTCCGTACTTCCGGCAGGCGCTCACGGAGGGTGCGGGTTCGCAATTCGCCCTCGGCACCGTCAGCGGCCGGCCCGGTCTCTACTTGGCCCGGCGCATCGGCGCGGCGGTCGGGGTCGTGGTGGTCAAGGTCGAATTCGACGCGGTCGAGGCGGCTTGGCGGGCCGCTCAGCAAGTCACGTTCGTCACCGATGCCCGCGGCATCGTCCTCGTCACCAGCGAGCCGTCCTGGCGTTTCGGGACGCTCGACGCCCTGGACGCTGCCGAACGCGCCCGGATCAAGGCGGGTCGCGAGTTCGGAACCGCGGCGCTGGAGCGGTTGCCCCTGCATGCTACCGGCCAGGCCGATGTCAGTCGCATCGGGCGTGGGGCGCTCCCGGCCTGGACGGCGATCACCACCCAGGCGCCTGTGCCCGGGACCGGCTGGACCCTGCACACGCTGACCCCGGTCGGAACCACAGTGGAGCGCGAGCGGCTTCAGGCCTGGATCATCGCTGCCCTGACCACGGCGCTGGCGGGCTTCGGGGCCGTAGCCCTGGCTGACCGGGGCCGCCGGACGCGGGCGCGGCTTGCGGAAGCGGCCTCGCGCCGGGCAGAGCTGGAGAGCCGCGTCGCTGAGCGAACCCGCGCCCTGCGGGAAGCCAACGCGCAGCTGCGCGCCGAGATCGAGGAGCGGCAGCGCGCTGAGGCCGAGCGCGAGCGCCTCGGCCGCGAGCTCGCCCAGGCCGGCCGGCTTGCGGCTCTCGGACAGTTCGCCGCCAGCATGGCGCACGAGATCAACCAGCCGCTCGCCGCGATCCGCTCCTACGCGGACAACACTGCGGTCCTCGTCCGCCGCGGCCGGACGGAGGACGCGGCCGAGAACGCCGCCGCCATCGGCCGGCTCACCGATCGCATCGCCGGGCTTACGCGACAGCTCAAGGGGTTCGCCCGGCGCGCCTCGCCGCGCCGGGAGCCGGTGCCGCTTGGCGGAGTGCTGGACAACGCACTGGAACTGGTGCGCGCCCGCGCCGCCGCCCTGGGCGTGCCCCTGGAGGCGGACGCGTCCGATCCGGAGCTGCGCGTCCTCGGGGACGGGCCGCGTCTGGAGCAGGTGCTGGTCAACCTTCTCCAGAACGCCCTCGACGCGGTGGCCGGACGTCCCGACGCCCGCGTCAGTCTGCGCGTCGATGCCGCGGTTTCCGAGCGCGTGGCGGTGGAAGTGACTGACACCGGCCCCGGGATCCCGACGGCGGAGCGCGGCCAAGTCTTCGATGCGTTCTTCACGACCAAGAGCGACGGCCTCGGGCTCGGCCTCGCCATCGCCCGCGGGATCGTGGAGGATTGCGGTGGGAACCTGACCTTGGTCTGCAAACCGGGGGGCGGCACGGTTTTCCGGATGGAGCTCATCCGGGCGGCGGGGGCGGATCGGGCATCGGGGCAGCGCGTGGGGGCGGCGCAGTGAGTGAAGGCGGAGCGGGAACGCCCGAGCGCGTCGTGTTCATCGACGACGAAGCCGAGGTGCGCCGGGCCAACGGCCAGAGTCTGGAGCTCGATGGCTTTGCCGTCGAGGCCTTCCCGGCGGCCGAGCCGGCCCTCGCGGCGATCCTGGCCTCTCCGCCAGGCGTCGTGATCAGCGACGTGCGTCTGCCGGGCCTCGACGGGATCGGCCTTCTGGCACGGCTGCAACGGGTTGATCCGGATCTGCCGGTGATCTTGATCACAGGCCACGGCGACATCCGCATGGCCGTGGCGGCCATGCAGGGCGGTGCCTACGATTTCCTGGCCAAGCCCTATCCGGCCGAGGCACTGGTCGCCTCGGTGCGCCGGGCACTGGAGAGGCGGCGTCTCGTCCTGGAGAACCGGGCGCTGCGTGCCCGGCTCGACGCGGCGGTCAAGGAGGACTCCGCCTTTCTGGGCGATTCCCCCGCGATGGTCCGTCTGCGGACGCTCGTGCGCGAGGTGGCGCGAGCCGATGTCGACGTGCTCGTCTTCGGCGAGACCGGGTCCGGCAAGGAGGTGGTGGCGGGCGCCCTGCACCGCTGGAGCCGCCGCGCCGGGCGCAATCTTGTGGCGATGAATTGCGGTGCCCTGCCGGACTCCGTGGTGGAGAGCGAGCTGTTTGGGCACGAGGCGGGCGCCTTCACCGGGGCAGTCAAGCGCCGCGTGGGCCGGATCGAGCATGCCCACGGCGGCACGCTGTTCCTCGACGAGATCGAGAGCATGCCTTTGCCACTTCAAGTCAAGCTCCTGCGGGTGCTCCAGGAGCGCGCCGTGGAACCGCTCGGCACCAACGAGGTGCGGCCGGTCGACATGCGGGTCGTGGCAGCCACCAAGGTCGATCTCGGGCAAGCGGCGGCGCAGGGCACGTTCCGCGACGATCTCTACCACCGCCTCAACGTCATAACGGTGGCGATCCCGCCCCTGCGCGACCGGGGCGATGATGTGATGCTGCTATTCGAGCACTTCCTGCGCCGCGCGGCCGAGCGCTTCGGGAAGGCGGTGCCGGCGATCACCCAGGCCATTCGCGATCACCTTCGGGAGCACGCCTGGCCTGGCAACGTCCGCGAACTCGGCC
The DNA here is from genome assembly GCF_053346215.1 of Methylobacterium sp. A49B. Taxonomy (NCBI): domain Bacteria; kingdom Pseudomonadati; phylum Pseudomonadota; class Alphaproteobacteria; order Hyphomicrobiales; family Methylobacteriaceae; genus Methylobacterium; species Methylobacterium sp. A49B. The sequence continues at coordinate 177,886 of NZ_JBKFBO010000117.1, forward strand.
ACTTCGCCGAACGCTACGCCCTGGGCTTCGTCGAAGTGCATCAGGTCGCGCCCGAGGGGTCCGCCGGAACGCTTGCCGAGCAGATGGACCGCTACGAGAGCCGGCTCATTCGGGAGGAGCTGCAGGTCGCGGGCGGGGACGTCCGCGCGGCCGCTGAATCGCTCGGCCTGCCGCGCAAGACTCTCTACGATAAGATGACGCGCCACCGACTTAACCCGGCCGATTACCGGTAGCCGCGATCTTGGGGATCGTTTGATCTCAACGGCTCATTCTGCTGCGCCTCCTCCAGATCAGGTCAGCAGATTTCGATCTGACCTGTCTGACGCGCAGTCCGCGACCGACACGCCGGGTGAGGCACGGCGGGTTGCGGAAATCGAGCGGCCGCGCTCGCGGAGCAAGGTCGGTTTGGTTGAGGTTCGCCCGCCTCCCCGGCGGAGTTGCTCGAAGCCCTCATTCTGTTTTGACCAGCTACGGCACGCCGGTCACGCCGCCGCACTGCCGGTCACGTAGCGGCGCCAGCCGCCGAACCGCGTGATATCGGCCGCACCCGCGATACCGGCCGCCTCCACCAGGAAGCCCTTCGGCGTGGTCCCGTCGTTGAGCCGTACGGTACCGATGCTGAGCGGATCCGGTATTCCGGCCACGAAAGTCCCGAAGGCGGACGGCGGCAACGCCCAGACCTCCGTCTCGATCCCGCTTCCTTCACCGGCGGCCACCCGCAGCAGGCCGGGACGATGCGGCGGCCCGCCGGGCAGGGCGTAGAGGCGGTAATCCGGCCGCGTCACCCCCGCGCGGAGGTACCGGGCGCCACATGCGACCAGCTCGCCGTTCAGGGGCAGGCCCGACAGATGCGCTCCCACGACCGCCAGCTCGATCTCGCCGGGCCTCGCCGAAGCCGGCCCCGATTTCGCGGCCGGGACCGGTGCCGCACTGGCGCCGATCCGGCCGGCCGAGGCCGCGTGCAGGCGCGCGCCCAGAGCGGCGAGCAACCCGTCGCACCCGCGCGGCGCCAGCAGGGTGACGCCGGAGGGAAAGCCGCCGGTCCTGGAGCGTCCCGGGACTGCGAGGGCGCACCAGTCGAGCAGGTTGACGAAGTTGGTGTAGGTCCCGAGTTCGCTGTTCGGCCCGATCGGGTCGGCGGCGACGGACGCACAGGTCCGGGGGCGCGGATAGGTCGGCACGGCGAGGACGTCGATGCGGTCCCAGATCGCGTCCGCGTGGCGGCACAGCTCCGCCAGTCTGTAGAGGCCCGCGAAGGCGTCCGCGGCGCTGTAGCGCTCGGCAGCGGCGATGACCGCCCGCGTCGTCGGGTGCAGGATCCCGGGCCGTGTCTCCATGACCGGCCGGACCGCCGCGTAGCGCTCGGCCACCCACGGACCGTCATAGAGCAGGGCCGCCACGGCGAACATGGGGTCCAGGTCGACCGGCGCCCCTGCGCCCGTGATTGCTTCGAGATCCGCGGCCGCCGCCGCGAAGGCCGCCTCCGAGAGGCCGTCGCCGCCGAACCGCCGGCTCGCCGCATCCGGAAGCCCCAGACGAAGGCCCGGCGGCAGGCCGGCGGGCGCGGACGGCACGGGCAGCGCCCGTGACCAGGGATCAGCCCTGTCCGGACCCAGCATGGCCCGGAAGGCCGCGTCGGCGTCGGCGACGGTGCCGGCGAAGATCGAGAGGGTGTCGAGGGTCCGGCAGGCCGGCAGCATGCCGCGGCTGGAGACCGCCCCGAGGGACGGCTTCAGGCCGACGATGTTGTTCAGCGCCGCCGGCACCCGGCCCGAGCCCGCGGTGTCGGTCCCGAGGGCGAAGGACACGATCCCGTGCGCCACCGCCACGGCGGAGCCGCTGCTGGAGCCACCGGGGACGTAGGCCGGATCGATCGCGTTACGGGGGGCCGGGTAGGGCGTGCGCAGACCGACCAAACCGGTGGCGAACTGGTCGAGATTGGTCTTGCCGATCAGGATCGCTCCGGCCGCCAGGAGGCGCGCCACGGCGGGTGCGGTCTCGGTAGGGCTATAGGCGAAGTCCGGGCAGGCGGCGGTGGTCGGCAGCCCGGCCACGTCGATGTTGTCCTTGACAGCGAAGGGCACGCCCCAGAGCGGCATCGACACGGGGTCGAAGGGCGGCAGCGCGGCCGCCGCAGCCTGCGCGTCGGCCTCCGGCACCAGCGCGAGGAAGATGCCGGGATCGTCGACCTCGGCGATCCGGCGATAGGCCGCGGCTACGACGGCGCGCGGGTCGAGGCCGTCGGCATAGGCCGCGTGCAGAAGTGGGATCGTCGGGAAGGGCGACACGGCGGCTCCTCGGGTCGCGGCTCAGGATGCGTCGCCGGTGGCGCGGTACCAGTCGAGGATCTCGCCCCCCTGCATGACGGCCACGTCGGCGCGCGCCAGGATGGCGTCCAGCAGCCGTTCCAGCAGACCGATCCGGTGCGGCACGCCGGTGATGTACGGGTGGATCGCGAAACCCATCACCTTGGCCCCGCCGAGGGGGCCGGGATACGCAGCCTCGAGAGCGAGCCGGTCGAGGTTGGCGAGCGCCCGCTCGACGAATTCGTCGGCCCGGTGGTGCTGGATGGCCAGCAACGGGATGTCGTTGAGTTCGACGGAGTAGGGGAGGGCGACGAGGTCGCCCGTACGCGTCGCCACCCGGCAGGGGCGGTCGTCGACCACGAAGTCGCCGACATACTCGAGGCCGGCCGCGTGCAGGTGGTCAGGCGTGTCGAGGGTCTCGGTGAGGCCCGGTCCCAGCCAGCCGCGCGGCGGGCGCCCCGTGGTCTCGGTGATTGCCGCGATGGTGCGAGAGATCATCGCCGGCTGGTCCTCGACCCGGTGGGTCGGCACCTGATGGAAGCCGTGGGCCATGAATTCCCAGCCGGCCGCGTGGGCGGCCTGGGCGACGCGGGGATAGGCCGTGCAGACCGAGCCGTTGATCGACAGGGTCGGGCGGATGCCGCGGCTGGCGAAGGCCTCGAGGAAGCGCCAGAAGCCGACCCGCATACCGTACTCGTGCCACGCCCAGTTCGGGATGTCGGGCAGCAGGCTCGCGGCGGTCGGCGGCACCAGGATCTGGCGCGGCATGGGGTGGTCGATCAGCCAGTGCTCGACATTGACCACCGGCCAGATCGCGACGTGCTTGCCGCCGGGCAGGGTCAGCCACGGCCGGTCGATGGCGGCGGTGTAAGCGAGGCGGTTCTCGGGCCGGCGGGTATCGTCGGGGGCCGTGTCCATCAGGCGGCGGCCCGCGGGGCGTGGTGGCTGTGGAGCTGGGCTGCCAGCATCCGCCGCAGGTCGTTGAAGCTGGGGCTCGACACGTCGCGCCGCCGCGGCAGCTCGACCGGATGGATCGCCTCGATCCGGCCGGGACCCGGCGACATCATCACGATGCGGTCGGCCAGAAAAATCGCCTCCTCGATGGCGTGGGTGACGAACAGGATCGTCAGCCCGGTGCGCGACCAGAGGTCGAGCAGCTCGTCCTGCAGGCGCTCGCGGGTCATGGCGTCGAGCGCCCCGAAGGGCTCGTCCATCAGCACCACCTCGGCCTCGTTGGCGAGCACCCGGGCGATGGCGACGCGCTGCTTCATCCCGCCCGAGAGCTGGTGCGGATAGGCGTCGGCGAAGGCCTGGAGGCCGACGAGGGCGATGTAGCGCTCGGCGGTGTCGCGCACCTCGGCGGCGGAGCGGCCCCGCGCCTTCGGGCCGAAGCCAATATTGTCCCGCACGGTGAGCCACGGGAACAGGCCGTAATCCTGGAAGACCATGCCGCGGCTCGGTCCCGGCCCCGCGATGGGCTTGCCCCACATCAGGGCCTCCCCGGCGCTCGGCGCCTCGAAGCCGGCGGCGACCCGCAGCAGCGTCGACTTCCCGCAGCCCGAGGCGCCGAGCAGGCAGACGAACTCGCCCCGCGACACGGTGAGGTTCGCCTCGCGCAGGGCCTCAGTGCGGCGCCCGCCCGCCGTGTAGGTCTTCGAGACCGCGCGCATGTCGAGGATCGGGATCGTGGGATCAGCCATGGGTGGGGCTCCAGGCGAGCAGGCGGCGGCCGAGCTGCATGACCAGCCAGTCGGACACGAAGCCCGCGACCCCGATCACCGCCATGCCGCAGATCACGATCTCGGTGCGCGAGAGCTGGCGCGCCTCCATGATGATTGCGCCGAGACCGGTCTGGACGCCGGTCATCTCGCCGACGACGATCACCACCCAGGCGAAACCGAGGCCGAGCCGCAGGCCCGTGAAGATCGACGGCAGCGCCGCCGGCAGCACCACCCGGCCGAACTGCGCCGGCCCGGTGCAGCCCAGCATCGCGGCCGCCTCGAACAGGCGCGGCTCCACCGAGCGGACCCCGAACACCGTGTTGACCAGGATCGGGTAGAACGCCCCGAGGAACACGAGGAAGAAGGCCGAGCGCGGCCCGAGGCCGAACAGGATCATGGCGAGCGGCAGCCACGCCGTGACCGGGACCGGCCGCAGCACCTGCAGCACCGGATCGAGGAGGGCCCGGATCAGCGGGACGCGGCCGATCAGCAGGCCGAGCGGCAGGGCCGCGGCGGCCGCGAGCGCGAAGCCGCCGTAGACGCGGCCCAGCGAGGCCGCGAGGTGGGTCCACAAGGTGCCGCTGAACGCGTCGTCGTTGACGCCGCCGACCGCGAGATCCCGCAGCTCGGCCCAGACGTCGGCGGGGGGCGGAATCAGGCTGTAGGGCCGGCCCGCGGTGGTCACCTGCCAGATCGCCAGCAACAGAGCCGGCACCACACAGGCCAGGGCCAGCCCGCGGAGGCGGGCGAGCATCGGGCTCGCCGTGCCGGCCCCGCGGGCCGGGGCCGGCGTCACCGGCGCCGTCACCGGCAGGGTGCCGGCCTCGACCCCGGTGCTCACGCCCGCCCCATCGCGTCGACGAAGCGGGTGTCGATGAAGCCCGCCTCGGGAAGGCGCTTGATCTGCTTGAGCGCCAGCATGTGCTGCGCGTAGGCGCCGGCCTGACGGACCTCGTCCGGCCCGAGGCGCCAAGTCAGCTCGACGTTCGGGGCCGAGAGTTCGAGCGCCTCGCGCTTCTGGCCGAGCTTGGCCACCGCCATGGCGATCATCGCGTTGCGGTCGCCGGCCGCGAAGTCGGTCGCCTTGCGGTGGATCTCCAGCATGGTCCGGACGAGGTCCGGCCGCTCGGCCAGCGTGTCGCGATGGGCGCCGAACACCATGTTCAGCGCGCCCATCTCGGTGCCGTACGGGTACTCGACGAGCTGCCCGACCCCCGAGGCGAGGCTCACGCCGGGGCCGGGCTCGGCGCCGACATAGGCATCGACGTCACCGCGGGCCAGCGCGATGTGCATTTCCGAGAAGGAGACCCGCACGGGGGTGATGTCCTTCACGGAGAGGCCCTCCATGCGCATCCGCTCCAGGACGAAGACCTCCTGGGTGCTGCCGGGCCAGATCGCGACGCGCTTCCCGCGGAGATCCTTGATGGCGCGGATGTCGGAATCCTTCTTGGCGATCACCGCCATCCCGCGGTTGCAGGTGGAGGCGATGACGACGATCGGCTCGCCGGCCGCGGCCCCCAGCGTCGCCGCCGCGATGCCGAAGGTGCCGAAATCGACCGACTTGGTGACGACGGCGTTCTTGCACTCGGTGGGACTCTCGAAGGGCACCACCTCCACCGTCACGCCCGCGGGGGTGAAGCGCTCGTAGAAGCTCGGCGCGATCGAGTGGATCAGCTTGAGCGAGCCCATCCGGATGGTGACAGGAGTGCTATGGGCGCGTGCCCCGGACAACGGCCCGGCGACGAGGCCGGCCCCGAAACCGGCCAGGAGGGTACGGCGGCGGATCATCGCATGGCTCCTGCAGAGTCCCGATGTCCACGACGCTAGGGGCGCGCGATGTTGCAAGGAAGTGCTATTATCTGAGCATGGTGTTGCGTTTCGGGAAACGGGCCGGAGCCGATCGCGTGAAGCACCTGCGCAGTGTCACTTACATCGCCGAGGTCGCCCGTGCCGGCTCGATCCGGCGCGCTGCGGAGCGGCTGAACCTGACGCCCTCAGCCCTGACCCGTCAGATCCAAGATCTCGAGCACGAGCTCGGCACGCCGATCTTCGAGCGCCTGCCGCAGGGCATGCGGCTCAACGCGGCCGGCGAACTCTTCGTCCGTCATATCCGCGACCAGGCTGCGGACCTCGACCGGGTTCGCTCGCAGATCGCCGACCTCTCCGGGGTCAGGCGGGGCCACGTGGCGCTGGCCTGCAGCCAGGCCTTCATCACGCAGGTGGTGCCGGAGGAGGTGGAGGCCTATCGCAGCCGATTTCCCCAGGTCGGCTTCACCGTGCAGGTCCGCGACCACGCGCAGGCGGTCACCGCCCTCGCGGCCTTTGAGGCGGATCTCGCCCTGATCCTGCAGCCGCCGCCCTCGGCGGAGCTGCACCCGCTCTATTCCGGTCACCAGACACTCTGCGCGCTGATGCGCCGGGGCCATGCCCTGGCGGCGGAGAGCGGCCCGGTGCGCCTGCGCGACTGCCTCGCCCATGCCCTGGCGCTGCCGGACCGTTCGCTCGCGATCCGCCACCACATCGAGCACACGCTCGCCCGCCGCGGTGTCGAACTGCGGCCGGTGGTCGAATCCGGCTCCCTGGAGTTCCTGCGCAATCTCACGCTGCGGGAGGATGTGGTCAGCCTGCAGATCCCGAGCGGCATCCCGCAGGATCCGCGCCTGCACAGCCGGCCCATCGACACCCGCGACCTGACGCCAATGACCCTGGTCCTGGCGCAGCTGCGCGGTCGATCGCTCTCCGTGGCCGCGGCGAAGTTTGCCGATCAGCTTGCCGTCCGGCTTAATCGTGACGATCCCTGACGCGTCGTGCGTGTCGAGGCCGCGCCCAGTTCCTCAGGGTCGGAGGCGCGTCACGGAGTTGGTCAGGACGTCTGCCTCAGCACGTTGTCTCCCAGCCGGAGCCATAGCCCATCGGATACGGTCTCGACCGCGAACAGGCGAAGGGCACGAAACGACCAGCCTGGCGAGACGGAACCGTCCCGAAGGTCGAAGGAGGCGAGATGCCTGGGGCAGAGCAGCCGTCCACCCGCGCACCGGCCGAGCGCCAGGTCCGCCCCCTCGTGCGGACAGGCCCGCTCGGCGGCGACGATCCGCGCGCCATCGCGCACGAGCAGCCAGTGATGCCCGCCCGCGGTGACCGGCATCATGTCCCGGTCGCCGAGCAGGTCGACCGGGCCGAGGCGCAGGCGCGCCGGCCGACCGGTCTCAGCCACCGAGATAGGCGTCCCGGACGTGCGGGTCGGCGATGAGCGCCTGCCCCGAGCCCTCCAGCACGATGCGGCCGGTCTCGAGGAGATAGGCGTAGTCGCAGAGTTCGAGGGCCGCGAAGGCGTTCTGCTCGACGAGCAGCACCGTCGTGCCGGCGTCGCGGATCGCCCGGATGACGGCGAACATCCGCTCGACGATGTTCGGGGCCAGCCCCAGGGAGGGCTCGTCGAACATCACGAGCTTCGGACGCCCCATCAGCGCCCGACCGATCGCCAGCATCTGCTGCTCGCCGCCCGAAAGCGTGCCCGCCGCCTGGTCGCGGCGCTCGGCGAGGCGCGGGAACTCGCCGTAGATCCGCTCCAGATCCGCCGCGACGGCCGCCCGGTCGCGTCGCAGATACGCGCCCATGGCGAGGTTCTCGGACACCGTCATCTGCGGGAAGACGCGCCGGCCCTCGGGACAATGGGCGATGCCTACGGCCAGGATCCGGCGGGCCTCCGCGCCCGCGATGCTGTGGCCGTCGAACCGGATCGTGCCGGAGCGCGGCGGGACGAGGCCGGAGATCGCCCGGAGCGTCGTCGATTTGCCGGCGCCGTTCGCGCCGACGAGGGCGACGAGCTGGCCCTCGCGCACGTCGATCGACAGCCCTTTAAGTGCGGTGACGTGGCCATAGCCGCAGACGAGGTCGCGGATCTCAAGCATGGGCCGCCTCCCGAACCGCCGCGGCGGCCTGCCGGGCGGCGCTGCCCTGGCCGAGATAGGCCTCGATCACTGCTGGGTCGCTGCGGATCCGGTCCGGCGGCCCCTCGGCGATCAGGCGGCCGTAATTGAGCACGACGATGCGGTCGGAGACCTCCATCACCATCGGCATGTCGTGCTCGACGAGGAGGATGGTGACGCCGCGCTCCCGGATCTGCCGGATCAGCCGCACGAAGACCCGCGTCTCGGAGGCGTTCATTCCCGAGACCGGCTCGTCGAGGAGCAGCATGGCGGGCTCGGTGGCCAGCGCCAGCGCAACCCCGACGAGGCGCTGCTCCCCGTAGGCGAGGGCGCCGGCCTTCTCGTGCGCCCGGCCGGCGAGCCCGACCCAGTCGAGGAGCGCCTCGGCGCGGGCCCGCAGCTGCCTCTCGCCGGCCTCAGCGCGGCCGAGGAGGGCGTCGAGAACCGGCACGCGCCCCGCCGCGGCACCCATCTGGTGCAGGCCGATCATCACGTTGTCGAACACGGTGTCGTCCGGGAAGACGCTGGTGCGCTGGAAGGTGCGGGCGAGGCCGAGCCGCGTGATCGCGTGCGGCGACAGGACTTTCAGGGATGTGCCGCGGAAGCGGACGTCGCCCTGGCTGGGCTTGAGGAAGCCCGTCATCACGTTGAAGGCCGTCGTCTTGCCGGCCCCGTTCGGGCCGATCAGGCTGACGATCTCGCCCGCGTGGACGTCGAAATGCAGGTCGGCGATGGCGACGAGACCGCCGAAGCGGACCCCGACATGCTCGACCGAGAGGATCGCGCTCATCGCTGCACCGCCGGATTGACTTCGAGGACGGGCGCGGCCTGGGCCGGGCGGCGGCCGAGCAGCGCCGCCAGTCCCGGCACGATGCCCCGCGGCATCACGAACAGGATCACGATCAACACGAGGCCGTAGACGATCCACTGCGCCTCCGGCGCCATGACCGGGCGGAGCGCAACCGGCAGCAGGCCGAAGATCAGGCCGCCGACGACCGGGCCCATCAGGGTGCCCTTGCCGCCCGCCACCACCATGATGACCATGCTGACCGTGGTGGCGAACAGGAACACGTCGGGATCGATGATCCGCAGGTAATGGGCGTAGAGGCTGCCGGCGGCGCCCGCCATCGCGGCCGAGATCACCGCCGCCACCGTCAGCGTGCGGGTGGCGTTGATGCCGACCGACAGCGCCAGCGGCTCGTTCTCCTTGAGGCCCCGCATCGCCCGGCCGAAGCGCCCGCCGACCAAGCGGGCGATCACGGCATAGCAGAGCGTGCCCACGGCCAGCACGAGGTAGTAGTTCTGGAGCTTGGTCTTGAGCGTCCACATCCCCAGGCCCGGCAGGCCGAGGGTGATGGCCGGGATGTTGGTCAGCGCGAGCGGCCCCTGCGTCAGCTCCACCCAGTTGAGCGTCACGAGCCGCACGACCTCGGCGAAGGAGATCGTCACGATCACGAAGTAGGCGCCCCGCACCCGGAAAGAGAGCCGCCCGATCAGGTAGCCGCAGCCGCCCGCCGCGACCGTCGCCAGCAGGAACCCGACCGCCGCCGGCCAGGGCTCGTGGACCGCGCGGAGGCCGAACCCGAGATCGACGTCGAAGCCGAGGCTCGTCAGCGCGCTGACGTAGGCGCCGATGCCGAAGAACGCGATGTGGCCGAGGCTGAGCTGCCCGGTGAAGCCGAGGAGCAGGTTCAGGCTCATGGCGCCGATCGTGAGGATGCCCGTCACGATCAGCGCGTTGAGGAGATAGGGATTGCCCGTGAGGGCAAGCGGCAGGACGATGAGGCCGGCGAGCAGCGCCAGGGGGAGGAGCCGGGTCATCCGATGCGCTCCGCCTTCGCGAACAGACCGGTCGGCTTGTAGAGCAGGACCGCGATGATGATCAGGAACCCCATCGCGTCGCGGTAGCCGGAGGAGACGTAGCCGGCCCCCAGCTCCTCGGCGAGCGCCAGGATGAAGCCGCCGATCGCCGCGCCGGTGACGTTGCCGAGGCCGCCCAGGATGACGATGGCGAAGGCCTTCAGCTCGGCCAGTCCGCCCATCTGCGGGAACACCACGTAGACGGGACCGAGGAGCGCGCCGGCCGCCGCCGCCAGCGACGAGCCGAGCGCGAAGGTGGCGGTGTAGATCCGGCGGACGTCGACGCCCATCAGCGCCGCCGTGTCGGCATCCTGGAAGGCGGCGCGCATGGCGAGCCCGAGCTTGGTCCGGTTGATCAGCGCGTAGGTCAGGGCGATCAGGGCCAGCGCCGCGCCGAGCACGAACAGCCGCAGCCACGACACCGAGACCGGGCCGATCTGGAGCGGCGCCTCCGGGAAGGGCGCGGGGATCGCCTTGGCGACGCCGCCGAAGGTCCAGAGCGTGCCCGATTGCAGGATGATGCCGGCGCCGATCATCACCAGCATGGTGGTGTCGATGTCCGAGCCCCGGAACGGACGCAGCAGAACCAACTCGATCGCGGCCCCGAGCAGGAGCCCGCCGAGGATCGCCACAGGAAGCGCCAGGAAGAAGTTCAGTCCCAGCGCGGCGACCGCGAGATACATGACGTAGGCACCGACCGTGTAGAGCGCGCCGTGGGTGAAGTTCACGACGTTCATGATCCCGAAAATCAGCGTCAGGCCGATCCCCAGCAGCGCGTAGGTGCCGCCGAGGATGAGGGCGTTGACGAGGTGCTGGATCAGTTCGTTCACGGGCGGCCTCCGAGGGTGCGCCCCGGCCCGGGGGCCGGCGGACGGGCGAGGGGGCCGCCATCAGAGCGCCGGCCCGGGGACGCTCACAGCGCCGGCACGATTACCTTCCCGTCCTTGATCTCGACGAGGTAGACGTCGGGCTTGCTCTGGCCGCTCTCCTTCCCGGCGGGGCCGGCCTTGGCGAAGCGGATCGGCCCGTTGAGCCCGACGAAGTCGACCGACCAGAAGGCCTTGGTGATCGCGGCCGGATCGGCCGAACCCGCCTTCTCGATGGCGTGGGCGATCGCGCGGATGCCGTCGTACCCGCGAAAACTCTCGGTGACGCCGGCGAAGTCGAAGCCGCGCTTCTTCCACGCGGCGATGAAGGCCTCGGTGGCCTTCGGGTCCGGCGTCCTGTCGGGCGACCAGGGCAGGAAGGTCGTGAGGTGCATCGTGCCGTCGGCGGCCGCGCCGGCCTGGGCGATGATCTGGTCGGGGTTCTGGGAGCCGCCGGTGGTGATGACCCGCTTCTTCAGGCCGAGCGCCGCCATCTGCTTGAACAGCAGCACGAGCTGATCGACCGAGCTCGTGATCATGATCGTGTCGGAATCCGACGCCTTGAGCTTGGCGAGCTGGGCGCTCATGTCCTGCGCGCCCTGGTCCATGGTCTCGACGAGGCCGACCGTCACGCCCTTGTCCTTGAGCATCTTGCCGAAATCGGTCGCGGCGCCGCGGCCGAAATCGTTGTTGAGGACGAGGAAGTCGACCTTCTTCAGCCCGAGGCGAGACACCATCGGCGCGAAGGTCTCGGCCTCGAGCGACGAGGGCGGCGAGATCCGGAACACGTAGGGGTTGCCGGAGGTCGTGATCTTGCCGGACGAGGAGGTCTCGACCAACATCGGCGTCTCGTAATCCGTGAGCTTGGGCATCACGGCGAGCGTCAGACTGGAGCCCCAGGCACCCATCATCACCGGGGTCTTGTCGCTGGTGATCAGCTTCTCGGCGACCGCGGCGGCCTCGGTCGGGTTGCTCTTGTTGTCCTCGATCACGAGTTCGAGCGTCTTTCCGAGGACGCCACCCTTGGCGTTGATCTCGTCGGCCGCGATCTTGGCGCCGTTCACCACGTAGGTGCCCGAGGCCGCGAACGGCCCGGTCAGCGGCTCGTTGACGCCGATGCGGATCGCGCCCGCCCGGGCGCCCGTCGCCGTCAGCGCCAGCAGGATCGCGGTCGTGAGGGTGAACCTGCTGGGCATTCGCGTGTCTCCGGTGCGTTGAGGCGGGATGGGATCAGGCGCGGCGGAACCAGGCCGCGAGGCGTGCGCGGGCGAGGCCGAGGAGAAGGCGGAGCGGATTGAGATTTGCCGGTGCCGGGGCGGCGACGCCGGAGAGCCGGGCATCGAGGTTGCGGGCGAAGTCCGCGGCGATGCGGCCGGCGAGATCGCGCACCAGACCGGGGCGGCCGAACTGGGCGATGGGTCCGGTCAGGGTGTAGCCGACGTCGAGCGCGACCCGGGCCGTGCCCGGCGCCGGTCCGGCCTCGACCCGGTAGCGGATCCGGCCCTCGGTGGCCGAGCGGCCACCGGCGTCGGTTCCGGCGCCGTGGACCGCGCCGGTTCGCGCCGCCTCGTCCCTGGAAAGGCGGGCGCGGCCGCGGAACGTCGCGGCGATCGGCCCGATCCGCGCCTGCAGGCCGCCCTCGACCGTGTCGGGGGTGGGCCGGGCCGTCAGCACCGCGCCCGGCAGGCAGGCGGCGACCGCCGCGATGTCGCCCAGCAGGGCGAAGACGGCCTCCGGCGGGTGGGCGAAGTCGAGCACCTGCGTGAAGCTGTGGGCCGGCGCGAACGCGTCGGACAGATCCGCCACCGCGGCGGGCGAAGCCGGGGCGGGCCGATCCGCCGGCGGGGGCGCCAGCACTGTCGCGCCGACCTCGGTGCCGACCCGCGCGCCGACCGGGCCGAGGGCGCGCGCCGCGCCGGTCTCCGGCGGGATGCCGCGCCCGCGCCGGTCCGCGATCACCGCCATCACGGCCCTGACGATGCCGGCATAGCCGGTGCAGCGGCAGAGATTGCCCGACAGGCCGACGCGGATCCGCCGCTCGTCGGCCTCGGGCAGCCGCAGGACCAGGTCGCGGGCAGCCACCAGCATCCCGGGCGTGCAGTAGCCGCACTGGAGCGCGTGCTCGCGGTTGAAGGCGGCCCGCAATTCGCCCGCGATGGCGTCCGCGTCGAGGCCCTCGATCGTCGTGACCGCGGCGCCCGCGCAGGCGCCCGCGAAGGTCAGGCAAGCGCGGGCCGGCTCGCCGTCGAGAAGCACGGTGCAGGCGCCGCAGACGCCGTGCTCGCAGCCCAGATGCGTGCCGGTGAGATCGAGCCCGTCGCGCAGCACGTCGCCGAGATGGCTGCGCGGCTCGGCCGCGACCCGCACGGCGCGGCCGTTCACCGTCAGCGCGAGGGCCATGCGGGACGGCCCGGGTTCGGCCAGCGCGGCGCTCATGCGGCCTCCGGAAGGGTGTCGGAGCGGGGATCGGGCGCGGCCGCTGCGGCCACCGCGCGGCTCAGGACGGTGACGTGGATGTGCCTCTCGACCGCGTCGGCCATGCCGGCCTCCCGCAGGGCCTGGTCGGCGGCCCGGGGGTCGAAGCGCGCGGCGAAGTCGGTGCCGATGCGGCCGCCGAAGAGCGGGCGGGCATCGGCCAGGAGCACGGGCGGTCCCTCGACCGCGCCGATCACGGCCCGGCCGCGGCCCGCCCCGGGTTCAAGGCGTACCGCCCCGATGGCGTGGGCGAACTCGCCGATCTTCGCGCAGTGCTTGACGTAGCCCCAGGCCGCGCCCGCCGGCAGCGCCGGGACGCGCACCGCGACCAGGATCTCGTCCGCGCCGAGCGCCACTTCGAGGGCGCCGGTGACGAAGCGCTCCACCGGCAGGGTGCGGCGGCCGCTCCGGCCCGCGATCTCGACCTCGGCGCCGAGGGCGGTCAGGGCGCTCACCCAGTCGGCGGCCGGGTCTGCGTGGACGAGGCTGCCGCCGACCGTGCCGCGGTTGCGCACCGGCCGGTAGGCGATCGCGGCTGCGACCCGCCGCAGCGCGCCGCCGGTGAGATCCGGGACGCGCCCGTCCTCGATGTCCGCGTGGGTCACGCAGGCCCCGAGCACGAGCGTGTCGCCCTCGACCCGCGCGGTCCGGAGCTCGGGCACGCCGGTGATGTCGAGGATGAGGGTGGGCTCGACGAGGCGCAGGTTCAGCATCGGCCCGAGGGACTGGCCGCCCGCGATCAGCTTCACGCCCGCGGGGGCTTCGGCGAGGCGTGCCAGCAGCGCGGGCAGGCTGTCGGGGCGCTCCCAGGCGAAGGCGGCGGGCTTCATGCGGCCTCCCGCGCGGTCTCGGCGGCCGCGCGGGTGGCGAGCACCGCCTCCACGATCCGTCGGGGTGTGACGGGGGAATGCAGCATCTCGACGCCGAGCGGCGCCAGCGCATCGTTGATGGCGTTCGCCAAAGCCGCCGGGGGCGCGATGGCGCCGCCCTCGCCGATGCCCTTCTGGCCGAAGCGCGTGTAGGGCGAGGGCGTCTCCATGTGGTCGATGCGCGCCATCGGCACGTCGGCGGCGCCGGGCAGGAGATAGTCGGCGAAGGTCGAGGCCAGCGGCTGGCCGCGGCCGTCGAAGCACATCTCCTCGAACAGAGCCGTGCCGATCCCCTGCGCGAGGCCGCCGTAGATCTGGCCGTCGACCACGAGGGGGTTCACCAGCGTGCCGCCATCCTCGACGATGACGTAGTCGAGGATCTCGACCGCCCCGAGATCGGGATCGACCGCCACCACGGCCGCGTGCGCCGCGTACGAGAAGGTGCCGGAATCGCGCACCGGCTTGTAGCCGGCGGTGACTTCGAGGCCGCCCGGATCGGTGTCGGGGGCGAGGTCCTGCGGGCGCCGGTACCAGGTGCGGGCGATCGCCTCCAGCGGCACATCGCCCGTGGGACCGACGACGTGGCCGCCCTCGAACCGGCATTCCTCGGGCCGCGCTTGGAGCAGGTGGGCGCCGATCCGCACGGCGCGGTCGCGCAACGCCTCGCAGGCCGCCGCCACCGCGCCGCCGGCCATCACCATGACGCGGGAGCCCCAGGAGCCGGTGGAGTAGGGGGTCATGGCGGTGTCGCCGTGGATGAGGCGGGTGCGCGCCACCGGGACGCCCAGGATCTCGTGGGCGACCTGGGCCAGCGTCGTCTCCAGGCCCTGGCCGTGGGAATGGGCGCCGATCCGCAGTTCCAGGCCGCCGTCCGGGGTCAGGCGGGCGCTGGCCTGCTCGTGGCCCGGCACCATCGGGATGCCCCAGCCGGAATAGACCGAGGTGCCGTGCGCGGCCTGCTCGCAGTAGATCGCGAGGCCGAGGCCGATCCGGCGCCCGTCCGGCTCGCCCTCACGCTGGCGGGCGCGGAGCGCGTCCACGTCGACGGCCTTCAGCGCCCGGGCGAGCGCCTCCGGGTAGTCGCCGCTGTCGAAGTGTTTCTTGGTGATGTTCTCGAACGGCATCTGCCCGGGCCGGACGAGATTCTTCTCACGCACCGCCTCGGGCGGGATCCCGGCCGCGCGGGCGACGGCGTCGAGCACCAGTTCCAGGGCGAAGCAGACGCCGGTGCGCGCGACCCCGCGATAGGGCAGGATCGGGCACTTGTTGGTCGCCACCGACCATGTCCGGCAGCGATAGGCCGGGAAGTCGTAGGGCCCCGGCAGGATGCTGGCGACCTGCGCGGCCTCCAGGCAGGCCGAGAACGGGTAGGCCGAGTAGGCGCCGGAATCGACGGTGGCCTCGCAGTCGATGCCGCGCAGGGTCCCGTCCCGCTCCGCGTAGGCGGTGATGCGGTAATGGTGCTCGCGGCAATTGGCGTTGGCGGTCAGGTGCTCGCGCCGGTCCTCCACCCAGCGGACCGGGTGGCCGCAGCGGAGCGCGAGCCACGCCAGCGCCACGTCCTCGGCGAGCAGGATCGCCTTGTAGCCGAAGCCGCCGCCGACATCCGGCGAGACGATGCGGATGCGGCCCTGCTCGATCCCGAGGCATTCCGAGAGGCCGTTGCGCACGATGTGCGGCATCTGGCTCGCGGTGTGGACGACGAGCTGGTCGAGGCGGTGATCGAGGCTCACCACGGTGCCGCGGCCCTCGATCGGCGCCATGCACTGGCGGCCCGTCGAGATGGTGCGGCTGACCTTGATCGGCGCGTCGAGGGCGCTCTCGATGCCGACATCGACCAGGGTCTCCAGGAAGACGTTGTCGCCCCAGTGCTCGTGGACGAGGGCGGAGCCCGGCGCGCGGGCGGCCAGCATGTCGTGGATGGCGGGCAGCTCATGCAAATCGAGCACCACGGCGGCGGCGATGTCCTCGGCCTCCGCGCGGGTCGGGGCGACGCACAGCGCCACCAATTCGCCGACCTGCCGGACCTTGCCGGTGGCGAGCACCGGCTGCTCGGACACCTTGAAGCCGGGCAGCCCCGAGACCGCCCGGATCGGCAGCACCCCGTCGAGGTCGGCGGCGGTGAAGACGCGGTCGCGGTAGGCCTCCGGCACGTGGATGGCGCGGATCCGGGCATGGGCGAGCGGGCTGCGCACGAAGGCGACGTCCTGCATCCCCGGCAGCCGGAGATCGCCGACATACTGGCCGCGCCCGCGCATCAGGCGGTCGTCCTCCTTGCGAGGCAGCGGAGCCCCGACGCCCTCGCGGCTCATCGGGCGCCTCCGAGAACATCCTGGGCGGCGCGGACCAGAAGGCCGTCGGGCCGGCGGAATTCGTTGAGGATCGAGAAGTGGTCGGCGCCCGGCACCGGCAGCAGGGCGCCCGGCGCGTGGGCGGCGCTGCGCAGGGCGTGGAGGTTGCGCGCGTCGCGGACGAGGGCGGGCAGCTCCCGGCTGCCGTAGGCGATCGTCATGGGCTTGGGCACGACGGGCAGGCGCAGGGGCGACAGCGTCCCGATCTCGTCCTCGGTCAGCCCGAGCTTCTCGTTCAGGTAGGTCTCGCGGATCGGCGCGAGGTCGTAGACGCCGGAGATCGCCAGGACCGCGGACACGGCGGGATGTCCGAGATGAAGGGCGGCGAGGTGCGCCCCCGCGGACCAGCCGGCGAGGACGACCGGGCCGCCGATCCCGCGCGCCGCCCCGTGCCCGGCGAGCCAGTCGAGGGCGGCACCGATCTCGGCGGCGATGCCGGTGAGATTCGCCTCGGGTGCCAGGGTGTAGCCCGGCATCGCCACGGACCAGCCGGCGGCGTTCAGCCCCTCCGCGAAGCAGGCGAAATCGGCCCGGGCGTTGCGCTGCCAGTAGCCGCCGTGGACGAAGACGAGGCACGGGGCCCGCGCTCCCGCCGCCGGGTAGAGATCGAAGGCGGTGCGGTCCCCCGCGGCGTAGGGGATGTCGAGCCCGGCCAGGTGCGCCGCGCGGTAGGTCGCGGAGGCCGCGTTGCGGGCCGCGACCTGGGCGGCGCTGTCGGGCACGCCCGCGTTGTTGTCGTAGCAGGCGCCCCGGGCCGCGAAGTCCAGGGCGTCCCAGCGGCGGCGCGGGTCCGGCGGAGTCGGGTCGTCGAGGGCGAAGGCGGGCACCGGCGCCACCTCAGGCCGCGATCGCCTGAGGCAGGATCGGCGAGTCGGCCTCGAAGCGCGTCCCCGCGCGCAGGCAGAAGGCTGGTCGCAGCAGGCGGTCGGCGATCACCCGCGTGTCCTCGTTGTCGCGCAGCAGGAAGCGGCCGCGATCGTCGTGCAGCACCGAGACGTCGGCCGCGTAGCCGACCTTGAGGGCGCCGATCCGGTCGCCCATGCGCAGCATCTCGGCCGGGTGCGACGTCACCATCGGCACCACCTCCTCCAGCGGGATGCCCAGCGCCATCATCGAGCTCATCGCCTGGGTCAGGCTGAACCGGGCCTGCCCGAGGAACGGGTGGTTCTCGTCGTCGTGATGCTCGTCCGGGGTGCCGGCGGGCTTCTTCACCTCGGGGACCTCGGTGTTGTAGCCGTGCATGTCGGCGCCCAGCGTGTAGGGGATCACGCCGGCCGGCAGGGACGCGCGGGCCACACGGTAGGAGAAGTGGCTGCCGTGGCCGACATCGACCTTCAGCCCGGCGTCCATCGCCCGGCGGATGATGTGGTGGACCTCGCCCTGCTCGTTGATGAAGCCGCCCGGGTGGCGGGTGAAGGGGTGGGCCAGGACGTCGCCGGGCCGCAGCAGCGGGATCACCCGCTCGACGATGGTGTCGGCGTCCTCGCCGTTGGCGCCCGATTCCGGCAGGCCCCAGAGCTGGCCGAAATGCACGTAGAGCGGCAGGTCGGCGCGGCGGCTGATCTCGGCCGCCATCTCCATCACCTTGATGCCCCAGCGGGCGAAGCCGCCGATCTCGGCGTGACCCTTGATGCCGCGCACGAGGTCGCGGTTCTCGGTGGCCGACTTCACCGTCGCGTCGATGTCGACGCCGTCCGGGCTGTAGAGGTTCGGGTAGAAATGCCCCTCCAGGCCGCCGACGAGGTAGGCCGACAGGAAGGCGAGCACCTGCGTCTGCGAGCGCTCGGCGATGAAGTGGCGGAAGCCCGGCAGGGTCATGCAGGACGGGCCGCCCTGGTCCACCACCGTCGTCACGCCCGAGCGCACGCCGACCATGTCGGGGTTCAGGCCGAAGCGGCCGGTGACGTACTGGTAGACGTGGGCGTGCGTGTCGATCATGCCGGGCAGGACGAGCTTGCCCGAGACGTCGACCACCTCGGTTGCGGCCGACGGCAGGATGGTCTCCTCCACGGCCGCGATGCGCCCGTCGCGCACCGCAACGTCGCGGATGCCATCCACGCCGGAGGCGGGGCAGATCACCCGCCCGCCCCGCAGAACCAGATCGTAGCGGCGATTGTCCATCTCGACCTCGCGATTTCGACCGGCTCGCACCGGCCGCTGACTTGCCAGATGCGAAGCATGCTTCGTATTTCGGCGTTTGCATAGGGCATGCCAAGAATGATTCCGAACCGCGGGGACGGGGTGATGGGTGAGGGTCTGCGAGCCGATCCGGCAGACGAGCCGACCGACGCGAAGGCGTCGGCGGGTACGCCGCACTGGCCGCTGGTTGAACGCCCGGGTTTCCTCGCCCGCCGCATGCACCAGATCCACGTCAGCCTGTTTGCGGAGCGTTGCGCCGCTTTCAACGTCACTCCGCTGCAGTACAGCCTGCTCTCGATCCTGCGTGACCTGGAGGAGGCCGATCAGACGACGCTCGCGGCCGCGGTCGCCCTCGACCGGACGACGACGACCGGCGCCCTCAAGCGGCTTGCGGCGCGCGGCCTCGTCAGTCGCGCGACGTCACCCTTGGATCGCCGCGCCCAGCTCTGCCGCCTGACAGCGGAGGGCGCGGCCCTCCACGGCGCGATGGAACCGGCAGCCCGGCTGGCGCACGCCCAGACCGTCGCGGCGCTCACGCCGACGGAACAGGACCTCCTGACCCAGCTCCTGAGACGCGTCATCGAGGGGCACGAACACCGGCGCGGACAGGCCATCATCGAGTGAGATGTGCCTATGCCTACGGCGCGATCAGGCTTGGGCCTCTTCCGCTACCTCGACTGACCTTTTTGTAATAGAATAGGCATTTTCAGCCAGACTACATCGCGATGGACCCTTCTGCGCAAGAACCTGGAAGAGTTACTTGCTATCCGGCGCATCGATCCCGTGCGGTCAGAGCCGCGTGCCGTGGATCATTTGCGTGTCGCCATCGGTGACAAAGGCGTGCCCGGTGATCTGTCCTGGCGCGAGAACGGGTTCGACGAAGAGTGCAATCCCGATCAGGCTCCGACTTTGCTCTGAAGCGAGAAATTGAGCATCGAGCTATCTGCACTGCCGATCGAGCATCCTCGCTATGTCGAGGCCTCCGAACGACATGCCGCGCTTGAATGGCGGACCCGGAGAGATCCGGACACGACCGTTGTCGCTGAAGAGTTCGAGGGGCTGCTGCACACTCCACGATCCGTCTGGGTTGCGCGTAAATCGGGAGCAGTCCAATTCCATCTGACCGGTCGGCTGCTGCGCCTGAGCCGAACTTGCGACGAGCGCCAATGCGGACAGACCTAACTTGGTAGATCGCGACAGCATGCACGGTCCCTCGTCGAATTGCGAAGCGCATCTAGGCGTTCGAGTTGAAAAAGCCAGTCGCACTATTCAGTGCGTGGCTACTACGGACTGGACGTTGGCGAGGCATATCGCTTCCCGGGAGACGCGCACGCACCGATCGTGGCCTGTGGCGCGCACGCTGCAGGATTCGGTTCGACGCTGACCGTCTTGCGCCCGTGGCCGAGCTTGACGTGCGGCATCCGCTGGAAGGTCGCGACCGGGGGTCTTGAGGGACGAGCCATGTGTCGCTGACGGTAAGTCAGGACACCGAAGGCATTTCGATTGAAGACCCGTCGAAGGTGCTGGACCGACCGCGGAATGCTGCCTCGGAGGCGGATCACCGCGATCGAGACGCTTCGTGAGCGGCCAAGACGTTAGCGGTCGGTTCACAGGAATGCCTGCTTCTCTGGACAGATCTGCTCAAGAGCCGATCAATCGCTCACAGTCAGCTTCCGTCACGCTGTTCGGTGTCTGTGAGGGTTGAACACGGTCGGATCTGCCAATCTGCTCGCAGGCGCAAAAACATCTGATGGGCGTCCGACGCCGATTGGACGCCGGCCTAAAGCCGAGAAGCCCTCATCGAGCCGGACGGGCAGAAGGGCAGATCTCAACATGATGATTGCAAAAGAAGATTTGGCGACGCCTTTCACATCTTCTCTTCGATGCTGGCTCCCACGCGCGGTCATTTACCGGGAAGCTGGCGAGGAAGCCTGCCACCATGGCGGCCTGCACTGCGGATGGAAATTCCCCCACCAGACGGCCCGAGCAGCAAGGATGCGACGGAAAGGTCATGGAGCCAGCCCGACACGGAAGGCGGCGCTCAATGGTGCGCCGCCAGCATCCAGAGGGCCATGGCGACCATCATTATGTTCTCGGTCAGCGAGACGAAGCCAAGCGGCACCTTGCTCGACCCGCCCACGCAGGCGCACTTGATGTCGCGCTTGTCGACGTAAACCGCCTTGAAGACCGATAAGGACCCGACCGAGCCGATGAACAGCGCCACGGGGATCGAGATCCCGTTGAGGGCGCCCGCCACCATCAGCACGCCGGCGATACCCTCCAGGAACGGGTAGGCGTAGGCGTAGCGAACCCAGCGCCGCCCGAGCATGTCGTAGCCAAGGAACATCGAGGAGAAGCTCTCGACATCTTGAAGCTTGAGCAGCGCGAGCACGCACATGCTGAAGGCGATGAACCACTCCGCGGCGCGCATCGTGAGCGGCGTCCCGTAGGCGGCGTAGCTCGCCGCCAGGGCCATGAGCGCCGTCATCGAGAACACCACCATGACAGGCACGTAGGTCGGCTCGTTCGGGTCATTGGCGGCCGTGCCGAAGCGGCGCTTCAGGTCGTCGAAGCCGCCGACGCGCTCGCCGTTGATGAAGGTCTGCGGCGTCGACTTGACCTGATGTTCGGCCTTGAACCGGTCGGTTTCCGCCCTGTCCGTCAGTAGGTGGTCCTCGACCTCGAAGCCCTTGCGTTCGAGGAGGTCCTTGGCCTTCAGTCCGTAGGGACAGGTGTGCTCGGGGGTGACCATCCGGTACAGGACGGCCTTACGGGCAGGCGACAACATGAGCGGCTCCTTTCCGATGTGGGGCGGGGGGCGCGCCGGCGCTACTCGGCGGCGGCCCGGTGAGGTATCGACTCCTCGACGCCGTTCGTCTGAATTTGATTGCCGGACGGCAGCCTCCAGCCCTTCACGAGCGCGTAGACGGCGGGGATCACCACGAGGGTCAGCACGGTGGAGGAGACCATCCCGCCGATCATCGGCACGGCGATGCGCTGCATGACCTCCGAGCCCGAGCCGCTGCTCCACAGGATCGGAACGAGCCCGGCCATGATGGCCACGACCGTCATCATCTTCGGACGCACCCGCTCGACCGCGCCGACCATGATCGCGCGGCGCAGGTCAGCCCGCGTCTGGGGGCGGCTCTCCCGCGCGCATCCGGACCGGATCTCGTCCCAGGCGTGGTCGAGGTAGACCAGCATGATCACGCCGGTCTCTGCGGCGACGCCGGCCAGCGCGATGAAGCCGACCGCCACCGCAACCGATAGGTTGAAGTCCATGAACCAGAGCAGCCACACCCCGCCGACCAGGGCGAAGGGCAGCGACAGCATGACGATCAACGTCTCGGTCAGGCGGCGGAAGTTCAGATAGAGGAGCAGGAACACGACGAGCAAGGTCAGCGGCACCACGATCCGCAGGCGTGCCTCGGCCCGCTCAAGGTACTCGTACTGCCCGCTCCACTGGAGGGTCGTGCCCGGGGGCAGCTGGACTTCCTTCGCCACTGCCGCGCGCGCCTCGGCGACGTAGCCGCCCAGGTCCCGGCCGGTAATATCGACGAAGATGTAGACCGCGAGCTGACCATTCTCGGTCCGGATCGAGGTCGGCCCCCGGGCGAGCTCGACCTTCGCGACCTCGCGAAGCGGAACCGTTCCCCCTGCCGGAAGGGGCACCTGCACCTCGTCGGCGATGGCGCGGGGGTCCGAGCGGAAGGCGCGCGGGTAGCGCACGTTCACGGTGTAGCGTTCGCGGCCCTCGACCGTGGTCGTCACGGCCTGGCCGCCGAGCGCCGTGGCGATCACGTCCTGCACGTCGCCGACCATCAGGCCGTAGCGGCCCAGCGCCTCCCGGTCGGGGGTGATGTCGAGGAAGTAGCCGCCGATGACCCGCTCGGCATAGGCGCTCGACGTGCCCGGCACAGCGCGCACTACCGCCTCGACCTGCCGGGCAACGCCCTCCATTTGCTTCAGGTCGGTCCCGAGCACCTTGATGCCGACCGGCGTGCGGATGCCGGTCGAGAGCATGTCGATGCGGGCACGGATCGGCTGCGTCCAGGCGTTCGAGACACCCGGGAACTGCAAAGCGTCGTCCATCTCCGCCTTGAGGCTGGCGCGGGTGACGCCGGGGCGCCACTCCGTCTTGGGTTTCAGGGTTATGACGGTCTCGAACATCTCCATCGGAGCCGGGTCGGTCGCCGTGTTGGCGCGGCCCGCCTTGCCGTAGACCGAGGCGACCTCCGGGAAGCTCTTGATGATACGGTCCTGGGTCGCGAGGAGCTCGCCCGCCTTGGTGACGGAGATCCCGGGCAGGGTCGTCGGCATGTAGAGCAGGCTGCCCTCGTCGAGGTCCGGCATGAACTCGGAGCCGAGTTGCCGGGCCGGCCACACGGTCGCCGCCAGCACGCCCACGGCGATCAGAATGGTCAGCATCCGCGCCCGCAGCACCCCGGCGATGAGCGGCCGGTACAGCCAGATCAGAAGGCGGTTGAGCGGGTTGCGGTGCTCCGGGACGATCCGCCCGCGCACGAACAGCACCATCAGCGCAGGCACCAGCGTCACCGAGAGGAGCGCTGCCGCCGCCATGGCGAAGGTCTTGGTGTAGGCGAGCGGCCCGAACAGCCGTCCCTCCTGGCTCTCCAGGGTGAAGATCGGCAGGAAGCTCACGGTGATGACGAGGAGCGAGAAGAACAGCGACGGGCCGACCTCGGACGCGGCCTCAACCAGGATCAGGACCCGCGGCTTGCCCAGGGGCGCGCGCTCCAAGTGCTTGTGGGCGTTCTCGATCATCACGATGGCGGCGTCGATCATGGCGCCGACCGCGATGGCGATGCCCCCAAGGCTCATGATGTTGGCGCCGATTCCGAGCGCCTTCATGCCGGCGAGGGCCATCAGGATGCCGACCGGCAGCATCAGAACCGCCACGAGCGCGCTGCGCAGGTGGAGCAGGAACACGACGCAGACCAGGGAGACGACGACGCTCTCCTCAACCAGCGTGTGCCGCAAGGTGTCGATGGCCGCGTCAATGAGTTGGGAGCGATCGTAGACCGGCAGGATCTCGGTGCCGGCCGGCAGACTCTTCGCGACCTCGGCGAGCTTCGCCTTCACCCCCTCGACGACGCTGAGGGCGTTGGCACCGAAGCGCTGCAGGACGATGCCGCCGGCAACCTCGCCGTCGCCGTTCATCTCGGTGATGCCGCGCCGCTCGTCCGGCCCGAGCTCGACGCGGGCGACGTCCCGCACCCGCAGCGCCGTGCCGCCGGAGGTCTTGAGAACGATGTTCTCGATGTCGGCGACGCCCTTCAGGTAGCCGCGTCCGCGCACCATGAACTCGAACTCCGAAAGCTCGACGGTGCGTCCGCCGACGTCGGCGTTGCTCGCGCGGATCGCGTCGCGGAGCTTGTTGAGGGGGATGCCCTGGGCCCGCAGGCGATTTGGATCGACGACGACGGTGTACTGCTTCACGAAGCCGCCGACGCCGGCGACCTCGGCCACACCCTCGGCCCGAGAGGCACCGAAGCGGATCACCCAATCCTGGATCGAGCGCAGTTCGGCGAGCGTCCGCTCCTTGGCTACCACGACGTACTGGTAGACCCAGCCAACGCCGGTGGCGTCGGGACCGAGCGTCGGATTCACCCCGGCCGGGAGCTTGCTCCCGGCTGCGTTGAGGTACTCCAGAACCCGTGAGCGGCCCCAATATGGGTCGGTACCGTCCTCGAAGATGACGTAGACGAAGCTGACCCCGAAGAACGAGAAGCCGCGCACGACCTTGGCCCTCGGCACCGTCAGCATGGCGGTGGTGAGCGGGTAGGTGACTTGGTCCTCCACGACCTGGGGGGCCTGACCCGGATACTCGGTGTAGACGATGGCCTGCACGTCCGAGAGGTCGGGGATGGCGTCCAGCGGCAGCGTCCGGAGCGCCAGCAAGCCGGCCGCGACGGCGAAGATCGTACCGACCAGCACCAGGACGAGGTTGCGGGCCGACCAGCCGATGAGGCGTGCGATCACGGATTGCCTCCCGCGTTCGCCGCCTGCCGGTCGTCCTTCGGGGTGGCCAGGGACTGGAGCGCTGTCTTCAGGTTGCTCTCGGCGTCGATCAGGAAATTCGCAGCCGTCACCACCCGCTCGCCCGCCGCCACGCCGTGGCGGATCTCGGTGTAGCCTCCTCCGCTGACGCCGACCGTCACTGCCCTCGGCTCGAAGCGGCCCTCGCCGCGGTCGAGGAGCACGATCTGGCGCTCGCCGGTGTCGATGACCGCGTCGTCCGGAACTGTCGCCACCGGCTTGGCATCGCCGGTGGCGATCTCGACGTCGGCGTACATGTCGGGCAGGAGCACACCGTCCGGGTTCGGCAGCTCGATCCGGACCCGGGTGGCCCGAGTGTCGGGGTTCACCTGCGGGTAGACGACCGCGACCTTGCCCAAGAAGCTACGGCTGGGGGCCGAGCGGAGCCGCACGGTGGCGGGCTGGCCGACCCGTACCCCGGCGAGGTCGCGCTCGGGCACGTCGGCCAGCACCCACATCGTCGAGATGTCGCCGATTCGGAACAGGGTGTCGCCGGCCGCCGCCTTCATACCCTCGACTGCGTTCCGCTGCAGGACGACGCCGTCGCGGGGCGAAGCCCATGTGATGGCCATGGGCACCTTCCGGGTGCGCTCCATCTCGTCGATGACGGGTTCGGATACGTTCAGGTTCTGCAGGCGTCGCCGGGCGCCGTCGAAGCCAGGGTTGGCGATGAGCTGGGCGGCCGCCGCGTTGATATCGGGGGAGTAGACGTGCACCAGCGCCTGGCCCTTCCGGACCCGGTCGCCGGTCGTGACGTTCTCGACGTGGTCGACGAAGGCGTCGGAGCGGGTTGCCACGACGGTGACGCGCCGCTCGTCGAGCGCCACGGTGCCGGGCACGCGCACCGGCTGCGCCACCACGCGCCGCTCGACGGTCTCGGTGCGCACGCCGGTGCGCTGTACCTTGCCGGGCGAGATGGTCACGGTGGTCCCGCCATCGCCCTCACTGGCGTAGACAGGGATATAGTCCATCCCCATCGAGTCCTTCTTCGGCACC
The DNA here is from genome assembly GCF_053346215.1 of Methylobacterium sp. A49B. Lineage (NCBI taxonomy): Bacteria > Pseudomonadati > Pseudomonadota > Alphaproteobacteria > Hyphomicrobiales > Methylobacteriaceae > Methylobacterium > Methylobacterium sp. A49B. Next base: position 203,458 of record NZ_JBKFBO010000117.1, read on the forward strand.
GGCGAGGTGTCCGGCAGCCCCATCGGGTTGCGGTAGTAGAGAACTCTGCGGTCGCCGCCCGCGGATTTGGCTGCCTCGCTCGCCGCCATGCCGTGCTTGGACATGTCGTGGCCGGACGTCCCGGATAGCTTGGCATCGCCGTCCTCGGCACCGTCGAAGCTGACGTCCTCGCCGGCCCGGACAGACCGAAATTCCCGGCCGTCGTCGGTCACCATCTGCGAGGCCGAGTAGACCGGCTTCCCGTCCGGGTCCTGGTAGTAGACCACCGGCCCGGTCGCCTTTGCGGGCTGCGCAGCCGCGTTCGGGCGGCCCGCGATGATCGGGAGCCAGTCGGCGATCCGCACCTGCACCACTCCGGGCAGCGCGGCCGCCAGCTCGGAACGGGCCCGTTCAACAAGGGCCGGTACGGAGTCACTCTCGTGCCCGGCGATGTAGCCGGCGCCCCCCGCCGCGAGTGCGACGAGGGTCCCGGCGAGCCATGCAGACCGGCTCACTTGACGGCCTGGAAGATCAGCTTGTCCTCGACCGTGCCGGTCTCGCCCTGGACCTTGGCCCCAAGGGAGAGGCGCCAGCCGCCGGCCATCGAGAGCTTCGCCTTGAAGCGGTAGATGCCGGGCTCGGTGGAGGGTAGTTGATCAAGCTTGGTGACCATCTCCTCCATGCCGTCGGGAGCCATGTCGAGCCGTTTGGCGAAGATCACGGCGTCGGGCACCGGCTTGCCGCTGCGTCTGTCGACGATGCGCACGGCGACAACGGTCTCGCCGACCTTCGCCTCCGGCTGCACGAGCTGGAACTGGTAGTCCTTGATGTCGGCCTGGGCGGGCAGGGTCATCGCCGACGCGGACAGGCCGGCGCCGAGCAGTGCGGCTGGTAGGGCGCACGCGAATGGGTTCTTTGTCACAGGTGCTATCTCCTGAACGCGATGGATGGCGTTGCGCGGGCGCGCGTCATCGTGCCGGCGCAGGCGCCGGCGGCATCGGGTTCAGGCTCGAGGGGGCTCCGGTAACGGCGATCCGTGCACACTGGCGAAGGCCGCGTGGTCAGGCCAAGTCACGTCCGCGTGGATCGCGACGGGCACCGGGACGGGCTCCGTGCCCGGCAGCAGGGAGGCCACGCTCGCCAAGCACAGGGCCATAAGCGGGCACCCTTTCGCGCAGTCCGGCTTGGCGGCATCGGACTTCGGGCAGCAGGGCATGTCGTCCATGTCCATGCCGGCCATGTCCATGCCGGCCATGTCGACCGACGCGGCCGCATGGTGGCCCGTCGCGGCATGGTCCATCCCGGCCTTGCCGTGGTGATCCGTGGTGGCCGCGTGACCGCTCCACGCCATCGACGCGTGCATGCCGGCGGTTGCCGCGGGTGCGGTCACCGGTGTCAGGGCGAGGCTGAGGACCGCCAGGAGCGGCAACAGTCGCCGAAGGGCGAGCCAGAGGGTCACGGGTCTAGGATGCCAAATTCTGGGCCGGTGTGGAAGTCCGTCCGGCGGCAGCGGGAACGTCGGACTCGCCGCGTCGCGCCGACCCTCAGACAGGCTCGACCGGGTAGCCAGCCCGGCTCATGGCCTGCGCGGTCCGGTCGGCCGGCCGCACCGCACCGGACATGTCATCGAAGCAAACATGGCCGCTGCGAGAGCGCACAACCCGACCCATTCACGCTGATCGCCACGGAAAAAACCTGAGAACGGCCCTTCCTCGGGCTGCCGGCGGATCATGGAGCTGGTCCAATCTCGGGTCGCCGCTTGCCGCGCTCATCGACCAATTCGACGACGGTATCTCGGCCAGCGATGCCCTGTTGCTCGTCTGCCGCCCCGGAGCGCAGGCGGCGACGCTGGCCGGAGGCGGGCCCGCCGGCTACCGGTATAATCTTCGGTGATCATCAAGGCGCGATGTCGCCGAAACCTTGCAGCTTGACTATGGTGAGATCTACGCTCCAACGCGGCGCCGTCGAGCAACGAGCGCCGTGTAACTGGGCCAGAAGGCCGAAGCGCCGACCAACGGCACGCGGCCGCGCCCCGAGGGAGGTTGGACCATGTCCGATTTGTCGCGTCGTAGCTGGCTCGGCCTCGCTGGCGCCCTGGCGGCCGTGGGGCCCGCTGCCGCCGTGCCCGACCGGTTCGACCTGCTGATCAAGGGCGGGGAGGTCATCGACCCGAGCCAGTCGCTGCGGGCGAAGCGCGACGTCGGGATCCGCTTCGGTGTGGTGGCCGCCCTCGAGCCAGATATTCCCGCTGAACGCGCCAAGCAGACGATTGATGCCTCCGGCAAGCTCGTGCTGCCGGGACTCGTCGATCTGCACGCTCACACCTATCCCTACGGCTCGGCGATCGGCATCCCAGCCGACGAGACCGTCCCGTTCTCAGGGGTGACCACGGTGGTCTCGGCAGGCGATGCGGGAGCCAACAACATCGCGGCGCTCCGGCGCCACATCGCGGCCCAGACACGCACGCGGATGTTCGCCTTCATCCACATCGCCAACAACGGCCTGTCGGCCTTTCCGGTGGCCGAGCTGTACAACCTCGACAATGCGCAGGTGGAGGCCTGCGCCCTGGCGATCGCCGAGAACCCGGACTTCGCCATCGGCGCCAAGGTCCGGATGTCCGAAAATGTCATCTTCAAGCATGGGGCCGAACCGCTAAAGCGCGCCATCCAGGCCTGCGAGATGTCGGGGCGGCCGGCGAAGGTGATGGTCCATATCGGCGGCGTCGAGACGCCGGCGCTGATGAGCCAGATCCTCGATCTGCTGCGGCCGGGCGATATCCTCACGCATTGCTACTCGGGTGCGCCCAACAGCGCCGGTCAGTTCACGAACATCGTCCAGGACGGCAAGCTGCTGCCGGCTGCCCTGGAAGCCAAGCGGCGGGGCGTCGTGTTCGACATCGGCCACGGCGGCGGTTCGTTCGATTTCACCGTCGCCGAAGCTGCGATCGCGCAGGGTGCGCCGCCCGACACGATCTCCTCGGATCTGCATGTCTTCTCCGGCAACACCCCCGGCATGCCTTTCCTTCCGGTGGTGATGAGCAAGTTCCTGCCGCTGGGCTTCAGCCTGGAGCAGGTGATCGCGATGGCGACCCACAAGCCCGCCGGCATCATCGACAGGGTGCCGAAGCTCGGAACTCTGCAAGTGGGCGCGCCCGGCGATGTCTCGGTGATGGAGTGGGTCGAGCGCCCGCTCTCGATGGTGGACACGCGCAACAACCGACGCGACGGCAAGGGCTTTCTGGCGCCGGTGCAGACAGTCAACAACGGTGTGCCGTTCGGCCGTCCCTATCAGTCACCCTTCTCCGTCCGCTGAACGCTGCGCGAGGTGAAGGCGATTGCCCTCAGCGGCGGAAAAGGCGGTGCGACGCTTCCGGATCGTCTGGATCTCTAGGATCAGGCGGCCTCAGCGCGGGGATCGGGCAAGCCGGCCCAGCGCGAAGGCGACGTCGAAGACGGCGCGTAGCGTCGAGGTGCGGTTTGCGTCGGTGTGACGGATCGGGCGGCAGCCGTGGGTGCCACCCGGTGGCGGGCTTCCTCGGCGTAGTGCCGTCCGTCGTCGATCAGGTGGTCGGCGCGGATCCGGGCCTCGTGAGCCAGGGCACGTCCGTCCTCGGCGCAGTTCTCGGCGCGGCCGCGAGTCCGGCCGTGAGCGTGCTGCGCGCGCGCCGGCCTCCGCGTTCGACGCCCCGCGGACCTGACGAGTCGGATCGCCGGTCTGGCCGCCCCGCGCGATCCGCGTGCCGCCGTTCAGGTGGCGGGACGCGCTTCGAGCGCTTCGCTAAGCTGATCAAGAGAGTTCAAAGGCGGGTTCGATGCACTGCTGTGCCAATCGCGTCGCCGGGCAGCCAACGCAGAGTTGCAACGTACTGTAATACCACACTCGGTGTTGCAGCGTGTTGCGAGCCGTGTCGGACACATTACGGGCAATGAAAAACCCGCCAAGTCATTGACAGGGCGGGCAGAACCGATGGTAGCGAGGGAGGGATTTGAACCCCCGACACAAGGATTATGATTCCTCTGCTCTAACCAGCTGAGCTACCCCGCCCCAAGCGGCATCCGCCCCGGGAGGACGGCTTGTCGCGAGGCCGCGGTATAGGAAGACGGGGTGCGGGGTGTCAACGGTCCGTTGCCGGCCGGACGCAGAATCCCGTGACCGGCATGCTGAAACATGGTCGCAACTGTCAGTCCGAACGGGGTGATCGCAAGATCGTACCATGTCCGATCCGGTACGCGCCGCTATCTTGACCCAAGGGCCCGGAACGAGGGCCGGCAGACCCGGAGTGTTCGATGACCCGCAGTGCCAGCATCCGCTTCGCAGTCCTGCTCGCCGTCGCGGCAGCACCCCTCGCCGGCGCGCCGGCATTCGCGGCCGACAAGACCTACCGGGCGGCGCTGACCGGGAGCAGCGAGGTGCCACCGACACAATCGCAGGGCACCGGCGAGGTCACCGCGACCTTCGACCCGGCCAGCAAACGCCTCAGCTGGAAAGGTACCTACAGCGGACTCACCGGCCCTGTTACGGCGGCCCATTTTCATGGCCCCGCCAAGGCGGGCGAGAACGCGGGCGTGCTGGTGCCCGTGACTGCCGCCAGCAGCCCGTTCTCCGGCGAGGCCATGCTGGACGACGCAAAGGCGGCCGATCTGGAAGGAGGCCGGCTCTACTTCAACATCCACACCGCGGCCAATCCCAAGGGTGAGATCCGCGGCCAAGTCGAGCCGGCGCGCTGAGCCGGCGCCTCGACGGGCAGTCTTCGTCCGGTTAGGCGGGGAGCCCCACCTGCCGGAGCCTTCGGATGAAGCAGATCGAGGCCATCATCGCCTGGACACCCCGTCGCTGGGCAGAGTTGAAACCGGAGACCGCCGGTCAGGTGGCGGTGCTGCCGGCACCCGACGAGGCCGGCGCGGCCAAGCGCTACATGATGCGCGCGGGCGCCAGTTCGTCCGCGCTCGCCGCCCTCTCGGAGGAGGCGCGGATTGCGCGCCTGTTCATCGATTTCCAGACGCTCGTGGTCCGCGACGGCATCGATCCGCAGGTTGTGCACCGCGCCTTCCTGGCGATCGACGAGTACCGCTTCCGCATCGCCCCCGACACCGAGGGTGCCGAATTCGAGGATCCGCCGGAGGAGGACTGAGCCGTTCCGCCAGTCCATGGAATGCCGCGGGACCGGGGGCCTCGCGCAAGCGTGAGAATAACGAATACACTTCCTGCAGTCGCCGCCCTATCTCCCCGTCGTCCTGACTTCGCCGGAGGCCGGCCATGTCCGTATCCCGTCGCGCCGTGATCGCCGCAGCGGCCCTGATGCCCGCCGCGGGCCGCTTGGCGCGGGCCGCCGAACCTCTGATCCGCCGGCCGATCCCATCGACCGGGGAGATGCTTCCGGCGATCGGCATCGGCACCTCCCGGCGCTACGAGGTTGAAGCCACGCCCGACAAGGTCGCACCCCTCAAGGAGGCCGTGCAGACCTTCGTCGCGCTGGGCGGCACAGTGATCGATACCGCGCCGAGCTACGGGACCGCTGAGGACGTGCTCGGGGTCATCCTGGCGGAGACGGGCCTGCGCCAGAAGATCTTCCTCGCCAGCAAGGTCGACACGACGGGCCGGGATCAGACCCGGGCGGAGTTTGAACGGTCGCTGAAGCGGATGATGGTCGACACACTGGATCTCGTGGCGGCCCACAACCTGATCGATGTGGACGACAACCTCGCGGTGCTGCGCGATCTGAAGGGCGAGAAACGGATCCGCTATGTCGGAGTCACAGTGTGGCGCGACAAACAGCTCGACGCTTTGGAAGCGGTCATGAAGCGCGAGACCCTCGACTTCATCCAGGTGAACTACGCCATCGATAACCGTGCCGCCGCCGAGCGCGTGCTTCCGCTCGCCGCCGACCGGGGGGTGGCGGTCATGACGAACGTGCCCTTCGGCCGCGACCGCCTGTTCAAGGCCGTGCAGGGCAAGGAGCTGCCCGCCGTCGCCAAGGATCTCGGCTGCGCGACCTGGCCGCAGTTCTTTCTCAAGTACGTGCTCGGCAACCCGGCCGTGACCTGCCCGATCCCCGGCATGGCCAAGGCTTCCTACGTTGAGGACAATCTCGGCGCCGCCCAGGGCAGGCTCCCGGATCCGGCGCAGCGCAGGCAGATGGAGGCTTTCATCGATGCGGTCTGATCACACCACGCGCCGCTCGGCGCTCGCCCTGGCGGCCGGGTTGTCCCTGGCGGCCGCCATGCCGGCCCTGGCGCAGGACGGCGCCAGGAAGATCCGGATCGGGGTAATCGGGGCCGGAAATATCGGCGGCACGGTCGGCACCCTCTGGGTCAAGGACGGCCATGAGGTAATGTTCGCCTCGCGGCATCCGGAGACCTTGGCCCCGATGGTCTCGGAACTCGGGCCGAAGGCGAAGGCCGGTACGCCCGAGGAGGCGATCAGGTTCGGCGATGCCGTGTTCATCGCCGTGCCCTACAAGGCCTATCCGGATCTCGCGAAGGAGATCGGCCCGTCGCTGAAGGGCAAGATCGTGCTCGACGCCGGCAATGCCACGCAGAAGCGTGACGGGGCCCTCTACGACGAAGTGCAGGCGAACGGTCTTGGGCTCACGTCCGCGAAGTATTTCCCTGGCGCAAAGCTCGTCCGGGCCTTCAGCTCAGCCAACTACAAAGTGTTCGCGAAGGAGGGCGCCAATGGCGGGCGCGACCGCACCGGCGGCCGGATGGCGATCCCGATCGCCGGCGACGATCCTGCGGCGCTCCGGGTCGCCGAGGAACTCGTCCGTGATGCCGGGTTCGATCCGGTCGTGATCGGCTCTCTCAAGGATGCCGATAAGGTCGCCATCGGTGCTCCGGCCTTCGGACAGAACGTCACCGCGTCGGAGCTGCGCGAGAAGCTCGGACTAGCGAATTAGAGGCATGGGCGCGGCAGGCCCTGCGCTCGATCAGGCCGGTCGAGACGCCGCGCCGTCGAGACGCCGTGTCGGCCGACGGCACGGGAACGCTCCGTTGAGATCTCTCCATGCCTGAGCCCGCAAGAGCTGGTGGCCCACTGGCGCGCTTGATCGGCGTTCAGCCCGGGGAAGGTCGGGCCCTCGCATGGTCCTGGGCCTACATCTTCTCGATCCTCGCCGCCTACTACGTCCTGCGTCCGATCCGCGACCAGATGGGCGTCGCGGGCGGCATCGAGAACCTGCCGTGGCTATTCACAGCCACGCTGGTGGGCATGCTCAGCCTCAACCTGCCCTTCGCCTATCTGGTGAAGCGGATGCCGCGGGCGCGTTTCGTGCCCATCACCTATCGGTTCTTCGCGGCCAACATCCTCGCCTTCGCGCTGACGCTTTACCTCGCGCCGCCCGAGTGGGGCGTGTGGATCGGGCGCGTCTTCTTCGTCTGGCTGTCGATCTTCAACCTGTTCGTCGTATCGATCTTCTGGGCAACGATCGTCGACGTGTTCTCGAACGCCCAGGGCAAGCGCCTGTTCGGCTTCATCGCGGCCGGCGCCACGGTGGGCGCGATCGCCGGTTCGGCCACAACCGCGCTGCTCGCCAAGAATGTTCCAACCTGGGGGCTGATGCTCTGCGCAGTGGTGTTGCTGGAGGTCGCGGTCTTCTGCATGCGCGGGCTGGCGGCCCTGTCGACCCGACTGCACGAGGTTCCGGGGAACAGCCCGACCGCGGAGGACGGGCAGGACCGGACGATCGGCGGCAGCGTGCTCGCCGGCGTGACCCGTACGCTGGCGTCCCCCTACCTTCTCAACATCTCCCTGTTTTTGCTGCTGTTTTCGGTGACGTCCACCTTCCTGTACTTCGAGCAGGCGGGCATCGCGAAGCGCAGCTTCCCGGACCGGGGCGCTCAGACCGCCTTCTTCGCCAGCGTCGACCTTGCGGTGAACGTGCTGACCCTCGGCATCCAGCTCTTCCTCACCGGGCGGATCGTGAAGCGACTCGGCGTCGCCATGACCCTCGCGATCCTGCCGGCCTTCAGTATCCTCGGCTTCGCGGCGCTCGCGGCCTGGCCGACGATCGGCGTCATCGTGGCCTTTCAGGTCCTGCGCCGGGCCGGGAACTTCGCCATCGCGCGGCCCGTCCGGGAGGTTCTGTTCACCGTGGTCCCGCGGGAGGACCGCTACAAGGCCAAGAGCTTTATCGACACGGTGGTGTATCGGCTGGGCGATCAGGTCGGCGCGTGGTCGTTCACCGGCATCCAGACTATCGGCCTCGGCAGCGCGAGCATCGCCGGCGCGGCGATCCCGCTGTCGCTGGCGTGGTTGGTGAACAGCGTCTGGCTCGGCCGCGCTCAGGAGCGCCGACGGATCGCGCAGGACTGCGAGACGGGCGACGACACCGGCCGGGTGCACGGCGGCGTCATCGTTGGGCGAAGGTAGCAGCGCGCCGTCCGCCCGCCGCCGCCAGCGCGAGGCCGTCGACCTACCGGTGCTTCATGAAATCCCAGATCAGGAAGGCCGGAAAGGGGAGCATGATGGCGAAGAAGATCCAGTCGAACATCTGAGGCATGGGGCAGTCCTTCTCACGGTCCGCCTTGGGTTCTACCGGCGCGGCAGCTCGAAGTTCCGAAACGGCCACCGTCCCGCCCGTTAAGACGCGGTTTACCCTGTGCGCTGAGGGTTCGGGCTCGGTCGTGTCGGGAGAGCAGGATGGCGGGGTCCTCGACGGGGCGGCGGTGGCGCCGGCACGGCGGCTGTCTGCTGGCCCTGCTCATCCCGCTGCTCACAGCGCCCCTTCAGGCGTCCGCGCAGGAGGCCCTCTTCATCCGGATCCGGCCGCTCCCCGACGCCGAAGCCGCGCGCGTCGCCCGGGAGATGCTCTGGGCACGCCGGCAGGCTCATGCCCGCGCGGTCATCGAATCCGTCTGCACCGGCTGCCTCGGCGCCTGGAAGGCCGAGGCCCCACCGCCCACGGCTGCGCCGCCCGCACCCGCAGAAGCCCGTGAGGCGCAGATTGCGAACCTCGCGGTGCCGATAGGGGTTGAACTCGACCCCAGTGCCGGGGCATCCGACGAGCATCCCGATCCATCGCCTTCCGAGGTGCATCCATGACGCAAGCGCATCCGACCAGCGGCGCCGAGCCCGAAGTCGATTGTCCGGTGACCCTCGAGGTTCTCGGCTCCGTGTATCGGGCCGACGATTTCGATCTGCCGCTGATCCTCGAGCAGATCCCGCCGCTCAAGCGTGCGCAGCTCGCCGCCTACCTGTACGGCAAGAGCCACATGCACAAACTCGGCCTCAAGGTCGCCCGCTCCTGCGAGCGCGACGACCTCATCCGCGTCGCCGGCGAGATCGGATCGGTGATCCACGGCCAGGCTCACCTGAAGCCGTCCCGGCCGGCGCCGGAGGCCGCGCCGCAGCTGCGCGCGAAGACGCCGCCAGGGCAGAAGAAGGTGAGCCTCGCCGGCGCGGCACCGAAGCCCGCGATCAGCCTGGGCGGTTCGGCCAAGGTCCGGAATTTCGACTGAACGGCCACCGACCCGGGGGTTGCGGTGCGCACCTTGCGTTGCGATCCCCAGCCCGGCGCGGGCCAGCGCGTTGCGCGCGTCCCGGCCATCGGATAATCGCCCGCGATGAACACCGACCACGACAAGATCCTGATCGTCGATTTCGGCTCTCAGGTGACCCAGCTCATCGCCCGCCGGGTGCGGGAGGAGGGCGTCTATTGCGAGATCGTGCCCTTCACGAAGGCCGAGGCCGCGTTCCGCGAGCAGCGGCCGAAGGGCGTGATCCTCTCCGGCGGCCCCGAGTCGGTGACGGTGGAGGCCTCGCCCCGGGCGCCCCAGCTGGTCTTCGATTCCGGTGTCCCGGTCTTCGGCATCTGCTACGGCCAGCAGACCATGGCGGCGCAGCTCGGCGGAGCGGTCGAGGGCGGCCACCATGCGGAATTCGGGCGGGCCGAGGTCGAGATCCTGGCCGATTGCCCGCTGTTCAACGGCGTCTGGCATAAGGGCGAGAAGTACCCGGTCTGGATGAGCCACGGCGACCGGGTCACCAAGCTGCCCGACGGCTTCACCACCGTGGCGATCTCGAAGAACGCGCCCTTCGCGGCGGTGGCGGACGAGGCGCGCAACTACTACGCGGTCCAGTTCCACCCGGAGGTGGCGCACACGCCCCACGGCGCCCTGCTGATCCGCAATTTCGTCCGCGACGTCGCCGGATGCTCAGGCGACTGGACCATGGGCGCCTATCGCGAGGAGGCGATCGCCAAGATCCGCGAGCAGGTCGGCGCGGAAAAGGTGATCTGCGGGTTGTCCGGCGGCGTCGATTCCGCCGTCGCGGCCGTGCTGATCCACGAGGCGATCGGCGACCAGCTCACCTGCGTGTTCGTCGATCACGGGCTCCTGCGGCTCGGCGAAGCCGAGCAGGTCGTGGCCCTGTTCCGCGACCACTACAACATCCCGCTGGTTCACGTGGAAGCCTCGGGCATGTTCCTCTCGGCGCTCGAGGGGGTCAGTGACCCGGAGGTGAAGCGCAAGACCATCGGACGCCTGTTCATCGACGTATTCGAGGCCGAAGCGAAGAAGATCGGCGGGGCGGCGTTCCTCGCGCAGGGCACGCTCTATCCGGACGTGATCGAGAGCGTGTCGTTCACAGGTGGCCCCTCGGTGACGATCAAGAGCCACCACAACGTCGGCGGGCTGCCCGAGCGCATGAACATGAAGCTCGTGGAGCCGCTGCGCGAGCTGTTCAAGGACGAGGTCCGGGTACTGGGCAAGGAACTGGGCCTGCCCGAGGGTTTCGTCGGCCGCCATCCGTTTCCCGGTCCGGGTTTGGCGATCCGCTGTCCCGGCACGATCACGGCCGAGAAGCTGGAAGCCCTGCGCAAGGCCGACGCGATCTACCTAGACGAGATCAGGCAGGCCGGGCTCTACGACACGATCTGGCAGGCCTTCGCGGTGATCCTGCCGGTGAAGACCGTGGGCGTGATGGGCGACGGCCGCACCTACGACCACGTCTGCGCGCTCCGGGCCGTGACCTCGGTGGACGGCATGACGGCCGATTTCTACCCGTTCGACATGGCCTTCCTCGGCCGGGTCGCCACCCGCATCATCAACGAGGTGAAGGGTATCAATCGGGTGACCTACGACATCACCTCGAAGCCCCCCGGCACGATCGAGTGGGAGTGAGCCGGCCTCCGGACCGATCTTCATCCGAGTGCTGCGCCGTCATCGCGAGCGCGGCGAAGCGACCCCGTGCAGCGCGACGTCGGAAGACGTGGCGCCCCTGAATTGCTTCACTTGGTCCGCGAAGCCAACGAGGGTTCGCGAAGCCAACGAGGGCGGCAGAGCCCGCGTCGCGGGCGCTGTCATGGTGCACACAGGGCTGGTTCAAGCGCCTGCAGGGCCGGCCGAAACGCAGCCAGGTGCAGCCCGTCGCGCAAGGCACCGGGCTTAGCATAGCCGGTATCGCCATCGCGCAGCGCCGCGAACGGATCCGCGAAGGTGCAGCCGAGACGTCCGCAGAGGTTCTCAAGCCGCCGCGAATAATCCGCCACCGCGCCTGCCTCGACGAGCTTGCCGATCTCCCGGCCGACCGGGGGCAGGGCGGTCACGACGACCCGGGGGCTCAAGTCCTGGAGCCGCCTGATGATCGCCTCGGCAGATGCTTCGAACTGCTCCGTGGGCTTCGTCAGTTGCGGATTGTTCTTCACTAGGATGTCGTTGGTCCCGATCGTGAGGGCGGCCAAGCGCGGGCGGGTCTTGAAGGTCAGGCGCTTCAGGTAGTCGGCATAGTTGCCCGCCGTCGCCCCGCTGACGCCGCCGTTGACCAGATCCAGACCGCACGGGCGCTGGCCGCCGGGCTGCAGTTCCACCTGAGAATCGCCGGCCCAGAACACGTATTCGGGTGGCGCCTCGTCGAGGCTCACCTGCACGGCGATTAGGCGCATGTCCGCGTAGGCGCGCGCGTCGGCCCCGGGCCGGTGGAGGCGCCATCCGGCGAGGCCGCCGAGCGCCAGCAGGACTAGGCCGACGACGAGCAAAAGAGTGAGGCGCTTCACGAAGCGGCACCAGCGCGATCGACCTGGGCGTCAGGCCGCGAATCCGTCGATGCGTAATAGGGCTTGATGTCGAGGAGCGGCGTGCCGTCGATGCAGTCGAGGCCGCGAACCTTCAGAACCGCGCCGTCGCGGCCGACCAGTTCCACCACCGAGAGGGCGATCGGGTTCGGCCGCGCGGGCGAGCGGAGCGAGAAGGTCCCGCGCGGCCCATCGGCGTGACGCGGGTGCTGGACGACGAGGCCGCGGGTCGCCCGGTCCATCCAGTAGAGCAGGATCAGGTGCGTGCAGCCGGTCACGGTACGCAGGCCGGGGGCGAAGGCGGGGTCGACCTCGACGCTGCAGACCGCGTCGGTTTGGAGGCCGTTCTTCGGACAATCCGAGCGCGTTTGCCACGGCGTGCGCAGCCGGCCGATGAAGTAAAGGCCGGCGTCGTAGCGCTCCGGCAGAGCCGCCACCTCTTCGCCGGGACGGATCCCGAACTCGCCCGCGCCCATGCCGCCTCGCTCCGGTTCGGCGGGCTTGTCGACCAAGCGCCCGGCGCCCGCAAGCCCACATGGCACGCGCAGCAGGCCTGCATCTCGCTCCCCGGCGGCCGCAGGTGTAGATCCGCCGCCAGCGACGGAGGCGACATGATCGAGCGTGAATTGCGGCCGATGCAGGCGGTGGCCGATGCCGGGACCGCCATCGACCGCTTGGTCGAACTCTACGACCACGCGGCTGGCGCTCTGCGAACCGCGCTGGAACGCTACCTCGCGGGCGGCCCGCCGCCGGACGCGACCGAACGGCTGGCCTTCCGCTATCCCGAGCTGCGCGTCAGCTACCGGCCGGACGGACCGCTGCCCCGAGTGCGGCGCGCCACCGCCAAGCTCCAGGCCGCCGGTACCTACGCGACGACAATCACTCATCCAGGCTTCTTCCGCGACTACCTCACCCGGCAGTTGGAGCCACTCATCGCCGATTACGGCGTGGCTCTCGAAATTGGCCTGAGCGCGCAGGAGATCCCCTATCCCTACGTGCTGGAGGCCGGGCTCGATGCCCGCGGCCGGGCCGTCGACGGCGCGGAGCTCGCCACGTACTTCCCGGTTCCGCTCCTGTCGCTTGTCGGCGACGAGATCGCCGACGGGACGTTCGCTCAAGCCGACGGCGAGCCGCTGCCTCTGGCGCTGTTCGATGCGGTGCGGGTCGATTACTCGCTGCGGCGGCTGGTTCATTACACGGGCTGCGACTGGCGGGACGTCCAGCCCTGGATCCTGCTCACCAACTACCACCGCTACGTCGACCAGTTCGTGCGCCACGGCCTGGAACGGCTCGCCTCCGATGAGGAAGGCTTCGAGCGGCTGGTCCTTCCGGGCGGCGTCTCTGTGACGCGCGCGGAGGCCGCGGATGCCGATCCCGCGGCCGTGATTGCCGCCTCGCCGTGGCACCGGCACCAGATGCCGGCCTATCACCTCGTCGCCCGCGGTGCGGACGGGACGCTGCAGGGCACGACGCTCGTCAACATCGGCGTCGGTCCCTCGAACGCCAAGACGATCACCGACCACCTCGCGGTGCTTCGCCCGGATTGCTGGCTGATGGTCGGGCATTGCGGCGGTCTTCGTCAGTCCCAGACCATCGGTGACTACGTCCTCGCCCACGCCTACCTGCGCCGGGACCGGATTCTCGACGAACTGGTTCCACCGGATGTGCCGGTGCCGGCGCTGGCCGAGGTGCAGGTCGCTCTGCAAAGCGCAGCCGCCGCGGTGACGGGCGAGCACGCTGACGCCCTGAAGCAGCGCCTGCGGACGGGTACGGTCGTCACCTATGACGACAGGAACTGGGAGTTGCGCTTCAGCCAGGAGCGGCGCCGGATCAATCAGTCGCGCGCGGTCGCGGTCGACATGGAGAGCGGCACCGTCGCGGCTCAGGGATTTCGGCTGCGCGTGCCCTACGGAGCCCTGCTCTGCGTTTCCGACAAGCCGCTCCACGGCGAGATCAAGCTCCCGGGCGCCGCGAACGCGTTCTACGACCGGGCGGTCTCGGAGCATCTGCGGGTCGGCCTGGCGGCACTGGACGGTCTGCGCGCCGACCGTCACGGACTGCATTCGCGCAAACTGCGGAGCTTCGACGAGCCACCGTTCCGCTGAGCGGGTTCGACCGGGGCGGCCATCGTTCCCGCGACGAGGACCGGCGACACGTCCAGGATCTGAGCGAATGACGTCGTCGGCCGCCGCCGCGACTCTGCGCAACGGTGCCGACGCCCTGATTCCTGCCGTCGGCGGTCGATGGGACAGCGGTCACAGCGACCGACTGCCACGCCGCCTCTTCGCGCTCACGCTTGGAAACCTTGTCAGCGAGGCGTGTTTGGAAAGTCAGATCCCTCTCAAGATTTGGACTTTCCGATGAAGCGTTTAGCGATTGCATCGACGGCCCTTCTGGCCGCCGCAATGTTCCTGCCCGGCAGTGCGGATGCCCGCGGTTTCGGCGGTGGCGGGTTCCATGGCGGTGGCTTCGGTGGCTTCCACGGCGGCGGTTTCGGTGGTAGCGGTTTCCGCGGAGGCGGGCTGGGTGGCGCCCGTGTCGGCGGCCTCGGCGGCGGCTTCCGTGGAGCCGGCCTCGGCGCCGGCGGCGTGGCGGGAACCGGCGTCGGCGGTCTCCGCACCGGCGGATTCAACAACGCAGGACGGGGCGGCGTCGGTCGGGCGGGTGTGATCGGCAACCGCGGCTTCGCGGGTCGTGGCTTCGCCGGACGCGGGTATGGCCGCGGTTACGGTCGCGGCTTCGGTTACGGGCTCGCCGGTGTCGGACTGGGTCTCGGCGTCGGCTACGGCCTTGGCGGCTTCGGCTACGACAATTGCGCCGATGGTTTCGGTTACGGTGGCTACGATCCGGCATATTGCAACCTCTACGGCTACGGCTACTGAGCCGGGAAGTCGCTTCGTCCCTTTCACAGGATCGGCACTGAGAAAGGCTCGGTCGCGGACGCGGCCGGGCCTGCTCCGTTGGGCCGCAGCGATGCTGGGGGCGAGGGGCAGTGCCGCTGGCGCATGCCACACACCTGGACGCGTTCCTTCGTCATGCGCGAAGGCACTATCAAGAACATCCGAATTGCGAACCGTGCCAATCCGGCCAGGATGCGGGGCATCCGTAAAGGGCGCGGCGTCGGGAGGTCCGGGTGAGCGGGGAGGCTGTGGTTCCGGCGACGGCGGTCCTGCTGGTGGTCTGCATGGGCCTCTGGGCCACGGCGCTGCTACCGGAAGTGGTCACGGCCCTAGCCTTCTTCGGCCTAGCGATGTTGCTGCGGCTGGGCAGTGCCGGAACGGTCTTCTCGGGATTCGCGACTTCGGCCTTCTGGCTGGTCCTGTCCGGGATGATCGTGGGCCAGGGGATGACGCGCACAGGGCTGGGCGCCCGCATGGCGCGCGCGCTGGCTATGCGCCTGTCTGGCTCCTACGGACGCTTCATCGCCGGCCTCGTGACGCTGAGTTTCCTGATCGCCTTCGTCATGCCGTCGAATCTCGGGCGCATCGCCCTGATGATTCCCATAACGCTGGCGCTCTGCGATGCCTTCGGCCTGACGGCTGGTCGTCCGGGGCGCACGGGCGCCGTGCTGGCGGTCGGTGTCGCAACGCCGATCCTGTCCGCCGCCATCCTGCCGGCGAACGTGCCGAATCTCGTCATGGCGGGCTCAGCCGAGCGGTTGCTCGGCCTTCACCTCTCGTACCTGTTCTACTTCGTGCTGCACGCGCCGGTGCTCGCGGTCGTCAAGGGTGCGATGCTGGTGGCCCTGATCCTTCGACTATTCCCGGACCGGCTGTCATCGGCCGCCCCAACTCTGCCGGCGCTTCCGCCGATCTCGGCCGCCGAGCGGCGCCTCGCCGTCATTCTCGCCTGCACGCTCGCGCTCTGGATGACCGACAGCCTGCACGGTCTCGCACCGGCATGGGTCGGGCTGGCGGCGGCGGTAATCTGCCTGCTGCCGAGGATCGGGGTGCTGCAGCCGGAGGCCTTTCAGCAGGTGAACCTGCGAACCTGCTTCTACATCGCGGCGCTCCTCGGCCTCGTCGCCCTCGTCAACGAGACCGGACTCGGCGAGCGACTGGGCCACATCCTGCTGGCGGTCGCGCCCCTGACGCCCGGCGCGGACGCGGCGAATTTCGCGGTGCTCGCCGGACTCGGCACGGTGCTGACGCTCCTCGTCACCGCCAACGGCGCGCCGGCGCTCTATACCGGCCTCGCAGGCGAGATGACGGAGGCTAGCGGCCTGTCACCACTCGCGGTCGTCTCGCTTCAGGTGATCGGTTACTCGACCGTGTTCTTCCCCTACCAAGCGCCGCCGATCGTGTTCGCCAGCGAACTCGGTGGCGTGCGGCTTCGGGATGCCACACGCCTGACGCTGAGCTTCGGGCTGCTGTCACTCCTGGCAGCGCCGCTGGACTACGCCTGGTGGCGGATCCTGGGGCAACTGAAGTGACAGATTCTCGATAGTGTCGCCCAGCTTGTCACATTGCGTTGCAGCATGACGCATTGCGGCTTGCTCCCGTAGCCACTAGCGCTACCAGATTAGAGACGGTCCAGTTCGCAGCTGCGAGGCTTCAACCCGATGGCACCCACCGCTCGCCCGACAGTGGCACAGCCCATGTCGCCGCATCTCCAGATCTATCGCTGGACCTGGACGATGGCGATGTCGGTGTTTCACCGCGTCACCGGCACGGCCCTCTACGGAGGGACTGCGCTGGTCGCGATCTGGCTCGTCGCACTGGCTTCGGGACCGGTGGCCTATTCTTACGTGGCCGGCTTCTTCGGCTCCCTGTTCGGGCGGCTGATCCTGTTCGTCTACACGTGGATCCTCATGCACCACATGCTCGGCGGTCTGCGCCATCTGGCCTGGGACTTTGGGATCGGCTTCGATCGGGAGAAGCGGCTTGCCATGTCCCGCCTGACGCTCATCGGGTCGGTGGCGCTCACCCTCGTCATCTGGGCGGTCGCCCTTCTGGTTCGCTGAGGAGGTCGGCATGGCCAAGGAACAGGTCCGCCAGGACACCAGCGTCTCCATCCGCACGCCGCGGGCCCGCGTCCGCGGTCTGGGCGTCGCCCATCACGGCGTCAGCCATTGGTGGCTGCAGCGAATCACCGCAGTGACCAACACTGTGCTGATGCTGTCCTTCGTGGTCATCATCGCCCGGATGGCCGGGCGCGGCTATGCGGATGCAGTCCACGTCCTCGCGAACCCTTTCGTCTCGATCATCCTCATCCTGGCGTTCCTGTCGGTGACCCTCCACATGCGCATCGGCATGCAGGTGATCATTGAGGATTACGTGCACGCGCAGGCGACCAAGATCGCCGCCGTGTTCGCCAACAACGTCTACGCGGTCCTGGTGGCCGTGGCCTGCGTCTACGCGGTCCTGCGGATCGGCTTCGGACAGCCGGCCTGAACCCGCATCAACGAATCTCGAGGAGCCGATTATGGCCGCCAACGGCACGAACGGCAGCGGGCCTGCCTACACGATCCACGATCACGCCTTCGACGTGGTAATCGTCGGCGCGGGCGGCGCGGGCCTGCGCGCCACCGTCGGCTGCTCTGAGGCCGGCCTGCGCACAGCCTGCATCACCAAGGTGTTCCCGACCCGCTCGCACACCGTCGCGGCACAGGGCGGCATCTCGGCGTCCCTCGGCAACATGGGCCCGGACGACTGGCGCTGGCACATGTACGACACCGTGAAGGGGTCGGACTGGCTCGGCGACCAGGACGCCATCGAGTACCTCGTGCGCAACGCGCCCGCCGCGGTCTACGAGCTGGAGCACTGGGGCGTGCCCTTCTCCCGCACGGAGGAAGGCAAGATCTACCAGCGCCCGTTCGGCGGCATGACCACCGATTACGGCAAGGGCACCGCCCAGCGCACCTGCGCGGCGGCCGACCGAACCGGCCACGCCATGCTGCACACCCTCTATGGGCAGGCAGTGAAGAACCAGACCGACTTCTTCATCGAGTACTTCGCCCTCGACCTGATCATGGACGACGAGGGCCGCTGCCGCGGCGTCATCGCCCTCGATCAGGCCACCGGCGAGATCCACCGCTTCCGCGCCCAGATGACCATCCTGGCGACCGGCGGCTACGGGCGCGCCTATTTCTCGGCGACCTCCGCCCATACCTGCACGGGCGACGGCAACGCCATGGTGCTGCGCGCCGGCCTGCCGCTGCAGGACATGGAGTTTGTGCAGTTCCACCCGACCGGCATCTACGGCGCGGGCTGCCTGATCACCGAAGGCTCCCGCGGCGAGGGCGGCTATCTGACGAATTCCGAGGGCGAGCGCTTCATGGAGCGCTACGCGCCGTCGGCCAAGGACCTCGCCTCGCGCGACGTGGTCTCACGCTCCATGACCATGGAGATCCGCGACGGCCGCGGCGTGGGCAAGAACAAGGATCACATCTACCTGCACCTCGACCATCTCGACCCGAAGATCCTGCACGAGCGCCTGCCCGGCATCTCGGAATCGGCGCGGATCTTCGCGGGCGTCGACGTGACCAAGGAGCCGATCCCGGTCATCCCGACCGTCCACTACAACATGGGCGGCATCCCCACGAACTATCACGGCGAAGTGCTGACGCTCCGCGATGGCAACCCCGACACGGTGGTTCCCGGCCTGATGGCGATCGGCGAGGCGGCCTGCGTTTCCGTCCACGGCGCCAACCGTCTGGGCTCCAACTCGCTGATCGACCTCGTCGTCTTCGGCCGCGCCGCCGGCAAGCGCTGCGCCGAGATCGTCGAGCCGAACGGCCGGGCCATGGAGCTGCCGAAGGGCGCGACCGACAAGGCCTTGGAGCGTCTCGACCGCTTCCGCAATGCCAACGGCTCGACGCCGACCGCGGAGTTGCGCGCCGAGATGCAGAAGACCATGCAGAACAACTGCGCGGTGTTCCGCACCGGCGAGGTTCTGGAGGAGGGCAAGGGCCTGATCCACAAGGTCTGGAACGCCGCCGCCGACGTGAAGGTCACTGACCGCTCGCTGGTCTGGAACACCGACCTCCTGGAGACCCTGGAGTTCGACAACCTGATCGGCCAGGCGGTCGTCACGATGGAGTCGGCCGCGAACCGCACGGAATCTCGCGGCGCTCACGCCCGCGAGGACTTCCCGGACCGGGACGATAAGGACTGGATGAAGCACACCTTGTCCTGGCTCGACGAGGGCCAGCACCAAGTGGTCATCGATTACCGCCCGGTGCACACCTACACGATGTCGAACGAGATCCAGTACATCGAGCCGAAGGCGCGAGTGTACTGATCTTAAATCCCGAGTCATGCGCGCAGTCGCCGGTCCCGGCCGTGCGACTGCCCCATTCTGCTCCAGCGGAAGCTGACGATCATCATGGCCCAGTTCAATCTTCCGAAGAACTCGCAGATCACGCCGGGCAAGTCCTGGCCGGCGCCGCCCGGCGCCAATAGCTTGCAGACCTTCAAGATCTATCGCTGGAACCCCGATGACGGGGCCAATCCGCGGATCGACACCTACCAGGTCGACCGCGAGGATTGCGGTCCGATGGTCCTCGACGCGCTGCTGTGGATCAAGAACAAGGTCGATTCGACCCTGGTCTTCCGCCGGTCCTGCCGCGAAGGTATTTGCGGCTCCTGCGCGATGAACATCGAGGGCCAGAATGCGCTCGCCTGCACGATGGGCATTGACGAGTGCAAGAGCCCCGACAACGCGCTGCCGGTCTTGACCCGCAAGGACAAGGACGGCGCGATCCGGATCTACCCGCTGCCGCACATGCCGGTCCTCAAGGACCTCGTGCCGGACCTCACGAATTTCTACGCGCAGCACGCGGCGATCGAGCCCTGGCTGCAGACCGAGACGCCGGCGCCCGAGAAGGAGTGGCGCCAGACGCCTGAGGACCGCTCGCGGCTCGACGGGCTTTACGAGTGCATCCTGTGCGCCTGCTGCAGCACCTCGTGCCCGAGCTACTGGTGGAACGGCGACAAGTTCCTCGGTCCGGCCGCGCTGCTTCAGGCCTATCGTTGGCTAATCGATTCCCGCGACGAGAACACCGGTCACCGCCTCGACGGTCTGCACGACCCGTTCCGGCTCTACCGCTGCCACACGATCATGAACTGCGCCAACACCTGCCCGAAGAACCTGAACCCGGCGAAGGCGATCGCCGAGATCAAGAAGATGATGGTCGAGCGCACGCTTTGATCGCATCCCGGTGAGGCCTTCCGGTCACACCCGGGGGAAAAGGCCCGGCTCTTCGCACCGGTTTTGTTTGCGGAGGGAGCGGCCGCCTTGCGGTCAGCGCATTTGGATCGGAGTCAGGCGGCTGGCGCTTCAGCGCCCCGTTCAGCCCGACTCAAAGTGGACCGATGCTGCGCCCGAATCTGCCGACATTCGCCGTCCTCTGCCTGAGCGCCAGCCTCGGTGCCTGCGCGTCGAGCCGCCTGGACGGCCCGCGGACCCGCGCCCCGTCCCAGCAAGGATCCCTCGACGCGGTCACCGCGATCCCGTCGGGAACCGTGACCGCGGCGCCCCTGGCACCGCCGCCCGGTGCCGCGGCGAGCCCCGACGCGCCCCCGCCGCCCGGTGCGCAAGCCGCGCTGTCGCCCGCTGCGCCGACCGTGATCCCGGAGCCGGTCACCCCGCCGGCACCGCCCCCCCCGGTGGTGGCGAGCGGGCGGGCGTCCGTGGTCGGCTCCTGGGATGCGCGGGACGCCACCGGGGCGAACTGCAAGGTCACCCTGTCGAGTGCGCCCGCCCTCGATCTGTACAAGGCTACGGCTTCGGGGTGCGCCAACAAGGATCTGGCCCGGGTCTCGGCCTGGGATTTCCGGGACGGCGAAGTCTACCTCTATCAGCCCGGCGGCTCGGTGGCGGCGCGCCTCCGGCAGGGAGGCGCCGGCCTGGAGGGTGCGCTGACCAAGTCTGGCGCCGCGCTGGCCTTGAATCGCTGAGGCCTTCGGACAGGACACCGGAACTGCTGCCGCGACCACTCCGCACGGTTGGCACGCGGCAGCCCGCACTTACATGAAGGCTCCCGCAGCCTCACACCCCCGGCAGCATGTTCCTCGATTGGCTCGAGCGCCGAGTCGACCCGTTCGCGCCCTTCGACGAAACGCGAATGCCGCCGCGGTCGGTCCTCGGCTTCGCGTGGTTTTACCTGCGGCCGATCCGCGGCGTGCTGGCGCTGCTGTTCATCATTGCGGTGATCGCCGGCACGGTCGAGGCCTCCCTTTACCTCGTCATGCGCTGGTTCATCGATCTGCTCGGCACGGCGGATCGGGCAACAGTGCTCTCCGACCATGCGGCGGGGCTAACGCTCGCGATCCTTCTCATCGCCGTTGTGCGACCGGTCTCGATCTGGGCCCACGAGGTGCTCTCCAACCAGCTCGTGGTCCCACAATCCACTAACCAGATCCGCTGGCGTGCCCATCTCTACACGCTCGGCCACTCGCTCTCGTATTTTCAGGGCGACTTCTCCGGCAGACTCGCCAACCGCGTCGTGCAGGTGGGCCCGGCGGTCCGCGAACTCGCCGTCGTCTTCATCGACACGCTTCTCTACGTGGCGATCTACGCCGTCACCGCGGTCGGGCTGTTCGGCTCGATCTCGCCGTGGCTGGTCCTGCCGGTGCTGATATGGATTGCCGCCTACGCGGCTCTGACCACGTGGTTTGTGCCACGGGCGCGGTCGCGCTCCCACCGCACCGCCGACACCCGTTCGACGCTGATCGGCCGGATCGTCGACAGCTACACCAACATCCTCACCGTGAAGCTCTTCGCCCGCGACCGCGAGGAGCGGGCGGCGGTGCGGGATGCCGTTGAGGTCCACACGGCGGCCTATCTGCACCAGTTCCGCTTGGTGACCCTGACCACCAGCCTGCTCGGGCTCCTCAACAGCGCTCTCCTCATCGCAACCGGGACGGCCTGTCTGATCCTCTGGCGGAGCAATGGGATGACCACCGGCGAGGCGTCGGCGGGACTTGCGCTGGTCCTGCGCCTGATCGCCATGTCCGGCTGGGTGATGCAGACGGTCCGCGGCGTCTTCGAGAATGTCGGCGTGGTTCAGGAAAGCATGCAGACGATGGCGCGGCCCCACGCCCTCGTGGACGCGCCGGACGCGGGCGCATTGCGGGTCGCGGGGGGCGAGATCCGGTTCGAGAACGTCGGGTTCCATTACGGGCGCGGCGATGCCACCATCATCGAAGATTTCTCGCTGACGATCCGACCCGGCGAGAAGGTCGGGCTGGTGGGAGTGAGTGGTGCGGGCAAGTCCACCCTGGCGACACTTCTCCTGCGGCTCTACGACGTGGAGAGCGGCCGCATCCTGGTAGACGGCCAGGACATCGCCACGGTGACGCAGACATCTTTGCGCGAGGCCATCGCGATGGTCAGCCAGGACACGTCGCTCCTGCACCGCTCGATCCGGGATAACATCGCCTACGGGCGGCCTGACGCCGATCAGGCGGCGATCGAGCGCGCGGCCCGGTTGGCCCATGCCGACAGGTTCATCGCCGACTTGGTCGACCACAAGGGGCGGCGCGGCCACGACGCCCAGGTGGGTGAGCGCGGCGTGAAGCTCTCAGGCGGCCAGCGCCAGCGGATCGCCATCGCGCGGGTCATGCTCAAGGACGCGCCGATCCTGATCCTGGACGAGGCGACCTCCGCGCTCGATAGCCAGGTCGAGGCTGCAATCCAGGATTCCCTCGACACGCTGATGGCCGGCAAGACCGTGCTCGCCATCGCTCACCGCCTGTCGACCATCGCGGCCCTCGACAGGCTCGTGGTCATCGACCGCGGACGGATCGTCGAGGAGGGCACGCACGCAGAACTTGTCGCCCGCGGCGGCGTCTACGCCGGCCTCTGGGCGCGTCAGTCAGGCGGCTTTCTGGCCGATCGGGATCCGCCGAAAACGCCCGAGGGCTGGCTGACGCCGGATCGGCGGGCGCGACATGTTTCCGACGCCTTGCGCAGCTAGGCGATGGCGGCGCCGGCCCAGACGGGTCGCGGCGCCGAGGTCACCGCGTCATCGCGGCCGATCCGTTCAGATTTGAGACATCCCGAGAGCGTTCCATGCCGGCACTCGACCTCGCGGGCCTTCCCGCGCGGGAAGGGGCCCCGTTGCACCGTCCCTGGCTCCACGAATTGCGCGCGACACTGGCGCTATCGGGGCCGCTCGTGCTCATCAACCTCGCCCAGCACGGCCTGATCATGGCCGACGTCGTCCTGCTCGGTCGCCTCGGTGCCGAGGACCTTGCGGCGGCGACGCTGGCGCACGGGCTCTACTTCATCCTGTTCATCGGCGGCCTCGGCCTGACCGGGACGGTGGCACCGCTGACCGCTGCAGCGCTCGGGGGCGATCCAGGCGCGAGCCACGCCGCGCGGCGTACCCTTCGGGCTGGCCTCTGGGCCGCCACCCTGGTGTCCGCGCCCCTCATGGGGCTCCTCTGGTACACCGGCCCGCTGCTCGCCGCGATCGGAGAGCCGCCGGCCCTGGCCGAGGCGGCGGGCGCCTATATGCGCGTGTTGCAATGGGCGATGTGGCCGGCCCTGCTGTTCATGGCCGTGCGGGGCGCGCTCGCCGCCTTGGAACGGCCGGGCTGGGCGCTGGCCGCGAGCCTCGTTGCGCTTCCGGTGAACGTCACCCTCGGCCTGTGGCTCGCCTTTCCTGCGGGCCTCGGCCTTGGCATGGCGGGGATCGGCGCCGCCACGCTGTGCTCGTCGGTGTTCAGCCTCGCTCTTCTGGTCGCCGTAGTTCTGTGCAATCCACGACTCCGGCGCTATCGGCTCCTCCAGGGGCTCTGGCGTTTCGACGGCGCGCGGCTGGCCGCCGTCTTCCGGCTCGGCCTGCCGATGGTGGCGACCGGCCTGGCCGAGGCGGGCCTATTCGAGGCCGCCGCCCTCGGTATGGGCCTGTTCGGGGCGAGCCAGCTCGCCGCCCACGCAGTGGCGATCCAGATCGCGGCCGTGTGCTTTATGGTGCCCAACGGTGTCGCCCAGGCCGCAACCGTACGGGTCGGATTGGCCTTCGGGCGCCGGGACGGGAGCGGCGTACGACGGTCCGGCGCGGTCGCGCTGGGGCTCGCCTTCGTCTTCATGACGCTCTGCGCGTTCACCCAGCTCCTCGTTCCGGAACGGCTCACCGGCCTGTTTCTCGACCTGCGCGACCCCGTCAACGACGCCATCCTGCCGATCGCGGCCGCCTTCATCGGCTTCGCGGCGCTCTTCGCGGTGGCTGACGGCGTGCAGTCGGTGGCGCTTGGCATGCTGCGCGGTCTGCAGGACACCCGGGTCCCGATGTGGATCGCGATCGGGGGTTACTGGGGCCTCGGCGTGCCGCTCGGCGCCGCGCTGGCCTGGGGCGGCGGCTTCCAGGGCTACGGAATCTGGTTCGGCTTCTGCGCGGGGCTCTTCGCGGTGGCGAGCCTGCTGGTCCTGAGGTGGCACCGACTCACGGGCGCGACATGAGGCGGGCGCATCCCGGAACGGAAGCCGGGGTGGAAGAATCGAACCAGCCTCAGGCGGTCGCGGGAGTGCCCTGTCTACCGCACCGCAGTAACATACGGCCCCGCTTACTGCGCGAGATGCGCGCGCGATCTGGCCGTCGGCTTG
Source organism: Methylobacterium sp. A49B (assembly GCF_053346215.1). Lineage (NCBI taxonomy): Bacteria > Pseudomonadati > Pseudomonadota > Alphaproteobacteria > Hyphomicrobiales > Methylobacteriaceae > Methylobacterium > Methylobacterium sp. A49B. Next base: position 227,999 of record NZ_JBKFBO010000117.1, read on the forward strand.
ACTCCGGGCGACGGGCGGTCGCATTGCACAGTTTAGAATTAAAGTGCTGTGGTTCGGCCGAGCCGACAAACCCGCACGTCAAGCGGCGCGCCTCCCTCGTCCGGCACGGTGAGGGCCCGCTCTCTGGAGGTTCGAGACCTTGGCGAACACATCAGCCGCCGCCCCCGCGACGCACGGGCATGACGGCAGCCGCCGTGATTTCCTTTTCCTCGCCACCGGTGCCGCGCTCGCCGTCGGAGCAGGCGCTGCCGCTTGGCCGCTGATCTCCTCCATGGCGCCCGACGCCGATACGATCGCGGCCGGCGCCCCGATCGAGGTCGACCTGGCGCCGATCCAGGACGGGCAGATCGTGAACGTCTTCTGGCGCGGCAAGCTGATCTTCGTCCGCAAGCTCACCGAGAAGGAGGTGGGCGACATGAAGGCGGTGCCACTCTCGGCGATGATCGATCCCGCCGCCTTCACGACGCGGGTCAAGAATGGCCACGACCAGTGGCTCATCGTCTACGGCAACTGCACGCATCTCGGCTGCGTGCCGATCGGCCACCAGGGCAATTTCGAGGGCTGGGCCTGCCCATGCCACGGCTCGCAATTCGACGCGGTGGGTCGCGTGCGCCACGGACCAGCGCCCATCAACCTGCCGATCCCGCCTTACGCCTTCCAGACGGATACGAAGATCCGGATCGGCGAAGGCGGCAAGGAAGCGGCTTGAGGAGGACGGAAGCATGAGCGGAACGGCCAGCACCTACGTCCCCAAGAGCCGCGTGGCCAAATGGTTCGAGGCGCGCCTGCCCATCGCTGGGCTGGTGCACTCGTCCTTCATTGCCTACCCGGTTCCGCGGAACCTCAACTACTTCTGGACCTTCGGGGCGATCCTCGCCGCATTCTTGGGGATCCAGATCATCACCGGCGTCTGGCTGGCGATGCACTATGAACCTTCGGCGACGGGCGCCTTCACGTCCGTCGAGAAGATCATGCGCGACGTGAATTACGGCTGGCTGTTGCGCTACGCGCACGCGAACGGCGCGTCGATGTTCTTCGTGGCCGTCTACGTTCATATGTTCAGGGCGCTCTACTACGGGTCGTACAAGGCCCCGCGCGAGGTGCTCTACATCCTCGGCGTCGTCATCTACCTGCTGATGATGGCCACCGCCTTCCTCGGCTACACGCTGCCCTGGGGCCAGATGAGCTTCTGGGGTGCCACAGTCATCACCAACATCCTGGCGGCGATCCCGGTGGTCGGCGACACGATCCAGACCCTGCTCTGGGGCGGTTACTCGGTGGGCAACCCGACGGTGAACCGCTTCTTCTCCCTGCACTACCTGCTGCCCTGGATGATCGCCGGCGTGGTCATCCTGCACGTCTGGGCGCTGCACGTGACGGGTCAGAACAATCCGGCCGGGATCCCGATCAAGTCGAGCAAGGATGCGGTGCCGTTCACGCCCTACGCCACCGTCAAGGACGTGTTCGCGACCTGCGTGTTCATGATCCTGTTCGCGTGGTTCCTGTTCTTCCAGCCGAACTTCCTCGGCCACGCGGACAACTACATCCAGGCGAATCCCGCCGTGACGCCCGCGCACATCGTTCCGGAATGGTACTTCCTGCCATTCTACGCGATCCTGCGCGCGGTCCCGAGCAAGCTCGGTGGCGTGATCCTGATGTTCTCGGCGGTGATCATCCTGGCCTTCGCGCCGTGGCTCGACACGTCGCGGATCCGCTCGTGCAACTACCGGCCGATCTACCGCCAGTTCTTATGGGTGTTCATCGGCGTCACGCTGCTGCTCGGCTGGCTGGGTTCGCAGCCTCCGGAGGGCGGCTACGTGATCGCATCGCAGGTCTGCACCGCCTACTACTTCGCCCACTTCCTGATCGTCATGCCGCTCTGCGGTCTGTTCGAGACACCGAAGAAGCTGCCGGGCTCGATCCTCGAGAGCGTGACCGGGCCAGGCAAGCAGGTGAGCGGATCCGGCATGCCAGCGGGTGCCGCCGCCGCTCCGACCACCAAGGGCTGACGGGCTGACGACAGGACCATGATGATGACCCGCGTCCTCTCGACCGCCGCCCTTGCGGCACTTCTGTTCGGCGCCGCGCCGGCCTCCGCCCAGGAGGGACATGGCGGGCCGATCCCGGCCCGCGTGAACTGGAGCTTCGCCGGCACGTTCGGCCGCTTCGACACCGCGCAGCTGCAGCGAGGCTTCCAAGTCTACAAGGAAGTCTGCTCAGCCTGCCACTCGATGAAGCTGGTCGCCTTCCGCAATCTGGCGCAGGAGGGCGGCCCGGACTTCACCGCCAGCCAAGTCAAAGCTCTCGCCGCGACCTATCAGGTCAAGGACGGGCCGAACGATGCGGGCGACATGTTCGATCGCCCGGGCCGCCCGGCCGACACCTTCCCGCCGCCCTTCCCGAACGATCAGGCGGCAGCCGCGGCCAATGGCGGCAAGGCGCCTCCGGACTTCTCGGTGATCGCCAAGGCGCGGACCTTCTCCCGCGGCTCGCTGTACTTCCTGACCGACTGGCTGCCCCTCATCGGCTATTCGGAGCAGGGGCCCGATTACATCCACGCGCTCCTCAACGGCTACGAAGAGGCGCCGAAGGACTTCACCGTCCCGGATGGCGGCCACTACAACAAATATTATCCCGGCCACATCATCGCGATGCCGCCGCCGATCACCGACGGGCAGGTCACCTACCCGAAGAACGATCAAGGCCAGCCGGTCGTGCCCGAGACCGTCGATCAGTACGGCAAGGACGTCGCGGCTTTCCTGATGTGGGCGGCCGAGCCGCACATGATGGACCGCAAGGCTCTGGGGTTCCGGGTGATCCTGTTCCTGATCATCCTGTCGGGGCTGCTGTACTACGTGAAGAAGAAGATCTGGGCCGATGTCGGCGGCGAGGTCCACGGCCTCCAGCCGGAGTTGCACAAGGCCTACTGAGATCTCACCTCGGATCGACGAAGCTGGTTGGGCCTCCCTTGCGGAGGCCCATCTTTTTTGAGCTGGATCCCCATGTTAACCCGTCATTTCCGCGATGATCGGCTCGGGGAACACGAGCCGATCCACCCCCAAACCTGGTCCTGAGCGTCGGCGCAGCGGCCTCAAGTGGGCTCCAATTACCGCGGAACCTGGAGGTTTCCTTCGAGGCCTCCGCTTCGCCCCGGCACCTCAGGACGAGGTCACGGGTAGGACTAGCGGCTCTTCGAAGCGCCGCGCCACGACAGGGATACCTTCATGACGGCAGCGGTACTCGGCGTGATGGGCGGCTCCGGCGTCTACGAGCTGCCGGGTCTCGAGGATGTCTGTGAGGAGCGCGTGGCTTCTCCCTGGGGCGAGCCCTCGGACGCCCTGCGGATCGGGCGGATCGGCGACACGAAAGTCGTATTTCTGGCCCGGCACGGGCGCGGCCACCGGCTCTCGCCATCGGGTATCAACTACCGCGCCAACATCGATGCCCTGAAGCGGGCAGGGGTCACCGATCTCGTCGCTCTCTCGGCCTGCGGTTCGTTCCGCGAGGAGCTGCCGCCGGGCCTGTTCGTCCTCGTCGACCAGTTCGTCGACCGCACCTACGGGCGTGCCTCCTCATTCTTCGGCGACGGCTGTGTCGCCCATGTCTCCCTCGCGCACCCGGTGGGTCCCGGTCTTCAGGCGCGGATCGCCCAGGCGGCTAAGGCCGAGCAGATCGCAGTGCACCGCGGCGGTACCTATGTCTGCATGGAGGGCCCGCAATTCTCCTCGCTGGCAGAATCCCGCGCCTACAAGGCACAGGGCTTCGACGTGATCGGCATGACCAACATGCCGGAGGCCAAGCTCGCCCGCGAGGCGGAGATCACCTACGCGACCATCGCGATGGTGACCGACTACGATTGCTGGCATCCCGGCCACGACGCCGTGGACGTGGCCTCCGTGATCGCGGTCGCCCGCGCCAATGCCGACAAGGCCGCGCGCGTGGTGGCACGGCTGGCGCGCGACTTTCCAGGCGAGCGCGAACCCTGTCCGGCGGGTTCCCACCGGGCGCTTGAGGGCGCGATCATGACGGCGCCTTCCGTGCGGGATCCGGCGCTGCTCGCGAAGCTCGACGCCGTGGCGGGACGGGTGCTGGCCGGCTAGGGAACGCCCTTTCCATTCCGAAGAGAGTCCCTCTAGAAGGCGGGGCGGCCACAATCGCCCCTGAGACGAAGTTCAGACCAAGATGCGCAGCGCCACCATCAGCCGGAAGACCGCGGAAACCGACATCGCGGTCTCCGTGGCTCTCGACGGGACCGGCCAATCGACGATAGCCACGGGAATCGGCTTCCTCGATCACATGCTGGATCTCCTGGCGCGGCACGCCCTCTTCGATCTCGACGTGAAGGTCGACGGCGACCTACACATCGACCAGCATCACTCGGCCGAGGATTGCGGCATCGCGCTCGGACAGGCCTTCGCCAAGGCACTCGGCGACAAGCGTGGCGTCACCCGCTACGCCGACATTCACCTGCCGATGGACGAGGCGCTCACCCGCGTCTGCGTCGATATCTCAGGTCGTCCTTTCCTGGTGTTCCGCACCGCCTTTCGGGTTGAGAAGATCGGAAATTTCGACACCGAGCTGGTGCGCGAGTGGTTCCAGGCCTTCGCGATGAATGCCGGGCTGACCTTGCACGTCGAGACGCTCTACGGGGACAACGCCCACCATATCGCGGAAAGCTGCTTCAAGGGACTGGCCCGGGCCTTGCGGAAGGCCGTGGCGATCGATCCGCGGGAGGAGGGGCGCGTTCCCTCCACCAAGGGCTCCCTGTAGACTTGTTGTCGTCGGGCGTCCGGATCGGCCACACGGCCCTCGCGGCGCACGCTGTCGGAGTTTCGCGATGCGGATGCGCAGCTACACGCTCCACCTGCCGGATGAGGCACGGCCGGGCGAGTCGATCGGCCTCGACCGCGCCAAGCTGGTGCAGGACGGCTTCTCGTGGTCGGCCTTCGCCTTCACCGTTGTGTGGTTCCTATTCCATCGCCTCTGGATCGCGGCACTGATCGTGTTGATCGGGCTCGTGGCGCTGGCGGGGCTGGGAATCTTCCTGGACCTGTCCACCGGCGCCGGCGTGTTCGTCACGGTCCTCGCAGCGTGGCTGATCGGACTCGAAGCATCGAGCCTTCGGCGCTGGACGCTGGCCCGGCGCGGGTGGCCGGCGCGCGATGCCGTAGTCGCATCGTCGCCCGAGGAGGCGGAGGCTCGGGCGCTGCAGCGCTGGATCGGAGCGAGCCCGACCGCACCCCGTGCCCCGTTCCCGAGCGGACCCAGCCGGCGCACGGACCCAGTCATCGGTCTGTTCCCTGCGCAGGAAGGCGCCCGGTGAGTCAGTGCGCGAGACGAGCATGAGCACTGAGATCGTCGCGATCATCGATTACGGGTCGGGAAACCTTCATTCCGCCGCCAAGGCCTTCGAGCGCGCCGCCCGCGAGAGCGGCCGCAACGCGCGGATCTGCCTGACGTCGGAGCCGGACGTGGTGGCTTCGGCCGACCGCGTCGTCCTGCCGGGCGTCGGCGCTTACGCGGATTGCCGTCGCGGGCTCGACGCGGTGCCCGGCATGGTCGAGGCGATGACGCATGCCGCCCATGAGGCCGGCCGCCCCTTCCTGGGGATCTGCGTCGGCATGCAGCTCCTCGCGACCCGCGGCCTCGAATACACCACGACCCCGGGCCTCGGCTGGATCCCGGGCGATGTCGGCCCGATCCGCCCGGCGGATCCGACGCTCAAGGTCCCGCATATGGGTTGGAACACCCTGCGGGCTGAACGCGACCACGCCCTCCTTACCGGGATCCCGACCGGCGCAGACGGCCTCCACGCCTACTTCGTACATAGCTACGCGCTCACACCCGAGCGCCCGGACGACGTGGTCGCCCGCGCAGAGTATGGCGGGCCGGTTACCGCCATGGTCGCGCGCGACAACGTCGCCGGCACGCAATTCCATCCCGAGAAGAGTCAGCGGCTGGGCCTCGCCCTCATCGCCAATTTTCTCAACTGGCGCCCGTGAGCGCAGTGCGGCCCCGACAAGAAGGACAGACGCGCCCGTGATCCTGTACCCGGCGATCGACCTGAAGGAGGGACGCTGCGTCCGCCTCATCCAGGGGGACATGGCGCAGGCCAAGGTCTTCGGCGACGATCCGGCGGCGCAGGCCGCGATCTTCGAGGCGCAGGGCTTCTCCTGGCTTCATGTGGTCGATCTCGACGGCGCCTTCGCGGGCGCGCCGCGCAACGCCGAGGCGGTGGACGCGATCCTCGCGCGCGTCACGGTCCCGGTGCAGCTCGGCGGCGGCATCCGCGAGATGAAGACTCTCGAGGGCTGGCTCGCGAAGGGTGTGGCACGGGTGATCATCGGCACCGCGGCGGTGCGCGACCCGGGCTTCGTCCGGGAAGCCGCACGCAAGCATCCGGGCAAGATCGCCGTCGGCATCGACGCGAAAGACGGCCGCGTCGCCGTCGAGGGCTGGGCACAGACGTCCAGCATGACGGCGGAGGAGCTGGGCCGCCGATTTGAGGACGCGGGTGTGGCGGCGATCGTCTACACCGACATCGCCCGTGACGGGATCCTCAAGGGCCTGAACGTCGAGATGACCTTGGCGCTGGCGCAGGCCGTACGCATCCCGGTGATCGCCTCCGGCGGCCTCGCGTCGATCGACGACGTGCACCGCCTGCTGCAGCCGGATTGCGCTCTTATCGCCGGCGCGATCACGGGACGAGCGCTCTATGACGGCCGCATCGATCCGGCCGCGGCACTGGCGGCGATCGCTGCGGCGCGCGGCCCTGCTTCGTGATAGACCGTCTGTGACGGAGGCGCCGAAGTGGGAGGCTTCGATGACGGCGTTGAAGACCCGGCCCGCATCGGCAGAAACGGCCTACACGAACGATTTCCATATCTGGACGCAGGAGCGGAGCGCGGGCCTGCGGTCGGTCGACCTCTCCGGCCTGGATCGCGGGAGCTTGGCTGGTGAGATCGAGAGCTTGTTCAGGAGCCGGTTCGCCAGCGTGGTGAGCGCCTTGCGCGTCGTGCTGGTCCATATGCTGAAGTTCGACTTTCGACCCGTAAAGCGGGCGCGAAGCTGGGCCATACCAATCGCGACCCATCGCGTCCTTATCGCGAAGGAACTTGCTGAGAGCCCAGGATTGAAGGGGCGCCTCGCCGAAGCCGTGGCGAAGGCGTACCGGGTCGCCCGCCTCGAGGCAGCCAGGGAAACGGGCTTCCTGGTGAAGCGCTTCCCAGCGGCCTGCCCATACACCTATCAGGACATCTTGGATCGCCCTATCGCGATCGATCCCGAAGCCTGACCGAACCCCCGGGACGCCGTGCTCAAGACCCGCATCATTCCCTGCCTCGACGTGAAGGACGGGCGCGTCGTGAAGGGCGTCCGCTTCGAGGGCCTGCGCGATGCCGGCGATCCCGTCGAGGCCGCCAAGGTCTACGACGCGGCCGGCGCCGACGAGTTGTGCTTCCTCGACATCACGGCGAGCCGGGAGGCCCGCGGCACGCTGCTCGACATCGTCAGCCGCACCGCCGAGGCCTGCTTCATGCCGCTCACCGTGGGCGGCGGCGTCCGAACCGTCGAGGACGTGCGCGCCCTGCTGCTCGCCGGCGCCGACAAGGTCGCGATCAACACCGCCGCCGTGAAGGATCCGGATCTCGTGGCGCGGGCCGCGGAAAAATTCGGCGCTCAATGCATCGTCGTGGCGATAGACGCCAAGCGCGTGTCGCCGCCCGGAGCGCCCGCCGCCTGGGAAATCTTCACCCACGGCGGCCGCGATCCCACCGGAATCGACGCCGTGGCCTTCGCGCGGCTGGTTGCCAGTAAGGGGGCCGGCGAGTTGCTGGTCACCTCCATGGACAAGGACGGGACCCGCTCCGGCTACGACCTCGCCTTGACGCGGGCGATCAGCGATGCCGTGACGGTGCCGGTGATCGCGTCCGGCGGTGTCGGCGGCCTCGACGACCTCGTGGCCGGCGTGGCCGAGGGCGGGGCGAGCGCCGTCCTGGCAGCCTCCATCTTCCATTTCGGGCAGGCGAGCGTCGCCGAGGCGAAGGCGCACATGGCGGCCGCCGGTCTCGCTATACGCCTCGACGGTCCGGCTTCTTCGGCGAGGGCGCCTCAGTGAGCAGCTATCTTCTGGCGAACGCAAACCTCCTCGATCCCGAGACCGGCCGCCAGACCGCCGGCGCGATTCTCGTGAAAGACGGCCGCATTGCCGACATCGCCGCCGGACATGCTCCAGGCGCCCCGGCAGAGGCGGCGCGAATCGATTGTGCCGGGCATGTGCTGACGCCCGGTCTGATCGATATGCGGGCCTTCGTCGGCGAGCCGGGCGCCGAACACCGCGAGACCCTGGCCTCAGCGAGTGCCGCCGCAGCCGCGGGGGGCGTCACCACCCTGGTGTGCATGCCCGACACGAACCCGGTGATCGACGGACCAGCGATCGTCGACTTCGTGCTTCGGCGCGCCCGCGACACGGCGAGCGTCAACGTCCTGCCCGCCGCCGCCATCACCAAGGGTCTGGCCGGCCGGGAGATGACCGAGTTTGGGTTGCTCAAGGAAGCCGGCGCGGTCGCCTTCACCGACGGGTTGCGGGCCGTGGCGAACGCGCAAGTTTTGCGTCGCGCGCTGACCTACGCTCGGGATTTCGATGCGCTGGTGATGCAGCACGTCGAGGACGCAGAGCTCGTCGCCGAAGGCGTGATGAACGAGGGCGAACTCGCCTCGCGTCTCGGCTTGATGGGGATCCCCCGCGAGGCCGAGACCGTGATGCTTGAACGGGACATCCGCCTCGTTCGGCTGACAGGTGCCCGCTACCACGCGGCGATGATCTCCTGCGCTGATTCTGTCGAGATCGTCCGCCGGGCCAAGGAGGACGGCCTGCCCGTGACCTGCGGCGTCTCGGTCAACAATCTCGTCCTCAACGAGAACGACATCGGCCATTACCGCACGTTCTGCCGGCTCTCGCCGCCCCTGCGCGACGAGGCCGACCGACAGGCCGTGGTGCGCGCACTGGGCGAGGGCGTGATCGACGTCGTCGTCTCCGATCACAATCCGCAGGATGTTGAAACCAAGCGCCTGCCCTTCGCGGAAGCGGCGGATGGCGCCCTGGGAATCGAGACCCTGCTCGGCGCCGCCCTGCGCCTCGTCCATACCGGCGATCTCGCCCTGCCCAAACTGATCGCGGCGCTGACCGTCAATCCGGGCCGCATCCTCGGTCGGAGCGCCGGGCGCCTCGTGGTCGGCGCCCCCGCCGACCTCATCCTGATCGATCCCGATCTGCCCTACGTGCTGGACAAGCACCGGCTGAAGTCACGGTCAAAGAACTCGCCCTTCGACGAGGCGCGCCTGCAGGGGGCGGCCGCGTTAACGTTGGTCGGCGGCCGGATCGTTCACGCAACCGAAGACTATCCGGTGGCCGCCTGATGCCACCTGATCTCGTGACCCCGGCCGCGCTGGGCGGCCTCCTCCTCGGATACGCCCTGGGCTCGATCCCATTCGGGTTGATCCTGACGCGGTTCGCCGGGCTCGGTGATGTGCGGGCGATCGGCTCGGGCAACATTGGCGCCACCAACGTACTCCGGACAGGGCGGAAGGGCTTGGCCGCTGCAACCCTGCTGGGCGACGCCCTCAAGGGGACCGCCGCAGTGCTGATCGCCCGGAATCTGGGCGAGGGCCCGGCGCTCGCCGCTGGTCTGGGAGCGTTCTTGGGCCACCTCTTCCCGATCTGGCTCGGATTCAAGGGCGGCAAGGGCGTTGCGACGTTTATCGGTGTCCTCCTCGCCTTCAGCCCGCCCGCGCTGGGCATCTTCGCCGCGATCTGGCTCGGCCTCGCCTTCGCTCTCAAGTATTCGTCGCTCGCGGCGTTGGCGGCGTCCGCGGTGACACCCGTGATCTTGTGGGCGGTCGGCGCGCCGGCCCAAGCTTTGCTGTTTCTCATCTTGGGCATGCTGCTATGGTGGAAGCACGCGCCCAACATTCGCCGACTCGCGGCCGGCACGGAGGGGCGCATCGGCCAGAAAGGCTGAGCGCGCGACGCGCACCGTGGGGGATGAATGCAGCTCACCGATGCGCAGCGGATCGAATGGCTGCGTCTGATTCGGACCGAGGGTGTCGGCCCCCGCACCTTCCGCGCCCTCGTCAATCGATTCGGCGGCGCCTCCACGGCCCTCGACGCGCTTCCGGACCTCACCCGCCGCCAGGGCCGGCGCATCGCGCCACCGAGCCGGACACAGGCCGAGGACGAGATCGCGGCCCTTGGCCGCCTGGGTGGCCGGTTCATCGCCACCGGCGAGGCGGATTATCCCCGGCTGCTCCAGCGCACCGACGCCGCCCCTCCGCTCCTGGCGCTCCGCGGCGCGCCGATTCTGAGCCAGCCCGCCGTCGCATTGGTCGGCTCGCGTAACGCCTCGACCGCCGGGCTTGCCTTCACGGAGCGCCTGAGCCGCGGACTCGGCGAGGCCGGCCTCGTCGTCGTCTCGAGCCTCGCCCGGGGCATCGACGTGCGGGCCCACAGGGCGAGCCTGCAGACCGGGACCGTCGCGGTGATGGCCGGCGGCCAGGACCGGATCTACCCGGCGAGCCATGCGACGCTGGTCGAGGCGATCCTGGCGGAGGGCGGCGCGGTGCTCGCTGAAATGCCGATGGGATGGGAACCGCGCGGACGCGACTTTCCCCGGCGCAACCGCATCATCTCGGGCCTCGCCTACGGCACCGTCGTCGTCGAGGCAGCGCGGCGCTCCGGCTCGCTCATCACGGCACGGTTTGCCCTGGAGCAGAACCGCGAGGTCTTCGCGGTGCCGGGTTCGCCGCTCGATCCCCGGGCAGAGGGTACCAACGACCTGATCCGACACGGCGCCACCCTCGTTTCGGACGTGTCCCACGTCCTGGACGTCCTCGGCCCGATCATCGAGGGCGGCCCGGATGCAGAGGTGGCGCCCGCCCGCGGCGGCCCGGATCTCGCAGAGCAGCCGGACTTCTGGGACGAGATCGACCTCGACGCCTACGCCGCGGCCCCATGCAACCTGCCGGACCTCTTCAGTCGAGGCCCGACCGGCGTATACGACGAGCCTGAGGACGATCCGTCCGAACCCTTCTATCCCCGCGCGCGGATCGTCGCTCTCTTGAGCCCCAGCCCAGTCGGCACCGACGACTTGGCACGGAGCGCGGGGGTCGGGGCGAGGGTGGTGCAGACCGTCCTGCTGGAGCTGGAACTGGACGGCCGGATCGAACGCCACGCCAGTGGCACGGTCTCGCTCGTCAGCCGCTGATTGGATCCTCCGCAGCATCTGCGTCGGCGAGGTTGCGCATCACGTCGAGACAGCCTTGAAGTATGTAGGCGGCGGCGAGCTTGTCGACCAACTCGCCGCGGCGGGCTCGCGAGGCGTCGGCCTCGATCAGCGCCCGGGTGACCACGGCGGTCGACAGGCGTTCGTCGAAGAAGACGTGGGGCAGCGGCAGGATCGGGGCGAGGTTGCGCATGAAGGCGCGGGTCGATTGCACCCGGGGCCCCTCGCTGCCATCCATGTTCAGCGGCAGGCCGACGACGAGGCCGCCCACGGCGTGCTGCCGGCACAGGGCGGCGAGCCGCTGCGCGTCCGGTGTGAACTTCACCCGTCGGATCGTCTCCAGCGGCGTCGCGATCTGGCGGCCCAGGTCGGACAGGGCGAGCCCGATCGTCTTGGTGCCGAGGTCGATGCCGATCAGCCGTGCCCCGCCCTGAGATGCGGCCGCGAACGCACGGATCGCGTCGTGGTTCATGGTGCCGCCTGCGCGCTTCGGGCCAGGGTCGCTTCGGAGAAGCCCTCGAACCGGGCAGGGAGCGGTTCCTGGCCGGGTTCGAGGACCAGGGCAGCCGCCGGGCCGATGACCCGCGCGAAGAAGTCAAAAAGGCTCTCGCCGCCGAACAGGACCGTCACGAGGTCGGGCGCGAGCAGCCAGATGTCGTACTCCTCGCCACCGCCCGACACATCCCAAAACAGGAAGCTGCCATCGTCGCCCGCGGCGAAGAAGCAAGCGCGCTCGACCACGCTCGGATCGTCGCCCTCGACATCGAAGCGGTGAGGCTCCGACCCGTCCTCCAGCATCTGCACGGCGGCGCCAACGCTGTGGGCAATGAGACCGGCTTGGCTCAGCAGATCGCTGGCCTCGAACGGAACCGGGACGGCGATCCTGAACCGTTCGGCCGCCAAGCCGACGCCGCAGGTTCGACAGAAGGCCCGATAGGAGGCCGGCAGCGCGAAGCCCAACTCCGCCGCCGCGCGGTCGAGGGCTGCGGCGTCGGCCGTCAGACCCGGCGTCAGACTGAGAAACAGCCGCTCCCACATCGCTTCCGCCCCGCCATCCACAGCCTTAACCCTCTCCGTAGATCACCCCGGCTGCGCGCGGAGCCGTTCACCAATAGGTAGGTTAACGCATCGTTAACCCACACCCCGGGTACCGCCTTGTCGACGACCGGCACGCTCAATCGCTTCGCTCCGGCTCCGCGCCGCCACGCGCTCACGCGCAAGCACTGCTGGATGCTGCTGCTCGCCTTCGAGATCCTTGTTGCCGGCTTCACACAATCCCTGGTGCGGCCAGCACGGCAGGCCGGGATCAGCATCGAGATCTCGGTGACGCCGAACCACGTCGTGACCTGAACGACGTCTCGGCGCAACGGCTCCGGCATCGGTCGGCTTTGTCCTGACGATTTAGGGAGCGCCAAGCCTTTGCGGTGTGGCGCGTTGCGGCGCGTCGAAACCCGATGCTATAGCCCGATCGATCTCGGGAGGCTGCTCCCGATCTGGATTGAACGGGACGGCATGTCGGTCGACGAGAAGACGGTTCGGCGCATCGCGCATCTGGCGCGGATCGCAGTCACCGACGACGAGGTCGGACCGCTTCAGGGCGAGCTCAACGCCATCCTCGCCTTCGTCGAGCAACTCAGCACCGTTGATGTCTCCGGGGTCGAGCCGATGACCTCGGTCACCCCGATGGCGATGAAGAAGCGCGAGGACGTGGTCACGGAGGGCGGCCGCGCCGCCGACGTGGTGGCCAACGCCCCCGAGACCGAGGACAACTACTTCCTCGTCCCGAAGGTGGTCGAGTAGCCCTTGCGGGCTGAATTTTCCGGGCCGGATCTTTGGCGAGCAGGCGCGACGACGCGCGGGGACGTGAACAGCGTGAATCCGAACGAACTCACCCTGGCCGAGGCGCGCGACGCTCTGAAGGCGAAGCGGATCTCGGCCCGCGAGCTGTTGCAGGCTCACCTCGACGCGATGGGCAAGGCCCGCGCGCTGAACGCCTACCTGTTGGAGACGCCGGACCGCGCCCTGCAGATGGCTGAGGCCTCGGACCAGAAGATCGCCGCCGGCGCGGCACGGCCGCTGGAGGGCATCCCCCTCGGGATCAAGGATCTCTTCTGCACCGACGGCGTGACCACCACGGCGGGCTCGAAGATCCTGGAGACCTTCGAGCCGCATTACGAATCGGCGGTCTCGGCCAACCTGTGGCGCGACGGCGCCGTGATGCTCGGCAAGCTCAACCTCGACGAATTCGCCATGGGCTCGTCCAACGAGACCAGCGCCTTCGGCAACGTGGTCTCTCCCTGGCGCCGCAAGGGGTCTGACGCGCCGCTGGTGCCCGGCGGCTCGTCGGGAGGCTCGGCCGCCGCCGTTGCGGCGCGGCTTTGCCTCGGCGCCACCGCAACCGATACCGGCGGTTCTATCCGCCAGCCTGCCGCCTTCACCGGGACGGTCGGGATCAAGCCGACCTACGGGCGCTGCTCCCGCTGGGGGACGGTGGCATTTGCCTCCTCCCTCGATCAGGCGGGCCCGATTGCCCGCACGGTCCGCGACTGCGCGATCCTGCTCGGCTCCATGGCCGGCCCCGATCCGCGCGACACGACCTGCGCCGACCTCGCGGTGCCGAATTTCGAGGCCGCGGTGTCGCGCGGCGTCAAGGGCCTGACCATCGGGATCCCGAAGGAGTACCGGGTCGACGGCATGCCGGCCGAGATCCAGAAGCTCTGGGACGAGGGCGCCGCATGGCTCAAGGCGGCCGGCGCGACCCTCAAGGACATCTCGCTGCCGCACACGTCCTACGCGCTGCCGGCTTACTACATCGTCGCCCCGGCCGAGGCCTCTTCGAACCTCGCCCGCTACGACGGCGTGCGCTACGGCCTGCGCGTCCCGGGCAAGGACATCGCCGGGATGTACGAGAACACCCGCGCGGCCGGGTTCGGCCGCGAGGTGAAGCGCCGGATCATGATCGGCACCTACGTGCTGTCGGCCGGCTATTACGACGCCTACTACGTCCGCGCGCAGAAGATCCGCACGCTGATCAAGCGCGACTTCGAGGTCGCCTACGCCGACGGCGTCGATGCGATCCTCACCCCTGCCACCCCGTCGGCCGCCTTCGGCATCGGCGAGAAGGCCTCGGCCGACCCGGTGGAGATGTACCTCAACGACGTGTTCACCGTGACGGTGAACATGGCCGGGCTGCCGGGCATCGCCGTGCCGGCGGGGCTCGACGCCCAGGGGTTGCCCCTCGGGCTGCAGCTCATCGGCCGGCCCTTCGACGAGGAGACGCTGTTCGCGGTGGCCCAGGTCATTGAGGACGCGGCCGGCCGGACCGTCCTCCCAGAGCCCTGGTGGGCATGACCGTTCCCTTCTACCCCTGGACCGTCTGGATCTGGGCCGGGTTCGACCCGGCGCTGATCGTCGTGGCCGTCTATCTCGGCTGGACCGCCAGCCAGTTCGGCAAGCTGTTCATCGCGGCGATCGCGGCGTTCGCCTTCTCCGTGCTGTTCTCCTACGCGGTGAGCGCGGCCGGCATCCCTTGGCCGGCGCCCATCACCCATGACGGGCCGACTTTCTTCCCGGTCCGCGCCGTCGCGGCACTGCTCTGGGCAATCGCCGGCTACGGCGCACGCCGGGCCGTGGGACGCCGCGCTTGATCTTTTCGCGAAGCGGCCCGTAAGTGGCCGGACACAATCAGCTCCCACCCGCGACCTCATCCTGAGGCGCTGGAGCGCAGCGGAGGCCTCGAAGGAGCCCTCCAGCCGGTCGCGCGATCCCTGGAGCCCTCCTTTGAGGCCCGCCGGCGTGGGCACCTCGGGATGAGGTTGCGGGTGGGAGATACCCGCCAAGCTCATCTCGGCCCAAACGACCATGAACGCACCCGTCGACCCCAAGAAGCTGATCAAGGGCGGCCTCCACGACTGGGAGGTGATCGTCGGCATGGAGATCCACGCCCAGGTTGCCAGCCGGGCGAAGCTGTTCTCCGGAGCTTCGACCGAGTTCGGCGGTGAGCCGAACGATCACGTCTCGCTCGTCGATGCCGCGATGCCCGGCATGCTGCCGGTGATCAATGCCGAGTGCGTGGCCCAGGCCGTCCGCACCGGCCTCGGCCTCAAGGCCAGGATCAACCTGCGCTCGGTGTTCGACCGGAAGAACTACTTCTACCCGGACCTACCGCAGGGCTATCAGATCTCACAGTACAAGGACCCGATCGTCGGCGAAGGCGAGGTGCTGGTCGACATGGCCGACGGCTCGTCGATTACTGTCGGCATCGAGCGCCTGCATCTGGAGCAGGATGCCGGGAAGTCGCTGCACGATCAGGACCCAACCCGCAGCTTCGTCGACCTCAACCGCTCGGGCGTGGCGCTGATGGAGATCGTCTCGCGGCCTGACCTGCGCTCCTCCGAGGAAGCGAAGGCCTACGTGACCAAGCTGCGCACGATCCTGCGCTATCTCGGCACCTGCGACGGCGACATGGAGAAGGGCAGCCTTCGTGCTGACGTGAACGTCTCCGTGCGCCGCCCCGGCGAACCGCTGGGCACGCGTTGCGAGATCAAGAACGTCAACTCGATCCGCTTCATCGGGCAGGCGATCGAGACTGAAGCCCGGCGCCAGATCGCGATTTTGGAGGATGGCGGCACGATCGAGCAGGAGACCCGCCTGTTCGACCCGAACAAGGGCGAGACGCGCTCGATGCGCTCCAAGGAGGAAGCCCACGATTACCGCTACTTCCCCGATCCGGACCTATTGCCGCTGGAGTTCGATCAGGCCTTCGTCGACGCGCTCGCCGGAGAGCTGCCGGAACTGCCGGACGCCAAGAAGGCGCGATTCGTCGCCGATTACGGGCTGTCGCCCTACGATGCCGGCGTGCTGGTCGCCGAGCGTGCGTCCGCCGACTATTACGAGGCGGTGGCGAAGGGCCGGGACGGCAAGGCCGCAGCCAACTGGGTGATCAACGAGCTGTTCGGGCGCCTCAACAAGGAGGGACTATCCATCGAGGCCACGCCGGTCTCGGCCCAGCAGCTCGGCGCAATCGTCGACCTGATCGGCGAGGGCGTGATCTCCGGCAAGATCGCCAAGGACCTGTTCGAGATCGTCTGGACGGAGGGTGGCGACCCGCGCGCCGTCGTCGAGAGCCGCGGGATGAAGCAGGTGACCGACACGGGCGCCATCGAGGCGGCCGTGGACCAGATCATAGCGGCCAATCCCGACAAGGTCGCTCAGGCCAAGGAGAAGCCGACGCTGCTCGGCTGGTTCGTCGGCCAGACCATGAAGGCGACCGGCGGCAAGGCGAACCCAGCCGCGGTGAACGCGCTCTTGAAGGCGAAGCTCGGGATCGATTGATCCCGGGCTCACCCGCCTGCAGGGTCTGGCGACGCCGTCCTTGCGAGCGGGGCCATCGAGACACATTGAAATCCCGCCGCGGCCGAGCCGGGCAGGTGATGGACGAACAGATCCTGGCTTCAGAAGGAAACCGCGGCGGAACGGCTCAAAGTGGGGCCTTTCGCGCATTCGAAGACGTGCCGTGTTGGCCGCTTCTGCGCCCCTGGAGCCGCTTCCGTCCGGCTGTTCGTATGGTGCCGCTAGGTGTCGGGCCGAACCTGTCCCGATTCCGTCTAGGCGGCGTTCCGCTGCGGTGGAGTCATGCCTGTCTCCTCCAGCCTCTGGCGACCTTGACCATTGTCAAACCTGACCACGTCAAGGTTTTCGGCCGGTCCATGCCCGCTCTCGCTAAGCACAGATGAAGACTGCGCCCGTCTCCCAGCACGGTCAATAGCTATTTCGTGGTGCCGTTGCATTTTCCGGCCGGCGACGGGCCGCCGCCGCGATGCACGCAAACGCGATCAAGGCCTTGGATCGATCGTGCGGCACCGCGAAAATATTGCCTGGCGCGCGAGTTATTTGCCGGCACCCATATTGTTCTCGACCAAGAATCGGATGCCGCGATCGAAGGACTCGTCCGTGTCGCCGCGAAGGTCGACGCTATAGGCCCGCTCCGGCGCGTTCCCCGCGAGGGGCTTCACGTACACGTTGAGGTTCAAGATCAGGTTCGACACCTTCTGGACCTCGCCGGTGATCGCCACGTCGGCGCCGAGCTTGCGGGCCATCTGGTCGGCGCAGCCGTTGCACCGCCGCAGGTCGGCGCTCTTGGCGACCTCCTCCCGGACCGGATCGACCGAGACCACGGTGAAGAGCCCCTTTTTCGCGAGCAGATCTCGCAGTTCGGCGCTGACCCGCTTCAGGCGCGCGGTGTCGGCCGCGTCGCTCGGGACCGGCGAAAGGTTTGAGAACTGGAAGTCGAACACCGCGGCCTTCTCGGGCGCGGCACGGGCGGCGCTCGCCAGCATCAGGAGGCAGCCGGCACGCAGCGTGGATCGGTTCATGCACATCTCCCCAAGAATGGACTCAGGGGGACAACCAGCGGAGCGAAGATGCGGCCCCTCGGCTTTTCTCAGCGCCGGTCAGCTTCCCGGGTCCGGTTGGCGGACGTGTTCGCGAGGCCGGATATGCGCTCACGCAGATCCATGAACCAGTTCGGTGTCGGCGCCCGGCCGCCGTTGACCACCACCGTCGCGGTCATGCCGGCGATCAGCGGGACGTTCGGCGGAACGTGATCGATGCGGATCCGCACCGGGACGCGCTGGGCAAGCCGGACCCATGTGTAGACCGGGTTCACGTCCGGCAGGCCCTGCGTGCTCGCGGCGGCGTTGGCCGTGGAGATGCCCAAGGTGATGCTCTCGACCGTCCCCTTCAGTTGGGGATCGAAGCCCATCAGCTTGACGTCGGCCGTGTCACCCACGCGGATGTTGGGCATCTTCGTCTCCTCGAAGTACCCGTCGATCCAAAATGAATCAGTGTCGACCACGTTGATGTTCGAGGTGCCGGTGCGGGCGTAGTCGCCGACACGCATCAGAAGGTTGGTCACGCGGCCGTTGACGGTCGATCGCACCTGGGTGCGCTCAAGGTTGACTTTGGCCTGCCGCAGCTGCGCCTGCGCGCTCTCGAGAGTGGCCTCCGCGATCTTGGCGGTGCCGGCGTATTGCTGCTTCTCCTCGATCGACGTTGAGACCGTGGTGAGCGCCTGACGTCGGGCGGACTGGGCATTCTTGACCTGTAAGTCGGCCTCGCGGTTCTTAACCTCGGCATCCGCCGAAGTCACTGAGACCTCGAAGTCGATCGGATCGATCACATAAAGGATATCGCCCTTTCGGACGTTCTGATTGTCCTGAACACGGACTTCTATGATTTGACCGGAGACTTGCGGGGCGATGTTGGCGACCTGCACGCGGACTGCTCCGTCGCGGGTCCAGGGTGCCACCACGTAGAACTGCCACACGTAGATCGCCGCCACGAGAGCGACCAGCAGGATCAGCCCGGTCGCGGCCAATCGGACGACCTTGGCGGCCCGACCCCGGCGCGGGACGGTGGGCAGGCGATCGTCGGTGCGTTTCTCAGGATCCGTCGTGCCCGCGCGCGAGGCGGGCTTGGGATCATCCTCGTCGGCGGTCGTGTCGGGCATTCAAATCAACGCGATGAGAAGAGCGAGGACGCAGACGTAGATGCCGGCCTCGGCGAGCGGGGCGTTGGCAACGTAGCGGCTGAAGCGGATGCGCGCGAAGAACCAGCGCAGGACGAGCAGGACCACGAAGGCAGCCAGAGCATAGGCGACGAAGGAGGAAATCAGCACGCCGCCGATATGGATATCCTCGTACATCTCTGCCTCGAAAGCTGCGTCCCTCAGAATAGCGCGATTCCGAGCCGCTGGAGGAAACGCCGATACCGCGCGATGGTGCGCGACGCGGTGATGAGGTCGCTCGCCGCCCGCGCGGTCGTGAGCCGCACCGTTCTGTCCTGGGCGGATGCGGCGCGAATCATGTCGCGGGCTGCGCGTTCGAGGGCGCGGTCGTCACCGGCCGCGAGGCCGGTGCGCGCCCGAAGGATCGCGTCGCGGAGACCCGGCACGGGCCAGAGGCGCCGCAGCTCCGCATGGGCCCGAGCGGCCGCCGCCTCGAGCCGGGCCAGTGCAAGAGCGTGCGAGAGGTCGGCCCGCCGCACCGCGCCGCTGGCCGAACTGTAGGCGGCGAACTGGAAGACGCGGTCCGCATTCAGGCTCGTCCGCGTGGTAGCGTCCCCGCCTTCGCCCACCAGCGCATCGGCCAAATCGCGTCGCGCTGAATCGAGGGCGAAGACGCGCTGCTGCGCGGGGGTGATCGGGAGCACCAGACGCACCACGATCGACAGGATGATCGCCGACACGACCACCAGGAACGCGTTCAGCAGGAAGCTCTGCGCATCGTAGGACTGAGGATTCGCCGGGCCCAGCAAGACCGGAAAGAACACGATCACGATGAAGCCGATGCCGAAGGTCTTCGGGTTCAGCGAGAGGAAGCAGCCGAAGAAGATCACCGGCGCCATCACCATCGCGAGCATGGGAAAGCCCTGCACGCCGTTGAGGAAGGCGAACCGGGCGATGCCGGCGAACGTGGCGGCGAGGCACATCCCGATCACGACGCCGTTGGCGAACTTCTTGGGATCGGGTGTAACCGAAGACAGGGCCGCCGTCGCAGCGACTTGCACCAAAGCGAAGGTGGCCTGTGGCAGGCCGAGCGCCAGGAAGGTGGCTGCCGTCACGGCGAAGGCGATGGCGACTCGAAGGGCGCCGCGCAGGGCGACCGGGAAGTCCCGGTGCGTCGGCAGGCGGGCGTCACGGAGCGGGCGGTGGCCGTCCGCAACGGCCCGGATCCCATCCTGCGCGAAGGTGGCCGCGCAGACGAAATCCATGGCGCGCTGAAGGACTACTACCTCGTCGAGCGGCCGATGGCCGTCCCGGATCGCGACTTCGACCAGGTCACGCAGCCGCTCGTCGTCCCGGTCGAGGGCTTCGGCATCGGGCGCATCGGCGACCCGCCGACAGATCGCCATGGCCTCCGCGACGGCGGGGCTCGGGCTGCGCAGGCAGGCGGCCGCCGCGGCCACCGCGCGGATCGCCGCCGCCATGACGTAGAGCGCAGCGATGCAGCTGCGCGCCCCGGCGGCCCGGAGGGGCCCGTCGTCGAGTTCCCCCGCGATGGCGCTGGCATCGGCGCGCATCGGCGCGATGGTTCTGATCAGCGCGGCGGTGCGCGCCGGGCCGAGATCGCCAGCGGTGAGTGTCTCGCGGGCATAGGACCGCGTTCCGTCCCAGGCCGTCCGGAGTTGCGGCAGCAGCGACCGCCACGTGCTCGGCGACGCCAGCGCATCGTTGATGAAGGTAATGACGACGATCCCGAGCACGATAACCGCGACTCGGGAGACGGCAGCGTCGAAGGTTCCTTGCGGTTCGTCGATCTGGCCGAGGGCGATGATTGCCACGGTGTATCCGGACAGCATGGCGCCGTAGGCCCGGGTGTCCTGCAGGTACTGCGCGACGAAGACGCAGAGGCCGAGCCAGACCGTGAAGGAGAGGAGCAGGAGCACCCGGTCCTGCCCGAACAGCGCCATGACCAGGATCGACACGACGGCGCCGACGAGCGTGCCGAGGAGGCGATAGACGGCCTTGGAGATCGCCTGTCCCCGTTTTGGCTGCGCGAGGATCGCCACGCAGGTCGCGGCCGAGGAGGCGCTGTCGAGCTGGAGCCAGAAGGCAAGCGCCAGCGCCACCATCATGGCGAGCCAGATGCGCAGGGCAAAGGCCCAGGCCGCCGGCTTGGGCACCCAGGCGTCGAGGATCGCGATGACGCGATCCAGGATCGAGACCTGAGCCTGGGCGGACACGGCCTCAGCCATGCCCGGCCAGCCCGTGCCCGATGCACCGACGCGGCGCGGGTCGACCCATCATGACGGCACTCGCCAGCGATCCGTTTCCCGGCAGGAGCAACATCCGAGAAGCTCCGCGGTTCGAGACCGGCTCAGGCTTTGTCGTTGCCCTTCAGGCGCTTGTTGCACTTGCTCCAGAACTGAGGCCATTTCGGCCCCTGCGCGGTCTTCTGCGCGTCGGTCAGTCCCCGCCACTCGGCACCGCACTTCTTCTGGCGCTCGCGGGCGGCGGTCTGGCCCGGGCTCGGCTGCTTCGCGGCCGGCGCCTCGGTTGCCGCGGGGGCCTTCGCGGGGGCCTCCTTGGCGAGAACGGGCTGCATGACGAGGAGCGGCACGGACAGGGCCGCGATCCTGACGAGTCTGTTGATCATCGAAGCTTCCCCCTTCGGCGTCGCGACGACGCCCGGGCTCCAGTCTCGCCGGTGCGGCGCAGCCGCGGCAAGTCGGACCCGCGATCTGCCAACAGGCGGCGCGTCATATGTCGCAAACGTGAGACCTCCTCCGACGCTGCCCTTGAGCGCGGCCGGGAAATCGTCTTCACTGACAGGGTTGTCCGAGATCGGCGGAGGACCACCGCGTCGCCGATCGATCGGTCGAGGAGCAGGCAGAGCATGGCAGCGGTGTCCGGGCGGCCGATCGACGTCCATACCTGGAGCACGCCGAACGGTTGGAAGATCCCGATCATGCTGGAGGAGTGCGAACTCCCCTATCGGATCGTCCCGGTCGATATCGCCAAGAATGAGCAGTTCGCCCCGGATTTCCTGGCCATCTCACCCAACAACAAGATTCCCGCCATCGTCGATCCGGACGGTCCGGGCGGACGGCCGATCTCCATCTTCGAGTCGGGCGCGATCCTGCAGTATCTCGGCCGCAAGACCGGCCAATTCTACCCGGCGGATGAGCGCGCCCGGATCGTCGTGGACGAGTGGCTGTTTTGGCAGGTGGCGGGCTTCGGGCCGATGCTGGGGCAGACGCACCACTTCAAGATCTACGCGCCCGAGAAGGTGCCGTACGCCATCGACCGGTTCACCACCGAGGCCAAGCGCCTCTACGGTGTGCTGGAACGTCGGCTGGACGGTCGGGCCTACCTCGCCGACGACTACTCCATCGCCGACATCGCCACGTTCACCTGGGCGAAGCTCAACTTCAAGCAGGGCGTCGACATCAACACCCTGCCCAACGTCGCCCGATGGCTGGACAGCATTCTCGCGAGGCCGGCGGTGCAGCGCGGCCTCGCGGCGATCTGACGGACGCTCAGTTCTTGTTGGCGGCCTGCTGGTTCACGTCCGGAACCTTAGTCCAGGTCTGGGAGCCGCACAGGACCTTCAGCATGCAGCCGGACACGCTCAGTTCGGCATCGCTCTCGCGCTCAAGGCTGACCGTATAGATCTTGCCTTCCTCGATATTGTAGAGTTCGCCGGTGAATTTCTCATCATCCGGCTTCAGACCTTCGATGAGCTGCAGCCCGATCACCGGGCGAGCGCGCTTCTTCGGATCGGGATTCTTGAGGTCGGTGCGCGGGGCGCCGTTGTCGAAGGTCGGCGCTTTCAGCCAGACGACCTTCCCGCAGACAAGCTTCTGACCGGGACCGCAACGGTCGATCCGGATCTTGGCGCGGCCGTCGCCTGTGAGCCATGTGCCGGAAGGATCCTTGGCGGTGTCGGCGGCAGCGGCGGAGAGGCCGGCGAGCAGCAGGCCGGCGCTGAGAGCGAGTCGCATGGTTCGTCTCCGGAATTGGGGCGTCTCGGACGCCCTGAGGGGTGGACGAAGTCGATGGACGTCAGTGAGCCGCCGCATTCCGGCGATTTTTCGGCAGTGTTGCGGCAGCGCCACGGCCGCGCTTGTCCGGCATCGCCCAGTTGCGCGGCTTGAGGCACCGGTGGGCGCCCGCTATAAGCCCGGCGCCGAAGCGAAATTTTCGCTGCCGCGCCGCGTCCGGGATGCCGACGTGCCGCGCGCTTTTTCCACAGCCAGACCGGACGCACCATGGCCACCGAGCGCACCTTCTCGATCCTGAAGCCCGACGCCACGCGGCGGAACCTGACTGGCGCGGTGAACGCCGTGATCGAGGAGGCGGGCCTGCGCATCGTCGGCCAGCGCCGCATCCGCATGACCAAGGCGCAGGCCGAGAAGTTCTACGAAGTGCACAAGGAGCGCCCGTTCTTCGGTGAGCTCGTCACCTTCATGACCTCCGGCCCGGTGGTGGTCCAGGTTCTCGAGGGCGAGAATGCCGTGGCCAAGTATCGCGAGGTCATGGGCGCCACGAACCCGGCTCAGGCCGCCGAGGGCACCATCCGCAAGAAGTTCGCCGAGTCGGTCGGCGAGAACACCGTGCACGGCTCGGACAGCGCCGAGAACGCCAAGATCGAGATCGCGCAGTTCTTCCAGGACTCCGACATCGCCGCTTGAGGCGTCGCACGGTGGCGGCCCGGGCACACCGGGCCGCCTTCATTTCGCAGTGCACCCGGCGCTGCGGTGAATGCCGCCGGGTGTGACCGGGCCGTCCTTGACGGGACGGAGCCCGGAAGAGTCCAACGGCTGAGCTTAGCCAATCTCAGCTCCGGACCACCCGACCATGACGATGCGCCGCCTGCCCCTGCTGATCGCGACCGGCCTGTTCGCCCTCGGCGCGACCGCCGCCCTCGCGGGCGGATCCTCGGCCCCGTTCCAGCAATACGAGCCGGATCCGGCCCTCAAGACCGCCACCAAGGCCAACCTCGAAGGCCGCGTGCGTCATGCCTGCACCATCGTCCAGGCCCGCATGACCAGCGCCACCGAGGCCTCCCTGGAGCGGCCCTGCGGCTGCTACGCCCGCCAGACCCTGCGCAGCCTCGACGCGTCCGAGATCGAAGCCTACCGCACCACCGGCTATTTCAACGATTCCGCCCGGGCGAAGGCGCTCGCGGCGCTCGACAGCTGCAAGCTACAGCGCCCGGTCTGAGCACCTCAAGGCAGCGAGGTTCCGCCGACCGTTCTTGCGAGCGGCGCGAAGCAACCCAGCGCAGAGAAACGTCGGCGAGCGTGGCGCAGCGCGATTGCTTCGCTCCGCTCGCAAAGACCTGGGCACGCCGGTATGGCTGTCCTTACAGGCTGAACAGCACGCCGTCCGGCCCGTCGGCGTCGATCACGACCCGCCCGTCCTGCAGGCGGGCACCGCCGCCCGCCACCAGCGCGAGTACCGCTGGGTAGAGCCGGCGCTCCTGCACGATCACGCGGTCCGCGAGGCTTTCGGGATCGTCATCCTGCCGAACCGGGATCGCGGCCTGGGCGACGATCGGGCCGGCGTCGAGCTCCGGCACGACGAAGTGGACCGTGCAGCCATGCAGGCGCACGCCCGCCTCCAGCGCCTGCCGATGCGTGTGCGTGCCCTTGAACAGCGGCAGGAGCGAGGGGTGGATGTTGAGCATCCGGCCCGCCCAGGACGCCACGAAGTCGGGCGTCAGGATCCGCATGAAGCCCGCGAGGCATACGAGGTCGACATCGGCCGCCTGCAGGGCGGCATCCAGGGCGGCGTCGAAGCCGGCACGGTCCGCGAAGGCCGTGTGGTCGATGGCCTGCGTCGGGATGCCGGCCGCGGCCGCACGCGCGAGTCCGGCGGCCTCCGGGCGGTTCGACAGGACCAGCACGATCTCGGCCGGGAAATCGGGGCGTTGCGAAGCCTCCAGCAGCGCCACCATGTTCGAGCCGCGCCCAGAGATCAGGATCGCCACGCGGGTCTTTCGAGCGGCCGCCATCAGAGGGCGAGGCGGCCGGTGAACGTCACGGGCTCGGAGCCGCGCGGCGTGATCCGGCCGAGCCGCACGGGCGTCGCGCCGGCCCGGGTCAGGGCCTCGTCGACGTCGTCCACCGCGTCGGCGGCGGCGATCACCACCATGCCGATCCCGCAATTGAACGTGCGCAGCATCTCAGCCTCGGCGACGGCGCCCGCGCGGGCGAGCCAGCCGAAGACCGGCGGCGGGGTCACCGCGTCGAGGTCTATGGCGATCCCGACATCGTCCGGCAGGACCCGCGGCAGGTTGTCGGGGAATCCGCCGCCGGTGATGTGGGCGAGCGCCCGGATGCCGTCCGTGGCGCCCAGCGCGGCGAGCAACGGCTTTACGTAGATCCGGGTCGGCTCCAGGAGTGCCTCGCCGAGGCTGCGCCCAGGCTCGAACGGCGCCGGATCATCCCAGCCGAGGCCGCTCTTGGCGACGATTCGCCGGACCAGCGAGAAGCCGTTGGAATGCACCCCGGAGGAGGGCAGGCCCAGCACCGCGTCGCCGGGGCGTATGCCCGGTCGCGGCAGCAGCGCGCCTCGCTCGGCGGCGCCCACCGAGAACCCCGCGAGGTCGTAGTCGGAGCCGTCGTAGAGGCCCGGCATCTCGGCCGTCTCGCCGCCGATCAGCGCGCAGCCCGCCTGCCGGCAACCGTCGGCGATGCCCCGCACGATATCGGCGCCGACACCCGGGACCAGCTTGCCGGTGGCGTAGTAGTCGAGGAAGAACAGCGGCTCGGCGCCCTGGACGATGATGTCGTTGACGCACATGGCCACGAGGTCGATGCCGATCGTGTCGTGGCGGCCGGTCTCGATGGCGATCTTGACCTTGGTCCCCACGCCGTCGTTGGCCGCCACCAGGATCGGGTCGCGGAAGCCCGCGGCCTTCAGGTCGAACAGGCCGCCGAACCCGCCGATCTCGGCGTCGGCGCCGGGGCGCCGGGTCGAGCGCACCAGCGGCTTGATCGTCTCGACCATGGCGTTGCCAGCGTCGATGTCGACGCCCGCCGCCGCGTAGGTCAGCCCCGTCTTCGGCTGGTTGCCGTCCTCGCCCGTCATGCCTTCGCCACCTCGCTCGATACGGGTTCCGCTCTAGCGGCTTACCGCGCGGCGCGCGAGTCGGCGGACCGGCGGCTTGATCGGCGCGCGCCGCATACCCACTCTGCGCGCTGGCGGATGTCCGCCGGGGGGAGCGTCGTCGTGCGCGCACGGGCTGTGATCGGGCTGGCCAGCGTGGTCGCTCTCGGACTCGTCGTCTACCTCCTGCGCGAGGTGATGCTGCCCTTCGTGGCGGGCATCACGCTGGCCTATCTCCTCGATCCCCTGGCCGACCGGCTGGAGCGGCTCGGCCTCGGGCGGTTGGCCGCGAGCCTCATGATCCTGGCCCTGTTCGTGATCGCGCTGATCGTGACGCTGCTGATCCTGATCCCCCTGGCGGCCAATCAGGTCGTGGCGCTGGTCAACGCGCTGCCCGGGATGGTGTCGCGGCTCCAGGCGATCATCGCCGAGCGCTCCGGGACCCTGCTGGAGCGGGTCGGCGGCGCGGATGTGCTGAACGAGCTGCAATCCTCCGTCGGCACCCTGGCCACGCAGGCAGGGACGTGGCTCCTGGCCTTCCTGAAGTCGCTCTGGTCGGGCAGCCAGGCGCTGATCTCGATCGCGTCGCTGCTGGTGGTCACGCCGGTGGTCGCGTTCTACATCCTCGTCGACTGGGACCGGATGGTCGCGGCCATCGACGGTTGGGTGCCGCCGCGCCACCGGGCGACGGTGCGGGATCTCGCCCGGCAGATCGACGGGGCCGTCACCGGCTACGTCCGCGGGCAGACGCTGGTCTGCCTCATCCTGGGTAGCTTCTACGCGGTCGGCCTCTGGCTCGTGGGCCTCAACTTCGGCGTGCTGATCGGGCTGATCGCGGGCTTCCTGACCTTCATCCCCTATGTCGGCACGCTTACGGGCTTCCTGCTCTCGGTGGGCGTGGCGCTGGTCCAGTTCTGGCCCTCGTCCGACTGGCTGCACCTGGGCCTGACGGTGGGCGTGTTCCTCGTCGGCCAGTTTCTGGAAGGCAACGTCATCTCGCCGAAGCTCGTCGGCGAGTCGACGGGACTCCACCCGGTCTGGCTGATGTTCGCGCTGCTGGCATTCGGCACGCTCTTCGGCTTCGTCGGGCTGCTGCTGGCCGTCCCGATCGCGGCCTCGATGGGCGTGCTCGTGCGTTTCGCCCTCGCGCGCTATCTCGAGAGCCGCCTCTACCACGCCGGGCAGCCGATCCTCATCGAGCACGACGGCAAGGAGGCAGCGGCCTTGACCTCCGCGGGCGCGGGATGATCCTGCACGAGGCAACCCGGACGACGCATGCGCGAGAACGCTCCACCGCGGCAGCTGGCCTTCGACCTGCCGCTCGATCCCCGCTACGGGCGCGAGGACTTCCTCGTCGGTCCGGCCAACGAGGCCGCCTACGCGCTGATCGAAGCGTGGCCGGACTGGCCCGACAGCGTTCTCGTGCTGACCGGCCCGTCCGGCAGCGGCAAGAGCCACCTCGCGGCGATCTGGGCGGAGCGCGCACATGCCTGGACCATCCCGGCCGCCGAGATCGGAGCCGACGCGGTCCAGCACCTCGTCTCGAACGGCGCGCTGGTCATCGAGGACATCGACCGGGCGGAACAGCGGGACGAGGCGGCGTTGTTCCATCTGCTCAATCGGGCGCGCGAGCGGGCCTGCCCGGTGCTGCTCACCAGCGCGACCGGGATCGATGCCCTCGGCCTCGTGACGCCGGACCTGCGCTCGCGTCTCCGCCTGGCGCCGGGGATCGCCATCGAGGCTCCGGATGATGCCCTGCTCCGCGCCGTGCTGGTGAAACTGTTCGTGGACCGGCAACTGGTCGTCGATCTCGGGGTCATCGAGTCGCTGGCCTTGCGGATCGATCGCTCGCTCGGCCGCGCCCGGGACGTCGTCGCCGAACTGGATCGCGACGCGCTCGGTCGTGGGCGCCGCATCAGCCGTCCGCTCGCCCTGGCGGTGCTGCGGCGTATGGGCTTTGATGACGAGCCGGAGCCGAGTGACTGAGTGGAGAATCCGGCGGCCGTCACGGAACTGTCGTGATGGCCGCCGGTCCAGGGTGATACAGGCTCCGCCACCGTGAGGAGCCACGCGCTAGAGACAGGACTCGGGGATGGAATCGACGCAGAAGCCCATGGATCGCGACGCCGCCGACGAGGCAGCGGAGCCCCGTCGGCGCTCAGCGACCCCTTCGACGACGCGGCGCACGCCCACCACGCGGCGTTCACCGGTTGAGCTGGCCGCCGGTGTGACCACTCCGGCCGCCGCCCCTGAGAGCGCTGTCGGCACCGCCACCGATTCTACCGACGAGTGGCCGGCCGCCGCGCCTCCGGCCGAACAAACGGCGGGCGCTTCGCGGGAGCCCGTGCTCGAAGCCGGGCGCTCCCTGCGGCATTCGCCCGAGCGGTTCGTGAACCGCGAGCTGTCCTGGCTCCAGTTCAACCGACGTGTGCTGGAAGAAGCCTCCAATCCCAATCATCCGCTCCTGGAACGGCTCCGGTTCCTGTCGATCTCAGCGAACAATCTCGACGAGTTCTTCATGGTCCGCGTCGCCGGCCTGATCGATCAGGTCCGCGCGGGCCTGACGGTGCCGTCTCAGGACGGCCTGTCGCCCTCGGAACAGCTCTTGCGCATCGGTGCGGAAGTGTCCCGCCTCGCCGCCGACCAGCAGGCCCGCTGGCGCCAGCTGCGCGAGGAGTTGCATGCCGCCGATATCGACATCGTCGAGCCCGCCTCCCTCTCGGCCGAGCAGTCGGCGTGGCTTGAGGAGTATTTCCTCAACCATGTCTTCCCGGTGCTGACGCCGCTGGCGATCGATCCGGCGCACCCGTTCCCATTCATCCCGAATCTCGGCACCACCATCGCACTGATGCTGGTGCGGCCGAAGGACGGCCGGGTGCTGCGCGCCCTCATCCGCCTGCCGGGCGTGATCGATCGATTCGTGCGCCTGCCGGTCACCGACAGCGAGACGTCGGCGCGGCTGATCCCGATCGAGCAGGTGATCGGGATGTTCACCGGGCGACTCTTCCCGGGCTACCTCGTCAAGGGCAGCGGCGCATTCCGCGTGGTGCGCGATTCGGACCTCGAGATCGAGGAGGAGGCAGAGGATCTGGTCCTCCACTTCGAGACCGCCCTCAAGCAGCGTCGGCGCGGCGTCGTGATCCGCCTCGAGGTCGAGGCCGGCATGTCCGAGGATCTGCGGAGCTTCGTGGCCGACGAGCTTGAGATCTCGCCGGACGCGATCTTCCTGGTGGAGGGCATGCTCGCGCTCAATGAGCTGTCCCAAGTGGTCGGGATTGACCGGCCGGACCTGAAGTTCAAGCCCTACAATCCGCGCTTTCCCGAACGCGTCCGCGAGAGCGGCGGCGACGTGTTCGCGGCGATCCGCCAGAAGGACTTCATCGTCCACCACCCTTACGAATCCTTCGACTCGGTGGTGCAGTTCCTGGCCCAGGCCGCCCGCGACCCGAACGTGGTGGCGATCAAGCAGACGCTCTACCGGACCTCGTCCAACTCCCCCATTGTGGCTGCTCTCGCCGAGGCCGCGGAACTCGGGAAGTCCGTCACCGCCCTGGTCGAGCTGAAGGCCCGCTTCGACGAGGAGGCGAATATTCGCTGGGCGCGCAACCTGGAGAAAGCCGGCGCGCAGGTGGTGTTCGGCTTCGTCGAGTTGAAGACGCACGCCAAGCTGTCACTGGTGGTCCGGCGCGAGGGCGACAAGCTGGTCACCTACTGCCACGTCGGCACCGGCAACTACCACCCGATCACGGCGCGCATCTACACGGACCTGTCGTTCTTCACAGCCGACCCGGCGATTGCTCGCGACGTCTCGCGGATTTTCAACTTCATCACCGGCTACGCTGAGCCCGCCGAACTGGAGCGCATGGCGGTCTCGCCGCTCACGCTGAAGAACCGGTTGCTGGAGCACATCGAGGCCGAGATTGCCCACGCCAGGGCCGGACGCCCGGCGGCGATCTGGATCAAGTGCAACTCGCTGGTCGACGGCCAGATCATCGACGCGCTCTACGACGCCTCGGAGGCTGGGGTGCAGATCGACTGCGTGGTACGCGGCATCTGCTGCCTGCGACCAGGCATCCCGGGCCTGTCGGAGACCATCCGGGTGAAGTCGATCGTCGGGCGCTTCCTCGAGCACGGCCGGATCTATGCCTTCGGCAACGGAGTCGGGCTGCCGCATCCCAAGGCCACGGTCTACATCTCGTCCGCCGACCTGATGAGCCGCAACCTCGACCGCCGGGTTGAGGCGCTGCTGCCGATCACCAACCCGACAGTGCATCAGCAGGTGCTTGACCAGATCATGCTGGCCAACCTGCTCGACAACCGCCAGAGCTGGCGTCTTCTGGCTTCGGGCGGATGCGAGCGGATCCAGCCCGCGGACGGTGAGGAACCCTTCAACGCGCACAAGTACTTCATGACGAACCCGAGCCTCTCGGGCCGCGGCAAGGCCTCGAAAAAGTCGAGCCCGCGGGCCCTGAGCCGGCGCGCGCAGCGTGCCTGACTTTGGCGGCGCGGTGGCACTGGGGTAAGGATTTCGCCCGACGCGCGGAAGCCGCGCGTCGGGCTCAACAAGGACTCGGACGTTTGGGCAGCCTTCGCGCCAACCTCTCCCTCGCGCACGCCGTCGAGCCGCGTGCCGACGATGCGCGCGAACCTGTCGCGATCATCGATATCGGTTCGAACTCGGTCCGGCTCGTCGCCTATGATGGGCTGACCCGGGCGCCGACGCCGCTCTACAACGAGAAGGTGCTCTGCGGTCTCGGGCGCCACGTCCTCACCACCGGTCGGCTCAATGATGACGCGGTCGCCCGGGCGCTTGCCGCCCTCGCGCGCTTCCGGGTGCTGTGTGAGACCATGCGCGTGGGGCAGGTCTTCGTCCTGGCGACCGCGGCGGCGCGGGATGCCGAGAACGGTCCGGACTTCCTGCGCGCCGCCGAGGCGGCCTGCGGCCACGAGATCCAGCTCCTCTCCGGCCGCCGCGAGGCCGAGCTCTCGGCGCTGGGCGTCATCTCCGGCTTCCACGCGCCAGACGGTGTCGTGGGCGATCTTGGCGGCGGGTCTCTGGAAATGGTGGACGTGCGCGGCAGCGTCGTCGGCCAGGGCGTAACCATGCCGCTCGGCGGCCTTGCCCTGCAGGATCTCTCCGGCGGCTCGGTGAAGAAGGCCGCCAAGATCGTCCGCGAGCACATGCGCAAGGCGGCTCCGCAGCTGGAAACCCTGCGCGGCCGGACCTTCTACGCGGTTGGGGGCACGTGGCGCGCGCTCGCCCGGCTGCATCAGGCCGCCCGCGGCTACCCCGTCCACGTGATGCACGGCTACACCGTGGAGCCGAGCGACGAGCTGACCTTCCTGCAGATCGTCGAGCAGACCGACGTGTCCCTGCTCCAGGATGTCGACGCCATCTCGGAAGCTCGCCGCCCCCTGCTGGCCTACGGTGCCGCGGTCTTGGAGGAGATCATCCGGGTCGGGCGGCCGCGGGAGGTGGCAATCTCGGCTTCGGGCGTGCGCGAGGGTCTGCTGTTCGAGCAGCTGGACCGGGAGGTGCGGCAGATCGATCCGTTGCTCGCGTCGGCAGCGGAGTTCAACGCCCTGCGCGCCCGCGCCCCCCGCCACGGCGAGGAGCTGATCGCCTGGACCGACCGGTTCGTTGAGACGCTCGACGGACACGAGACCGCCGACGAGCGCCGCCTGCGCCACGCCGGCTGCCTGCTCTCCGATGTCGGCTGGCGCGCCCATCCGGATTACCGCGACGCGCAGAGCATCGGGGTCATCCAGAATGCGGCGTTCGTCGGAGTCGATCACCCGGGACGGGCCTATCTCGCCTTGGCGGTCGCGCTCCGGCACACCGGCCTCGCCCCCGAAAAGGCCAACCCGGTCCTGCGCGGAGTCGCGGGCCCGCGCCTGTTCGAGCGGGCACGCCTCCTCGGCGCCCTCTTGCGCGTCGCCTTCCCGATCTCGGCCGGGATGGGCGGCGCCCTCGGCCATGCACCGCTGACCGTCGAGGACGGGCGGGTAACCCTGCGCCTGTCCCGCGAGTGGGAAGCGCTGAGCGGCGACCGCCTACTGAACCGTGTCCGCGGGCTCGGGCGCGTGGTCGGCCTCGACGGGCGGATCGAGGTCGGCTGAGGGCGCCGCGGGCCGCTATCGCCGACAGCATCCCGACGTCCTCCGCGGATCTTCACGGGAGAGCGCGGGCTGCCTGGAGCGAGGCGTACGGGCAGAGGTTCAGCACCCGCACAACGAGGCCAGCGAGGCCGCCCGATGAAGCGTCCAGCCGCCGACGCTCAGGCGACGCGATCGGAGAAGATCGCTTTCTTGACCACGGCGTGGACGCCCCAGTTGCCGTCGACCACCTGCGTGATCCCGAAATCGACCGCCACCGACATGAGCGAGATCGCCTCGTCCTCGGTCAGTCCCTTCGCGTGCATCAGGAATTGCCGCATCTTGCGGAAGGCGTCGCGCATCGCGAGATCGATCGAGGATTTCTGAAAGATAACGGATTGCGCCTCCGGACCTAGGTCGCGCAGGTAATTCGGATAGCTGAATCCCGACAGCACCCAGTCGTCCCGGGTCTCGATCATCGGGAAGTCGAGGGCTTCGAGCGGCGTCCCGGGCAGGTCGGTCTTCTTGTGGAGGATGAACTGGAAGGTGCCGGTCAGCGAACACTCGATCGCGGTGCCGCACAATTCGGAATCACCCTGGCTGGCATGGGGATCGCCCACGGAGAACAGAGCGCCGGGCACCGCTACGGGATAGTAGAGTGTCGCGCCCTTGCCGATCCGCCAGTTGTCGATGTTGCCGCCGGTGTAGCTCGGCGGGATCGTGTTCACCCGGTCGGCCTCCGCGGGCGCGACGCCCATGGTGCCGAAATGCGGGCGGATCGGGACGCGGATCCCCTTCAAGACCTCGAAGGTCTTCTGCGTCTTGGCATGGTCCACCGGCAGGCCGGGATAGTCGATGGTCGGGTGGGAGACGCCGAACGGATCGGTCACCCCCGGCCAGCGGAAGCTATAGACCGCCCGCGCCCAGTCGCGCTCTCCGGTGGCGTCCACCTCATAGATCGTGACGACCTCCCGGGGCTTATCGCCGGTGATAAGATCGTTGTAATGGTAGCCCCACCACGCCGCCGCGTTGCTGCCGAAGGCGAGTCCCTTGTACTTAGGGTTGGCGCAGGGTCGCGGCGCAACGTCGAGGATGCGTACCTCCAGCACGTCCCCGGGCTCGGCGCCCCGGATCGCCACCGGGCCGGTGCAGATATGCACGCCGAGGCCACCGCCGGGGCCGATCTTGGCGTCCAGGGCGCCGGCGCCGCGGGGCGAGACGCCCATCTTGTCCTTCGTCCAGAGATAGACGCTCTCGGCGCCCGGATCGCCCTGGATCATCCGCTCGGCATCGTCGCTCGCCTGATGGGTGAGCGTCTCGATGGTGACGAAGTCGCCGGATGCGATCTCGACCTGCGGCTTGAGGCTCCGGCTGAAGAAGCCCCAGTGCACGGTCTCCGCGTTGGCCGACAGGTGATAATGCGCGGTCGCGGCGATCTTCGCGCCGCTCGCCTGGGCGAGCGCCGGGCTCACCAGCGACGGGCCGCCGGCCGCGAAGGCCGCGGCCGCGCTGGTCGCCGCGAAGCTGCTCTTCAGGAAGGCCCGCCGTTCCGGTTCAAGATCCTTCCGGAACCGGCGCCGGTGCTCCTCGAAGGCGTGGCAAGTCGGATCGTCGCCGGCGCACATGGCTCATCTCCCGAGGTTTGGCCAAGGGGACGGGGAAGCAAGTCGACGGCCACGCCTGCGGCCGTCACGCGGCATGCTCACTCCGAGATCATGCCGACGCCGCCCTCCTCGCTCTTGGCCGGAGCCGACGGATCCGCTTGGGCCTCAACCACCGCCGCGGCGGTCACATTGACGATGCCGCGGGCGGTGACCGAAGGCGTGAGGATATGCGCCGGCTTGGCCGGCCCGATCAGCAGGGGGCCGACCGGCAGGGCATCCGCCAGCACCTTGGCGAACTGGAAGGCGATGTTGGCGGCGTCGAGATTCGGGAAGATCAGAACGTTGGCGGCGCCCTTGAGCCGCGAGCCCGGAAGCACGCGATCGCGGACCATCTCGTTGAGGGCCGAATCCGCCTGCATCTCGCCGTCGACCATCAGATTCGGGTCGCGCTTCTGCAGGAGCGCGAGAGCGTCCCGCATCTTCATGGCCGAGGCCGAATCCGACTGGCCGAAGTCCGAATGGCTGAGCAGCGCGATCTTCGGCGTGAGTCCGAACCGGCTCACGTGGCTGGCGCAGGCCTGAGCCACGTCGGCGATCTCCTCGGCGGACGGATTGGGTCGGACGTGGGTATCGGCCAGGAAGTAAGCGCCCTCGTGCGTCACCACGAGGCTCATGGCGGCGCACTGCTCGACCCCGGGCGCCAGCCCGATCACGTCGCGGATGATCCGCAGCCGAGTCTCGAACCGTCCCTCCAGGCCGCAGATCAGGGCATCGGCCTCACCGCGGCGGACCGCGATCGCGCCGATCACGGTGTTGTTGGTGCGCACCAGCGTACGGGCGGCATCCGGCGTGATGCCGCGTCGGCCGGCCACCTCGAGATAGGTCTGCACGTAGGCGCGGTAGCGGGGATCGTCCTCCGGATCGATCAGCTCGAAATCGCGCCCGTGCTCTAAGGACAGGCCGAAACGCTTGAGCCGCGTCTCCACCACCCGCGGCCGCCCGACCAGGATCGGGAACGCGACCTTGTCCTCGACGATCGCCTGGACGGCACGGAGCACGCGCTCGTCCTCGCCCTCGGCGTAGATGACGCGCTTGGGCGCTTCCTTCGCCTTGGAAAACAGCGGCTTCATGATCAGGCCGGACCGGTGGACGAACCGGTCCAGGCTCTCGACGTAGGCGTCGAAATCGGCGAGCGGCCGGCCGGCGACGCCAGACTCCATCGCCGCCTTGGCCACCGCCGGCGCGATGCGCAGGATCAGGCGTGGATCGAATGGGCTCGGAATCAGCGATTTCGGACCGAACGGCCGGGCCTCGCCGCCATAGGCACGGGCGACCACGTCCGAGGTCGTCTCGTGCGCGAGGCCCGCGATCGCCTTCACAGCGGCCTTCTTCATCTCCTCGTTGATCTTGTGGGCGCCCACATCCAGCGCGCCGCGGAAGATGTAGGGGAAGCACAGGACGTTGTTGACCTGATTGGGAAAATCCGACCGGCCGGTGCAGATCATCGCGTCCGGCCGTTCCTGCTCGGCCAGGTCCGGCATGATCTCCGGATAGGGGTTGGCGAGCGCCATGATCAGAGGCTTCTCGGCCATCTCCTTCAGATATTCGGGCTTGAGCACACCGCCGGCCGAGAGGCCGATGAACACGTCGGCGCCAGGGATCACTTCGGCGAGCGTCCGCTTGTCGGTCTCCTGGGCGTAGATGTCCTTCCAGCGGTCCATCAGTTCCGGGCGGCCCTTGTAGACCACGCCCTTGATGTCGGTGACCGTGATGTTCTCGCGGGTCGCGCCGAGCGACACGAGAAGGTTCAGGCAGGCCAGAGCCGCCGCTCCCGCGCCCGATGTGACGATCCGGACGTCGGACAGGTTCTTGCCGGCGAGCTCAAGTCCGTTGAGGACGGCCGCCGCCACGATGATCGCGGTGCCGTGCTGGTCGTCGTGGAAGACCGGAATGTTCATCCGAGCCCGGCACTGCTCCTCCACCTCGAAGCACTCGGGCGCCTTGATGTCCTCCAAATTGATGCCGCCGAAGGTCGGCTCCAAGGCGCAGACAACGTCGACGAGCTTCGAGACGTCCTTCTGGTCGACCTCGATGTCGAACACGTCGATGCCGGCGAACTTCTTGAACAGGACTGCCTTGCCCTCCATCACGGGCTTGGAGGCCAGGGGACCGATATCGCCCAGGCCCAGGACCGCCGTACCGTTGGAGAGCACCGCCACGAGGTTCTGGCGAACCGTGAGGTTGGCAGCCTCTTGCGGATCGTCGTGGATGGCCATGCAGGCTGCCGCCACGCCCGGCGAGTAGGCCAGTGCGAGGTCGCGCTGGTTGCCCAGAGGCTTGGTGGCCTGGATCTCCAGCTTTCCGGGCTTAGGCAGGCGGTGGTAGATGAGCGCCCCGGCCTTGAGGTCCTCGGACATGTTATCGGCCATCGCCCACGCTCCCGCTCACCTGCTTTCCCGAGGACGACGCGATCGCGCAGCGCACGGGCTCCCGTCGTGACCGGTCTGTTGCACCGGCTACGCAGGGGGCGCAACCCGCACAACGAGACCCGAATCCACCTCGCCAAACTGGCGAGGACCTACGGCTTCTCCATAGGCGCTTATTCGTATGGGCGTCCAAAAATCCGCTTTCCCGAGAGCGGACGGCGGCTGACGATCGGCCGCTATTGTTCCATTGCCGACAAGGTCGAGATCCTGCTCGGCGGCGACCACCGGCTCGATTGGCCGTCGACCTACCCGTTCGCGGCGATGCGAGGGCTGTTTCCGGACGCTCGAGCCCCGGAGAATTACCATGCGTCCCGGGGCGACGTGGTGATCGGGCACGATGTCTGGCTCGGCTCGGGCTGCATGGTCCTGTCGGGCGTCACGGTTGGGCACGGCGCCGTGGTGGCGGCCCGGGCCGTGGTAAGCCGCGACGTGCCGGCCTACGCAGTGGTGGCGGGCAATCCCGCACGGGTGGTGCGCCGCCGGTTCGACGAGGCCACGGTGGCGGCGCTGACAGCGGCGGCGTGGTGGGATCTCCCGCACGCGACGGTGACACGGCTGGTGCCGCTGCTGCAGAGCGGGCAGGTCGAAGCCCTGCTCGCGGCGTTGCGCGGGAACGCGGATTCCCGTACCGGCGAGGCCCAGCTCGAAGCCGCTCCGAGATCCGGACTATGACCGACACGCCTCCCGACCGCCTCGCCGCCAACCCGAACAGTCCCTTCTACGACGAGAAGGCGTTGGAGCGCGGCGTCGGCGTGCGGTTCAAGGGCGTCGAGAAGACCAACGTCGAGGAGTATTGCGTGAGCGAGGGCTGGGTGCGGCTCTCGGCCGGCAAGACCCTCGACCGGGCCGGCAATCCGATGACGGTGAAGCTGAAGGGTGCCGTGGAGCCCTACTTCCGCGATCCGACGCCGGAGGCCTGATCGGCCTTCCGGGCGAGTGATGCCCGGAAGTTGCGGACCGCGTCCGACACCATACGTTCGACCTGCTCCCGTGAGCGCGGGTCGTCGATGACGAGGCTCGTCAGGATGTCGGCGCGCCTGGAACGCTGATTGGCGGTACGGGCGTGATTCGACACGCGCAGGTGCCATGAGCAACTGACGGGCCTGAGATAGAGACTATCACCGCGCTCATTGCGCGCGGTCACCACAAAACCTTCCTGCTCAAGCAGGCGCGCCGCCAAATCAAGCGCCGCCAGCGGCAGGATCGGTCTCCCGGATCCGCTCATGGCCCAGCCGGCTCGATGGTACCGAGGGTGCGTCGCCCCAAGATCCGCGATTTCAGCGATAGGGCGGGCCGCTCGATCCCGAACCACGACAGGGCGGCCACCGGCAGCGTCATGGCGAGGGCCGGCACGAGAAGAGCGAGCCCCGACGGCTCCGGCCACAGGGCGTGCAGGCTCTGCTGGATCGGCCAGCCATAGAGATAGATCCCGTAGGACAGGTCGGCGGAGGGATCGAAAAGGCCGCGCGCCATGGGTCCCAGGGCGAGCCAGACGACACCGTAGGCCTCCGCCAGGAACAGTAGCGCGGGATAGGCCGGCGTCCGGGCGAGCACGAAGGTCCCGAAGACCAGACAGGCGAGGGCGGCCGTCGAGATCCGAAGGCGCTCGCGCCACAGGTACAGCGCGGCTCCGGCCGAGAAGATCAGCGGCAATCGCAGGGCGGTCTCGGTGCCCTTGGGCAGCTCGGCCCCGCGCCACCCGCCGACGGCAACCAGGGCGATGGCGAGGCCGATGACGATCACGAGCGCGGCCCCCCGCCTCCGAAGCAGGCCGCAAAGGGCGGCGGCCAAGACGCCGAGATAGCACAGGACCTCGTATTTGAGCGTCCACACCGTGCCGAGGGGCGCCCTGTACGGGTTGGCCTCGAAGACACCGGGGAGCGCGGCATTGCTCTTGAAGGTCGTCAGCGTCGCGCGGATGAACGACCAGAGGCCGGGGTCGCGCAGGTACTCGGCCAGGGGCAGCCGGGTGAGCGCCGCCCCGAGCCCGAGCGACACCATCAGCGTCGCCGCAACCAGCCCCGGCAGGATCCGCAGGGTCCGGGCGATCGCGTAGTCGCGGATCCCGCGCCGGTCGCAGCTCATGGTGACCAGGAAGCCCGAGACGGCGAAGAAGCCATTCACCGCGTGCTCGCCGAGGGTGTAGCCGGTGAGCCGAGCCAGCGGCTCATCGCCGGCAGCGCCCGTCGCCACGCTGAAGGCATGCGATACGACGACCGCGAGCGCGAGGAAGAGGCGCAGACCGGTGAAGCCGTTGCGCGGCCCCTCCAGAACGGTCGCGATGGTCGAGGCCGCCACTAGCGCAGGCCCTCCCGCGCGAGTGCGTCCTGGCCACGCAGGAAGGCGAGGGCGCCGGCCGCGGAGCCACCGTAGCGCTCCAGTCCCGACCGTCGCAGGGCGAGGGCCGAGAGGAGCACCTTCGGCAGGTTACGCGCGAGGCCGGCAGGGCTCGGATCGGGCAGGCCGTACTTCCGGCTGACATAGGCCCGCGACCAAGCCTGATGCCAGCGCGAGCGGAACACCCGCCCCGGCTCCGGCGCGGATGAGCGACCACGGCCATGCAGCGCCTCGGCGCCATGGACGTGGACGAGCGCCCGGCCGGCATCGGCGACGCGTCGGCACAGGTCGTCGTCCTCGTAGAACAGGAAGATGTTCTCGTCGAAGCCGCCGAGCTCCAGGAATAGGGCGCGCGGTATCATCAGGCAGGCGCCGGAGAGGAACGGCGCACAGGCATCGCCCTGCGGCAGGGCCGGGCGGCCGCCCGGATTGGTCAGATAAGGTGCCAGCAGGGAGCGTGCCTGAAAAAAGAATCGCCCGTCGGGCTCGACAAGCCGGGGCGCATAGAGACCGGCCTCCGGCCATGCGCGGGCGGCATCCAGCAAAGCGTCGACGGCACCCGGACGCAGGACGATGTCGGGATTCACGATGAGGACGCGCTCCGCCGTCGCGGCGGCCCGGACGCCCCTGTTGTTGGCGCGGCCATAGCCCTCGTTGCGGGCGTTGCGGATCACCTGGGCTCCGGCGGCCTCCGCGACCGACGCGGAGGCGTCCCGGCTGGCATTATCCACCACGATCGCCGGGACGTGCTGGCCGGCCAACGCCGCGAGGCAGGACGGCAGCACGTCCGCGCTGTCATGCGCGACCACGATCGCGACGAGGCTCGCCACGGCGCGGCGAACCCGTCAGCGAGTCAGGCCTTCTTCTCGGGCAGGTTGAGCCGGATGTGCAGCTCGCGCAGCTGCTTGGGCGTCGCCTCGGAGGGCGCGCCCATCATCAGGTCCTCGGCGCGCTGGTTCATCGGGAACAGCACCACCTCGCGGATGTTTGGCTCGTTGCACAGGAGCATGACGATGCGGTCGACGCCCGGCGCAATGCCGCCGTGCGGCGGAGCGCCCATGCGGAGTGCGTTCAGCATGCCGCCGAACTTCTGCTCCAGCACCTCGTGGCCGTAGCCCGCGATGGCGAACGCCTTCTCCATGACGTCCGGACGATGGTTCCGGATCGCCCCGGAGGACAGCTCCACGCCGTTGCAGACGATGTCGTACTGGAAGGCCTTGATGTTGAGGATCTTCTTCGTGTTGGCGCCGGTCTCGTCCTCGGATGCCAGCGCATCGAGATCGAGGTTCAAGAACTCGTCGCGGTCAATGTTGGGCATGGAGAACGGGTTGTGGGAGAAGTCGATCCGCTTCTCCTCCTCGCTCCACTCATACATCGGGAAGTCGGTGATCCAGCAGAAGGCGTACTGGTCCTTGTCGCACAAGCCCAGTTCGTCGCCGATGCGGATGCGCGCCTTGCCGGCGAGGCCGGCGGCCTTGCCC
Organism: Methylobacterium sp. A49B; assembly: GCF_053346215.1. Taxonomy (NCBI): domain Bacteria; kingdom Pseudomonadati; phylum Pseudomonadota; class Alphaproteobacteria; order Hyphomicrobiales; family Methylobacteriaceae; genus Methylobacterium; species Methylobacterium sp. A49B. Next base: position 267,899 of record NZ_JBKFBO010000117.1, read on the forward strand.
TCCGGGCCGGCGGAGAAGAACACTGCATCGCCGGATTTGGCGCTCGCCCGCTCGGCGATCAGAGCCTGGACCTCGGCCGGGATGAACTTGGCGATCGGCCCCTTGCCGGAGAGCTGACCGTTCTCCTCCTCGAAGACGATATATCCGAGACCGGGCGCGCCCTCGGAGCGGGCCCAGTCGTTCAGCCTGTCGAAGAACGAGCGCGACTGCGCGGCCGCCCCGGTCGCCGGGATCGCGCGGACCACGCCGCCGCCGGCGATCACACCCTTGAACGCCTTGAACGCGACGTCGTCGCGGGCGAACAAGTCGGTCACGTCCGCGATGATCAGCGGGTTGCGCAAATCCGGCTTGTCGACGCCGTATTTCAGCATCGAATCCGCGTAGGTGATCCGCGGAAATTCCCCGGTGACGCGCTTACCCTCGGCGAACTCTTCGAACACGCCGCGCAGGACCGGCTCGACCGCCTGGAACACGTCCTCCTGGGTGACGAAGCTCATCTCGATATCGAGCTGGTAGAACTCGCCCGGCGAGCGGTCGGCGCGGGCGTCCTCGTCGCGGAAGCAGGGCGCGATCTGAAAGTACCGGTCGAAGCCCGCGATCATCGTCAGCTGCTTGAACTGCTGCGGCGCCTGCGGCAGCGCGTAGAACTTGCCGGGATGGACTCGCGACGGCACGAGGTAGTCGCGCGCGCCCTCCGGGCTCGACGCGGTCAGGATCGGGGTCTGGAACTCGAAGAAGCCGCCCTCGCGCATCCGGCGGCGGAGCGAGTCGATGATCGCGCCGCGCTTCATGATGTTGGCGTGGAGCTTCTCCCGGCGCAGGTCGAGGAAGCGGTACCGCAGCCGTGTCTCCTCCGGATATTCCAGGTCGCCGAAGACCGGCAGCGGCAGCTCGCCCGCGGGACCGAGCACCTCCAGGTCGTCGATGTAGACCTCGACCGCGCCGGTCGACAGCTCGGCGTTCTCGGTCCCGGACGGGCGCGTCCGGACCCGTCCGTCGATCCGCACGACCCATTCCGAGCGCACGGTCTCTGCCGCCTTGAAGGCCGGGGAGTCGGAATCGACCACGCACTGCGTGAGTCCGTAATGGTCCCGCAGGTCGACGAAGAGCACGCCGCCATGATCGCGGATGCGGTGGCACCAGCCGGAGAGGCGGACACTCTGTCCGACGTCGGACGGGCGGAGCGCCCCGCAGGTGTGGGAACGGTAACGGTGCATGACGGGCTTCTTCCGAGGGAAGGCCGGCACCATTCACGCGAGGCCCCCCAAGTCAAGCGCAGGACCGGCACGATGGCTGCGAAACGGGCCGCGCGCCGCGCGTTCGGCCAGCCGGCCGGACTACCGGATCGGCCGCCCGATCCCCATATGATCTCCATGAGTCACAACGCTTTTTCCCATCCGGCGGCCGCCCCTGATCCGCCGATCGCAGCGGCTCCAAGCGCGTGGCGGACCCTGCCGCTCGACGGCCATTTCGACCTCGTCTACGAGGATGCCACCGGCGCGTGGAGCAATCGGTCCCTCGATGCGCGCGAGTTGAAGCTCGGTCCCGGGCGGATGCTGCTCGGCGGCATCGATGCCCGCCGCGGCGGCTATCGCGGCTTCCGGGTCGATCGGATCCGGCGGCTCATCGACGGCGCGACGGGCGAGCGCATCGAGACCGGCATCCTTGACCGGCTGCTGGCGCGTGCGGAGGCGCAACGCCGCGCCGATGCCGTGCGGATCCGGGGCCAGGCCCGGGCACGGCGCAGGGCGAGCCTCGCCGCCGCGGCCAGGGCATTTTCCGCCTAGGGAATGCGGGGAAATATGGGGACCTTCGCGCCTGTCCCTCCCCATGATGGCGGCGGTTGCGTATAGCCGGGACATGGACCTGATCACCTCAACTGACACGCTGCGTGAAACCTGCGCGCGTCTGGCCGCGCAGCCCTTCGTGACCGTGGACACGGAGTTCATGCGCGAGACGACGTATTATCCGAAGCTCTGCCTGATCCAGATGGCGGCTCCGGACGGCACCGCCGTGCTGGTCGATCCGCTCGCGCCGGGGATCGATCTGCAGCCCTTCATCGACTTGATGGCCGACGAGCGCACCGTGAAGGTGTTCCACTCCGCGCGCCAGGATCTCGAGATCATCTGGTTGATGGGCGGCGTGCTGCCGCACCCGTTCTTCGACACCCAGGTCGCCGCGATGGTGTGCGGCTACGGCGACTCGGTCTCGTACGAGCAGCTCGTCAACGATGTCGCCAAGGCCAAGATCGACAAGTCCTCGCGCTTCACCGACTGGTCGCGGCGGCCGCTTTCGGAGGCCCAGCTTACCTACGCCCTGTCAGACGTGACCCACCTCGTGAAGGTCTACGAGGTTCTCGTGGCCGAGTTGCTGCGCACGGATCGCGGCGCTTGGCTCGACGAGGAGATGGCGGTGCTGACCTCGCCGGACACCTATCGGGCCGAGCCCGCGCAGGCCTGGCGCAGGCTGTCGGGCCGGATGCGCAAGCCGCGCGAGATCGCCGTGCTGATGGAGGTGGCGGCCTGGCGCGAGGGCGAGGCGCAGGCGCGCAACGTTCCCCGCGGGCGCGTCCTCAAGGACGAGGCGGTGATCGACGTGGCCTCGGCCGCACCGCGCAACGCCGAGGCGCTGGCGCGGCTACGCACCATCCCGGCCGGGTTCGAGCGCTCACGCACGGGCGCCGAGATCCTGTCGGCCGTCGAGCGCGGTCTGTCGCGCGACACCAGCGAGATCCGCATGCCGGAGCGGATCCGCCGGAGCGGCGGCAACGGCGCGATCGTGGAGCTCCTCAAGGTGCTGCTGAAGGCCGTCTGCGAGGCCGAGGGCGTGGCTCCGAAGATCATCGCCACCGTAGACGACCTCGAATCCCTCGCGGACGACGATGCCGCCGAGGTGCCGGCTCTCCAAGGCTGGCGTCGGGTGCTGTTCGGCGAGAAGGCCCTGGCCCTCAAGCAGGGTCGGCTGGCGCTCTCGGTCGTGGCCGGCCGCATCGTCGTGCGGGAGCTCGACGCAATGCCGGCTGACGCAGAGCCCCTCGGGAATGGCTGACAACGGGTCGTCGGTCCCCGCCCAACCTGAGCTGTGCGCGTGACACGTCGGCGGGTCGGGATTAAATGGCAACAGGGTTGCCGATTAATCCCCTCCGCGTCGTGCGTATGTTCGAGCCGAACGAAGTCTTAAAGACGTTGACCGGCCGTGGGCTGGTTTCGGCGGAGGGTTGCGGCTCCGTGCGGGTTCGTTACCGCGTGGTCATCGAGCGACGGGAAGGCGGCGTCGTCGCCTTCGGCAATCTCTACGGCAGTCACGCCAATCTGCGGCCCATCTGGCTTGAGCCTGACGCCCAGCTCCGGCTCGCGAACGGCCGCCGCCTGACGATATCCCTGACCGATCTCGTGGGCGACGTGGCCGAGTTCGAGGGAACGGGGCCGGTCGGCCCGCTCTAGGCGGACGTCGATAGCCTGATTTCGCCGCGCATGGCGACTCAGAGCCTCGCGCTGCGATGTGCGGCCGCAGGGCGACGCGGGGCCCACATCGCGCGGCCCTGCGAAAACCGGTCTGCTGCACATCTACGATGAGGGGATCGATCAGTCCCGGGGGAGGGGTCCTCCGGCCCGGCCGTCGCGCGTCTTCCAGCGTCCAGTGACCCGGGATGATTCGGCAATCTTCTCGCGCGAACCCGCCGAAGCATTCTTGGATCCCGATCAACGACGAGTGCGGCGACTGGGCGCACGGCCACCGCGTCGGCGGTTCCGTCGCCGGGGAGGCCCCTGGACGCCTTCGCACCGCAAAGATTCCTCCGCGCCGACGCCGAAGCGATACGGTCCGGCTCCCGCCACGCGCGCATATGGCGCCGTAGCAAAGCTTCGCCCCCTGCAAGACCTGCATAGGAAGGCGTCACATCGGCGTGAGGACAATCCCGAACGAAGCCGAACTAATTGTGCGTCGCAGCATTTTCTTCCGCGGCACAATGACAGGGACTAGGCTTGTGTCACCCTAAACGAAGCTTTCACCGCGGGGGTTATCGCGCGGAAGAGCGAGTTGACGGCGCTCAAAAATCTCTTAGAGTTCGTTCAAGCCTCGGTTTCGAGGGAGCCGCCCCAGGGATGGCGGTTCCTGGCTAGGGGATCGGTAGATCTCCTCGAAGTCCACTATGCCCGCTACCGAGGCGTCCATCCCTGTCGCAAACAGTCAGGTCGGAGTCCGAGCGACGCCCTTCTCTAAGCGCGCCGCAACGACCCTTAAAGACTTGTCGGAGGAACCCATGAGAGCAGTGCATCTCCTTGCGCTCGGCGCGGGTGTTGCGGCCGTCGCCGCGCCGGCGCTGGCCAACGAAAGCGTCATGAAGGGCATCGCCAATCCGGCGGAGCAGGTCCTTCAGACGGTAGACTACGCCAATACGCGTTATTCCAAGCTCGATCAGATCAACGCCAAGAACGTCAAGGATCTCCAGGTTGCCTGGACGTTCTCGACCGGCGTTCTGCGCGGCCACGAGGGCTCGCCGCTCGTCATCGGCAACATGATGTACGTGCACACGCCGTTCCCGAACATCGTGTACGCCCTCGACCTCGACCACGAGGCGAAGATCGTCTGGAAGTACGAGCCCAAGCAGGATCCGTCCGTGATCCCGGTCATGTGCTGTGACACGGTCAACCGTGGTCTGGCCTACGCCGACGGCGCCATCCTCCTGCACCAGGCCGACACCACCCTCGTGTCGCTCGACGCCAAGACCGGCAAGGTCAACTGGTCGGTCGTGAACGGCGACCCGAAGAAGGGCGAGACCAATACCGCCACGGTTCTGCCCGTGAAGGACAAGGTCATCGTCGGCATCTCGGGCGGCGAGTTCGGCGTGCAGTGCCACGTCACCGCCTACGACCTGAAGACCGGCAAGAAGGTGTGGCGCGGCTACTCCGAGGGTCCGGACGACCAGATGCTGGTCGACCCGGAGAAGACCACCTCGCTCGGCAAGCCTGTCGGCAAGGACTCCTCGCTGAAGACCTGGGAAGGCGATCAGTGGAAGACCGGCGGCGGCTGCACCTGGGGCTGGTTCTCGTACGATCCCAAGCTCGACCTGATGTATTACGGCTCGGGCAACCCCTCGACCTGGAACCCCAAGCAGCGTCCGGGCGACAACAAGTGGTCGATGACCATCTGGGCGCGTAACCCGGATACCGGCGTCGCCAAGTGGGTCTACCAGATGACCCCCCACGACGAGTGGGACTACGACGGCATCAACGAGATGATCCTCACGGATCAGAAGGTTGACGGCAAGGAGCAGCCGCTCCTGACCCACTTCGACCGTAACGGCTTCGGCTACACGCTGAACCGCGCGGACGGCAACCTGCTGGTGGCCGAGAAGTACGACCCGGCCGTCAACTGGGCGACCAAGGTCGACATGGACAAGGGCTCGAAGAACTACGGCCGTCCGCTGGTCGTGTCGAAGTACTCGACCGAGCAGAACGGTGAGGACACCAACTCCAAGGGCATCTGCCCGGCGGCCCTCGGGTCGAAGGATCAGCAGCCTGCGGCCTTCTCGCCGAAGACCAACCTGTTCTACGTGCCCACCAACCACGTCTGCATGGACTACGAGCCGTTCCGGGTGACCTACACCCCGGGCCAGCCCTACGTCGGTGCGACCCTCTCGATGTACCCGGCCCCGAACTCGCACGGCGGCATGGGCAACTTCATCGCGTGGGATGGCGTCAACGGCAAGATCAAGTGGTCCAACCCCGAGCAGTTCTCGGTGTGGTCCGGTGCTCTGGCCACCGCCGGCGACGTGGTGTTCTACGGCACGCTTGAGGGCTACCTGAAGGCGGTCGACGACAAGACCGGCAAGGAGCTCTACAAGTTCAAGACCCCGTCGGGCATCATCGGCAACGTGATGACCTACCAGCACAAGGGCAAGCAGTACGTCGGCGTCCTCTCGGGCGTGGGCGGCTGGGCCGGCATCGGCCTCGCGGCCGGCCTGACCGACCCGAATGCCGGCCTCGGCGCGGTGGGCGGCTACGCGGCCCTGACCCAGTACACCAACCTCGGTGGTCAGCTGACGGTCTTCGCTCTGCCGAACTAATCGGCCGCAGGGTGCAAGTGTAAAATCGGTGCCGGCGCGGGTTCCCGCGCCGGCATCCTTGTGATTAGACTCATGCGCAAGAGGCTGCGGCTCGAAGGGAGACGAAAGGCCTCGCGCCTAGGGAGACACATGCTTTGTTCAACCTCAGCACGATCGTAACGCGGCCGGTTATCGCCGCCCTCGCCCTAGCCACCGTGTCCGCGGTGGCCGTACATGCTGAGGATGCCAAGCCTGCCGACCCCGCCCTCGCCAACTCGCTCAACGCCAACGACAAGACGGCCGAGCAGGACGAGAAGCTCCTCAAGAAGGATGCCGCCGTTAAGGTCGAGGACGGCAAGTACCTGGATGCCGAAGGCCATCCGACCTTCCGCGTGACGCAGGACGGCAAGAAGCTCGATTGGTATACGTATTCCGGATACCGCCGATACCACGCCGAGTGCCACGTCTGCCACGGACCGGACGGCATGGGCTCGACCTACGCGCCGGCGCTGAAGGACTCGCTGAAGCACCTCTCCTACGAGGAGTTCATCGGCATCCTGGTCGGCGGCAAGCAGGACGTGAACGCCTCCGAGCAGAAGGTCATGCCGGCCTTCGGCGACAACAAGAACGTCATGTGCTATTCGGACGATCTCTACGTCTACTTGAAGGCGCGTGCCGCCGGGGCGATCGGGCGTATCCGTCCCTCGGAGCACGAGGACAAGCCCGAAGGCGCCCGGAAGTCCGAGAAGGAGTGCATGGGCGGTTGATGTCGTCCCCTGCCCGGATCCTTGCACTCTGCGCCCTGTCGTTGACGGTGGCGCAGGGCGCTCACGCCCAGCATCTGCCGGATACGGTCACCACCGACGTGCTGCGCGTCTGCGGGGACCCGGGCAACATGCCGTTCTCCGAACGCAAGGAGGACGGCTTCGAGAACAAGATCGCGGCGATCATCGCCGATGAGCTGAAGATCAAGGTCCGCTATTACTGGCTGACCCAGGGGCCCGGCTTCGTGCGCAACACGCTCGGGACCGGCCTCTGCGACCTCATCATGGGTCAGGCCTTCGGCAGCGACCTCGTCCAGACGACCAACCCGTATTATCGCTCCGCCTACACGCTGGTCACCCGCGCGGGCGAGTTCGACGGCGTCTCCGCCCTCGACGACCCGCGCCTGAAGGGCAAGAGCATCGGGGTGATCGCCGGCACGCCGCCGGTCAACCGGATGGGCGAGCTCGGCCTCGTCTCCAGCATGAAGGCCTACGCGCCATACCAGCTCGATCCGGCCCGCAAGCACCAGACGGTGGCGGCCGAGATCGTCGCGGCTCTGGCCTCCAAGGAGATCGACGCCGCCGTGCTCTGGGGCCCGGCAGCCGGGTGGCTCGCCAAGCAGTCGGGAACGGCCATGCGCGTCGTGCCGCTGCTCAAGGAGCCGGAGCGGCCGCCGATGGCCTACCGGATCGCCATGGGCGTCAGGATCGGCGAGAACGACTGGAAGCGCTCGCTGAATACCGTGCTGCGCAAGCGCAAGGCCGACATCGATAAGGTTCTTCGCGACTACGACGTGCCGCTCCTCGACGAGGAGGAGAACAGGCTGGCCGAACCCGGCGAACGGTGAGCGGCCGTTTGTCCGACCCGCCACCTCATACTGAGGTGATGTGTGGAGGGACCGTGACGGGCCTCGGCGGTACGCGTGCGGCCCCCGATTTCAGACCCGCTCAATCCCCGTGCGATCGAGCTTTACCAGGGCCTCCGCCGCACGCTCGCCCCCGATGACGAGATCCGGCGCGATCTCGACCAGGGGCACCAGCACGAAGGCCCGCTCGCGCACGTAGCGGTGCGGCAGCACGAGACGCGCGTCGTCCACGGCGGCGCCCTCGTAGGACAGGACGTCGATATCGATCACCCGCGGCCCCCAGCGCTCCTCGCGCACGCGGCCGAGTTCCTGCTCCACGCGCAGGCACGCATCGAGCAGGCCGTGCGGGTCCAGATCGGTCTCGACCGCGACGGCGCCATTGAGGAACCAGGGCTGATCGGTCCTGCCCCAGGGCGGCGTGCGATAATCGGCCGAACGCGCCACCACCCTGATGCCCGGTGTCGCGTTGAGACCGGCGACCGCCCGGTCGAGCATCGCGGCCATGTCGCCGACATTGCTGCCGATTCCGAGATAGGCCCTCATGGATGGCTTTCGCGGCGGCGCGTGATCTCCACGCTGACACTCTCCAGGATGGCGGGAACGGGGGCGCTCGGCTTGTCGATCCGCACGGTGATCGCCTCAACCGGCGGGAAGCCCGTCAGGATCGAGGTCGCGATCGCTTCCGCCAGCGCCTCGATCAGGTTGAAGCGGCGCTCCGTGGCGATCTCGACCGCAACCTGCGTGAGGTCTGCGTAGCTCACCGTACCGCCGACGTCGTCGGAGCGTCCCGCCGGACGGAGATCGAGAGCGGCTTCCAGCGTGATGTAGAAGCGCTGGCCGAGCACCGCCTCCTCGGGCAGCAGGCCGTGGCGGCCGAACACCGCGATGCGGGTCACGCGGATCACGTCGCCGGCCATGCTCAGCGGCCCTCCGGCCGCATGACGGCATCGACCACGCGCATGGCATCGACGTGGGCCGCCACGTCGTGCACCCGCACGATGTCGGCGCCCAGCGTCGCGGCGACCGCATGCGCCGCCAGCGAGCCGTGGAGGCGGTCGGCCGGGCGGGTCTCGCGATCGTGCAAGCGTCCCAGCAGCGACTTGCGGGAGACACCGACCAGAACCGGAAAACCGAGGGCTCGAATCTCAGGCAGCCGCCTCAAGGCTTCCAAGTGCTGTGTCCAGGTCTTGCCGAAGCCGACTCCCGGATCGAGCACGATCTCGGAATCTTGGATTCCAGCCCGATGGGCGATGGCAAGCGACCGCTCGAAGAAGGCGAGCATGTCGGCGACGATGTCGAGGTCGGGCTCGATCGTCTCGCGGTTGTGCATGATGATGACCGGTGCGCCATGCGCCGCCGCCACGGTGGCGATGTCGGGCTCGCGCTGAAGCCCCCAGACGTCGTTCACGATCCGAGCGCCGGCTTCCAGCGCCACCCGCGCCGTGGACGCCTTGTAGGTGTCGATGGAGATCGGCACCGCCAGCCGGGGTGCCACGGCCCGGATCACCGGCAGGACCCGTGCCTGCTCCTCCTCGGCCGGGACCGGCGTATGGCCGGGCCTCGTGGACTCGCCGCCGATGTCGAGGATCGCCGCGCCTTCGGACACCAGCCGCTCGGCCTGGGAGACGGCCTCGGCCTCTCCGGCGAACAGGCCTCCGTCCGAGAAGGAATCGGGCGTGACGTTGAGGATGCCCATGACCAGCGTGCGCCCACCGAGATCGGGCAGGAGGTCGGACAGGCCGGGGGAGGGGGTCACGGAGCGGGTCCCGTTCACGAGCGCGGTTCGGGAGCCGGTCTGCGCGAATCGCGCGGCCGGCGCAACGCCGGCCGCGCAATCCACACTCAGCCGCGATAGCAGCGGATCTCGGCCTCGGCCTGGGCGCGCCGCAGATCGGCGACCTTGTCGTCGAAGATCTTGGTCGACTTGAACTCGTTGGCGCGGTTGCCGATTCCCTGACGCATCGACAGCACCGTGCTCGCCTGCACGTACTTGTCGTAGGGCAGGATCGCGGCGAGCTGGTCGAGCGAGCAGGAGCACTTCTGCAGGCTCTCGCGCGTCTGGCCGTTGGCCGCCATGCAGCCGAACACGTAATCGACCCGCGCGTCGGTCGGGTAGTCGTTCTCCTCGGCCGCCCTGCCCGCCAGCCCCGAAACCGTCAGGGCGAGGGCGGCGAGGGCGGTGCGGCTAGCCAGCCTTCTGGTCATAGTTCAGTTTCTCCTCGAGCAGTTCGCCGCCGTCCTGGCTCTTCGACGACGCCTCGATCGAGACGATCTCGCCGGGGACCGAAGGGGCGGTGACGAAGGTGTAGGTCATGTCGTCCATGCCGCGCATGCGTTGCGTCATCGCGTCGCCCGCGAACGGCTTCGTGACGACGCGCCAGCCGTCGACCTCCCGGCCACCGATGGTCACCTTGGTGGGTGTCACGGTCGCCTTCTCGCGCAGGCCCTTGCGGATCGCGAGCTTCAGGTAGCGCGGGTTGGCTTCCAGCACCTTCGACAGCACCCGAAGGTGGTTCTCCAGGAACAGGGAGACGACCGGATTGCCCGCCATGTCCTCGAACGGACCGGCCGGCACGCGATTCAACCCTGAGAACATCGTGACGGAGATGTCCCGCGCCTCGGGACTCTTCCCGGGCTCCATCTTGAGCGTCACCGTGTCCTCGAGCGGCGCGCCGAACGGCCCCTTGGAGATCCCGGAACGGCGCAGGTAGTCGTAGGTGATGGTCGAACCGGGGTCCGTGTTCTTCATGTGCGGCTGATCGAACAGCAGATCGGCCGCAGAGGGCGGCGCCGCGGCGTTGGCCTGGGTGACGGCGGGTTTCGGCGCGTCCTCGGCGAAGGCCGGCAGCGCGGTCAGCGCCAGCGCGATGGCGGTCGTGGCGAGACCTCTCACGACTTGAACTCTCACGAGTGCACTTCCTCTTTAAGCGGCGACCGGACGTTGCTGCCGATCGTCCGATAGATGTAATCGGGCGGATTCTCGGCCGCCTCCTCGACGGCGAGCGCCCGCACCTTGGCGTGGAGCGGGGAGAGCGAGCACGCCGGATCGGTCGCCGCGGCATCGCCCGCGAGCGCCAGCGCCTGGCATCGGCAGCCCCCCCAATCCTTCTCCCGCCGGTCGCAGGAGCGGCAGGGCTCCTGCATCCAGTCGGTGCCGCGATAGGCGGTGAAGGCCGGGGAGTCGCGCCAGATCTCGCCGAGGGAATGATCGTTGACGTTCCAGAACTCAAGCCCCGGGATCGTCTCGGCGGCATGACAGGGCAGCACCTTGCCCTGAGGGGTCACGTTCATCAGCTTGCGGCCCCAGCCGCCCGCGCAGGCCTTCGGATACTTCGCGTAGTAGTCGGGCACGACGAGGTCGATCACCAGATGGCCTTTCAGGCGCTCGCGGGCCGCCTCGACGATCCGGATCGACTCGTCCACCTGCGCCTTGTCGGGCATCAGCGCGGCGCGGTTGACGTAGGCCCAGCCGTAATACTGGGTGTGCGCCACCTCGAGGCGCTTGGCGCCCATCTTCACCGCAAGGTCGATGAAGCCCGCAACCTCGTGGATGTTGCCGCGGTGGATCACCGAGTTCAGCGTCAGCGGTAGTCCCAGCTCCACGACCTTGGCGGCAAACTCGAATTTCTGCGGCTGCGCGTTCTTCAGGCCGCCGATCTTCTCGGCGTTCTGCGCGTCGACCCCCTGCACCGAGAGCTGCACATGGTCGAGGCCAACGTCGTAGAGGGCCTGGAGCTTGCCCAGCGCCCCGCCGACCCCCGACGTGATCAGGTTGGAGTACAGGCCGAGGTCGGCGCAGGTCTTGGTGATCTCGACGATGTCATTGCGTGCCGTGGGCTCGCCGCCGGACAGGTGGACGTGCAGGACACCGAGGCCGGACGCTTCCTTGAGGACGCGTTGCCACGTCGCCGTGTCGAGCTCGCCCGACCGGCGGTCGAGCTCCAGCGGATTGGAGCAATAGGGGCAGCGCAGAGGGCAGCGATGGGTCAGCTCGGCGAGCAGGCCCACCGGCGCCGGCGCTTCGGGCCGGTTCGTCGTCAGGGCATTCATCGCTCTAGAACTCGCTTCTCGGCGAGCCCGTCGAGCATCGCCAGGATGTCGGTCTCGATGGCCCGGGGATCGGCCGCGTAGGTCTTGCCCAGTTCGTCCGCGATCTCCGCGACGCTGCGGTTGCCGTCCACGAGCTTGAGCACCGCCACGGCGTTGTCGTCGAGGTCGAAGGTGCGCTCAGGCGCGAGCAGGACGTACTTGCCGCGGGTCTCGTCGTTGCGCAGCCGGACGCCGCGGGGCAGGCGCGGCCGGTCTCCGGCCGTCATCTTGCCGGCGGCGGTGCCGCCCTGGACCGGCGCGCGCTCGGCGACGAGGCCTTCGCCCGGCTGCCACGCGTCCGGCGGGATCATGCCGGGCGCCACATAGGCGAAGTACAGGGCGTCGAGCTGCGTCCAGAGGACGTTGCACTTGAACGTCAGCGCCGCCATCGCCCGGCGCTGCAGCTCCGGCGTCGTGGCGTGCTGCTTGACGTAGTCCAGGGCGAAGTCGGCATCGCGCGGCGCCTGGGTCAGACGCTTGTCGAAATAGGCCAGCGTCTCCTTGGTGATGAAGTCGTAGTTCTTGAGCATCCCGGCGACGCGCTCGGAGATGATCGTCGGCGAGAACATCTCGGTCAGTGAGGAGGCGATTGCCTCCAGCAGCGTTTTCTCGGAGACGAAGTGGACGTAGGCCTCGACCGAGAACTTCGTGGCCGACAGGATGCCGCGGGTCGACAGCACATACTCGCGATCGAAGCCGACGCCCTCGGCGAGCTTCAGCCAGCGCTCGATTCCGCCGTCGCCCTCGTGGTCGCCGTCATGATCGACGATGCGCTGCCGCCAGACGCGCCGCAGCGAGGCGTCCGTCATCCGGGCGAGCACCGCGGCGTCTTTCACCGGGATCATCGCCTGGTAGTAGTAGCGGTTCAGCGCCCAGGCGCGGACCTGATCCTTCGACAGCTTGCCGTCGTGCAGGAGCCGGTGGAACGGGTGCAGGTTGTGGTAGCGCCGCGCGCCGATGTCCCGCAGGGCCGCTTCCAGCTCGTCGGGGCTGAGGAGACGCTGGCTGTCGGCGGTGTCGGGTGTCGGGAAGACTGCGTTCATGGCGTATCCGGCGTCCGTTCTTGGGTCGCGTTTCCTGTGGCGCGGTCTCGCCCTCGGCGCCGGGGCGAATTCCTGAACTTAAATATCGATATAGGGTCGGCGGCTGACCAACCCAACCTTTGGTCGCGTCCGGGCTCCCGGTTCGCGGCGCCGATGCCTGCGGCACAGGGCCATCGTCGTCCTGGCCCCATTCCAGACGACGAGCGCGGGTCGCCACATTCGTCGCAACCGAACTCCAACCTAACCCCCTCATCCTGAGGTGCCGGAGCGCAGCGCAAGCCTCGAAGGAGCCCTCCTTCAAGGCAGCTTCGCTGCACCTCAGGATGAGGGCGCGGGCTGGATGCCCCCGTTCGACTGCGTCCTAGAGCGCCAGGCTCAGGCCATCGTGCGCCACCGTCCATCCGGCCGCCTCGACATCCGCCCGCTCCGCCGAGTCTTCGACCAGCACCGGGTTGGTATTGTTGATGTGCACGAACACGCGCCGCCCGATCTCGACGGCCGCCAGCGCGTCGATCGAGCCGTTGTCGCCGCGCATCGGCACATGTCCCATACGCCAGCCGGTCTTTGTCCCGACGCCGGCCCGGATCATGTCGTCATCGTGCAGGACAGTGCCGTCGAACAGCAGCGCGTCCACGCCCGCGATCCGCGCCCGCAACCCGTCCGTGACCCGCGCGCAACCAGGAATATAGGCGAGTCGACGGCCGCCGGCCTCGATCAGGGCGCCGACCGTGGTCTCGGTCTCGGCACCGATCTCCATCCGCTCGTCCTCCAGCCAGAGCGGCACCTTGCCGGGCACCGGGAAGAGCGTGACCGAGAGGCCGGGGAGCGGTTCGAAAGTCTGGTCCATGCCGATCGGCCGGCGGGCGACCACACCCTCTGCCATCACGTCGAACACGCGGTTGGCGTTGACCGAATCGAGGATGCCGGGCGTGCCGTACAGCGTGTAGGCCTGCCCCTCACGCAGCGTCAGAAGTCCTGCGACGTGATCGACGTCGCCGTTCGTCAGGAGAACGGCACGGATCGGCGAGTGGCGCAGGCCCTCGCGCGGGTGCATCTCGCGGTTGTCGAAGAGTTGTTGCCGGATATCCGGCGAGGCGTTGATCAGAAGCCAGTCCGATCCGTCCGCGGAGACCGCGATGCTCGACTGGGTCCGGGGCCGCACCCGGTCCGGCTCGGACCGTGCCAACGCGCAGATGGGGCAGCGGCAATTCCATTGGGGAAGGCCGCCGCCAGCCGCGGAACCGAGGATCACGACGCGCATGTGCGGCTCCCGAGATCCCCGGCCCGAAAACTCAGTTGAAGGTGTCGATCTCGGCCGACTCGTAGCTCGTCACTTCCATGCCGACGCAGATCTCGGACACGACGGGGGCAGCCCACTTCATGGTGTTTCTCCTTGGGATATCTTCACCGAGTGCCAGGCGGATCCTAAGAAGACCCTAAGACACTGATGGCGCTCTCATTTCCGGCGCGACACAGGTATCGACGATTCAGTCGCGCGCTTCAAGCACGAAATTGCCGGATCATCCCAAATTTTTCGTGAGACACCGGCTAAATAACCGGCCACCATCGTGAAACATCGGCATCTAGGACTTAAGTACAGGCCCTCACTGCCGGAAGTCGGGACCGCGCAACTCCAGCATGAATCCCTTGCCGCGGACGGTGGTCAGCGTCGGCCCGCCGAAGCGGACGAAATCGGCCATCTTCGAGCGCAGGTAACCGATGTAGACGTCGACGACGTTGAGCGAGAGGCCGCCCTGGCTGGCCCAGAGGCGGTCGAAGATCTCCGCACGGGAGACCGGCTTCCCGATGCTCTCCATCAGCATGGCGAGCAGGTCGGCCTCGCGAGGGGTCAGTCGGGCGCTGGCCTCGCCGCAGCTCGCCTGGCGGGTTTCGAGGTCGAGCATCAGCTTGCCCGCCGTGAGGCGCGAGCGGGGCGCCTCGGCCTGTTCGCGGCGCATCAGGTGGGTCCGCAGGCGGGCGACCAGCTCGTCGAACTCGAACGGCTTGATGATGTAGTCGTCGGCCCCGAGCGCCAGCCCCTCGGCGCGGTCGCGGATCTCGTCGCGCGCGGACAGGAACAGGATCGCGCCTGGGAAACCGCCCTCGCGCAGGGACCGGCAGACGTCGTGCCCCGACCCGTCCGGCAGGTTGATGTCGAGGAGCACAGCACCGGGCGCGGGATCGTGCGCGGCCTTGAGCGCCTCATCGACGCAGGCCGCCGTGCCGACCTCGAATCCTTCCGCCTCCAGGCCTCGGGCGAGGAGGCCGCGGATGTCGATGTCGTCCTCGACGATCAGGATCCGCGTCATGCAGCCGGTTCCCTCACCTGTGCGTCGCCGGCCGCGTTTCCGGCCGTGCCCATATCCCATGCCGGATCGAGCGCCGGAATGTCCAGGCTGACGCGGGCGCCGCGCCCGTCGGACCCGGCTCCCAGCCGGATCGTGCCGCCGTGCTGCTCGACGATCCAGCGCGCCAGAGCGAGGCCGATGCCGAACCCGGTCTCGTCCGGGCCTGCCCCCTGGCCGCGCCGGAAGCGCTCGAACAGCTCGTCTTCCGAGGTGCCGAAACCCGGCCCGTCATCCGTGATGGTGATCCGCCCGACAGGACCGGGACCGGCGGCCAGGGCAACCTCCACCCGCGTCAGGCCGGCGGCGTGGCGCAGGGCGTTGTCCACGAGACTCTCGACGGTCTGGCGGATCCATTCCCGATCGGCCAGGCACTCGACGTCCCGCGTTCCGGGATCGAGGGTCAGGCCGACCCGGCGCCGCGCCGCCTCGGAGGCCATGTTGTCTACCGCCTCCGACAGGACCAAAGCGAGGCCGAGGGGCCGCTTGTCGAACTCGATCTCTCCGGATTCCGAGCGCGCCACCCGCAGGAGGTCCTCGACGCGCAGCTTGAGGCGCTGTGCGCGCTTCTTGATCGTCGCGAAGACCGGTCCCGGATCGGTGCCGCGGGACGCGCTCCGCAGGGCGAGGTCGCATTCGCCGAGGATCACCGTGAGCGGCGTGCGCAGCTCGTGGCTGACATCCGCGAAGAAGCGCCGCCGCGACTGGTCGACCGCCTCCAGGCGTGCATTGGCGGCGCGCAGGTCGGCGGTGCGCGCCGCCACGGTATCCTCCAGCGCCGCCCGGTCGGCCGCCACCCGCGACTCGCGCCGGGCGAGGCGGGCGGCCATGCGGTTGACGTTCGTCATGAGCAGGCCGAGCTCATCGCGGGTCGCGACGGAGAGGCGCGTGTCGAGGGCGCCGTGGCCGATGGCGCTCGCCGCCCTGCGGACTTCCTCGATCCGCGCCAGGGTTGGCCGCGTGACGCCGCGGTAGAGAATCGCCAGCAGCACCAGGGCCGCCGCCACGGCGGCGGCGGCGGCCACGCGGAGGCGTTCGGACAAGGCGCGGGCTTGGTCCGACCCCAGCGACATGCTGCGCCGCTCGGCCTCGATGAGGAAGGAGAGCGGCTGACCGGTCATGGCGCCGAAGCCGTTGAGCG
This sequence comes from Methylobacterium sp. A49B, assembly GCF_053346215.1. NCBI lineage: Bacteria > Pseudomonadati > Pseudomonadota > Alphaproteobacteria > Hyphomicrobiales > Methylobacteriaceae > Methylobacterium > Methylobacterium sp. A49B. The sequence continues at coordinate 284,193 of NZ_JBKFBO010000117.1, forward strand.
CGCCCTTGATGGCGTCCTGGCGCCGCTCCGAATCGGTCTGGCGGCTGATCAGGGCGACCTGCCGGTCGAGCACGACGCGGGCGGCCCGCAGCTGCGCCATGGGACGGGTGCGCGCCGCATACTGCATCCGGTCGGCGGGATCGTCGCTCGGCGGGAAGCTCCGGGCGAGCGCCTCGTCCACGGTGTTCAAGGCACGGTCGGCGTTGTTGCGGGCGATCGCCATCGCCTCCGGCTGGCCGTCGGGATTGCCGACGGTCTCGACGGCGGCGAGACCGAATTGCGTCAGTCGGCCCGACAGCTCGGCGAGGAGTTCCAGGCGCCGCTGCGCCTCCAGGGTGCGGTCGACGGTGCGCTCGGCCGCGCCGATCGCGGCCAAGGCGGCGGCGGCAGCCAACATCACCACGATGGCGGTGCCGCCGAGCAGCAGCGCGAAGCGGACCTTCAGCGAGCGCATCGTTCCCGTACCGCTCTCAATGCGGAGCCGAGCATGTCACTGGCCGGCCCGGGAACCAAGGCGCTCACAGATCTTTCGGCAAGCCCTCCTTGGCGGCGCAGCGCCAGCGCTCCACGTGCCACTCGGGATGGGCGGCCTGCCAAGTCGCCAGCGCACTCTGCGAGTTGCGGAGGCACACGAAGGGGCTCGATTTCTCGAACGACATCTCGATCCGGTCCTCGCGGCAGGTCGAGGGCTGGGCGACGAGGCAGATCGACAGCAGCAGCAGCATGGGCGCCTTCCCGGGCTGCCGGCCTCGGACGGGCCGGCTTGGCGCGGAGCATAGGATGCATCCGCGTCCCTTGCCCAGGCGGCGTCAGGCCGCGACCCAGATCTCGCCCTTCGCGATCGTGGCGAGGTCGCCGGAATACCGGCGCAGCGGTCGGTCGAGGAGGGCGGCGTGCTCGGCGCTGAGGCCGCGCAGGGCCTTGGCCAGCAGCCGCAGGAACACGAGATCGTGCGTCCCGGTCTCCACGAAGGTCTCGGCCATCCGGCCGTGGGCGCCGAGGAGAAGCGTCCCTCGCCGCATCCCGAGACCCGGATGGTCGCCCACCGCCAGGGCCGCCAGGGTGCCGGCGATCATCCGCGATCCCGCGAAGGCGCCGGCCCGGCCCGCCACGATGGTCCCGCGCCGCATGCGGTCGCCGAGATGTGCGCCTGCGGAGCCGCGGATGACCAGCGTCGCGCCGTCGAGCCCAGCCTTGGCGGCGTAGACCGCGCCGCCGGCATGGTCGCCGGCGTCGCCCTCTATGGTGATCGTGCCGCCGGTGGCGCCGGAGGCCGCGTAGGGACCGGCATTGCCGGTGACGGTCAGGCTGCCGCCTGCCATGCCGGCACCGAGGCGCTGGCCGACATCGCCGTCGACCCGGATCGCCCCCTCGGACAAAGCGGCGCCGACCCGATCGAGGCGCTCGTGGCCGCCCTCGATGGTCAGGGTATCGGACCCGTCGAGGGACACGGCGAAGCAGTCGCCGAGCCGCACGCCGGTCCGAGTGGTGCCGATTTCGAGGCGCTCGGCCTCGCCTTGCGAGAGGCGGCTCAGGGCGAGCGGGTTGATGTTGAGGAAGTCGAGCCGCTCGGGCGGGGCCGCGCGCAGGGTGAGGGTGCTCACGGCTCAGCCCTCCTTCGTGGCGTCTTGCGGCGCGAGCAGGTCGCGCAGGTGGTAGTGGTGGCGGCCGAGATTGCCGCCGTAATTGCCGGCCGTGACGGCGATCAGCCCGTGCTTGCCGCCGATCTCGGTGGCGGCGTGCAGGCCGGCGCGCATCGAGTCGGACACGCCCTGCGAGGTGAGGGCGTCGATCACGATCTCCAGCACCACGCCGCACTCGGCCGGGAGCGCCGAGCCGGCGCGGCCCTTCAGGGTCGGGCAGTAGGCGTCGTTCGTCGAGGCCATCATGCCCTTGGTCCGGCCGCCGACCTTGGAGCCGGAGCGGACGATGCCGCCCGGGAACGGCAGGATCGCGCCGGGGACCGCCTTGGCGGCCTCGACGGCGATCTCGGCGACCTTCAGCGTCTCGGCGTGATTGCGCCCGAGGAACAGCAGGTTGCCGCCGCCGACCGCGCCGTCGACGGCCCGGACCGAGTCCTCGCAGAGGAACTCGCCGTCCATCACCGGAATGCGCCAGTAGCGCCGGGCCTTGCCGGTGGCGTCGGGCAGGCGCTTGGCCACCGCGAACCCGTCGCCGAAATAGCGGATCGCGCCGCCGAGCTTGATCTTGGTCGGCCCGTCGACGCCCGCGTAGCAGGCGGTGCCCGGACAGGTGAGGATGCACTGGCCGACGCGCTTGATCAGCTGGTCCTTGAGGCCGTTCGGCTCGAAGCCGAACAGCAGGATGCGCACGCCCGGCCGCCCGTCCGGCGTCTCCTCGGGCGACAGCTCGGCGTCGATGCCGGCCTCGGCGCCGCAGCCGATCACCGAGGTGGCGAAGCCGGTCATCGTGGTCGCGGCGATCATCGCCCACTTGGCGGTGTCGTTCGTGACGATGATGGCGGTGCCCGCCACGTCGAACGCCTCCGCGAAGGTGTCGACGACCGGGATGCCGTTGAGGGAGAGGTCAGACATCGTACTTCCCGCGGCTCGGCCCGCTGATCACACCCGGCATGGCACCGCCTCGAAATTCTCCCGGCCCTCGCCGAAGGCCGCGTCGGGGACGGCGAAGCTGTCGAGCCCTTCGCCGAACCGCTCCGTGAGGTAGGTGTCGGCGCGCTTGGCCATGGCCTTGTCGGACTCGACGGTCAGCGACAGCGTGCGGCCGGCGCGCCACTCGACGACCTCGCCGTCCTCGACGATCGGCACGCCGTCCTTCAGGACGAGCTTGGCGGCGGTGAACATCGCGGTGCGGTTCGCGTCGTCGCGGTAGACCGCGACGTCGGCCCGGGCGCCGGCCCGGAGGTGGCCGCGGTCGGCGAGGCCGAGGAGCTTCGCCGGTCCGGACCGGGTCAGCTGCGCGATCTCCGAGAGCGTGTACTCGCGCTCCAGCCCGGGGAGGCTCGAGCGCTCGCCGACCACGCTCGGCAGCGTCGCGATCTCGCGGTCGCGCTCCGATTTGTCCATCAGCAGGTGGATGATGCGCGGGTACTGGGTGAACGGGCCGCCGTTCGGGTGATCGGTGGTCAGGATCGTCCGCTCTGGATCGGTGGAGAGCAGCATGATCTCCAGGCCGATTGCCCATTGCAGCGAGCTGGTCGGCCCCCGGGGCCGGTACAGGAACGGCACCACGCCGCCGCCCTCGGCGTCGCCCGCGTTCAGGACCCACTTCTTCGGCTTGGCGCCCTTCCGGCCGGCGAACTGGCGGAGGATGTCGAGCGACACCGTCACGGTCTGGCCGAACACGACCTGCCCGATATCGAGGGTGGCGTTGGGGTTGTCGGTGATCGCCTGGGCGATGCGCTCCGCCGCCGAGCGGAAACCGCCGGTGCCGGGATTGGCCGGGTCCACGGCGCCGTAGGCGTAGAACTGCGCGTGGGCGAAGTGGATGCGCCGGCCTTCGGCCGCATCGAGCGTCGCCATGAAGCTGTCGTCCGCTCCCGGCAGGCCCAGATTGTTGCAGTGGACGTGCAGCGGGTGCGGGACGCCGATCTCCTCCACGGCGTCGAGGAGCGAGCCCATGATCTGCCGGGTCGAGAGCCCGTAGCAGGGGATCTCGTCGTCCAGCGACAGGCGCAGGGCCCCGTCCTTGAAGGCGGAGGCGCCGCCCGCGTTGATGCACTTGACCCCGAGGCCGCGCGACTGGGCGACCGACAGGGCGACGAGGTCGCGCACGGCGGTACCGCCCTGGCGCTCGCGGAGGAGTTGCAGGAGCTGGTCGTCGTTGCCCATCACCGTGAGGGCGCCGCGGTCGAGCAGCGGGATGTCGGCGAGTTCGAGCTGCGTCCCGAGGGCGTGGGTCGGCGGCATCGCCGGCTCGACGGCCGTGGTGTAGCCCATCCGCGCGTAGGTCGAGCCGATCCAGGCCGCCGCCCCGCCCGCGTGGGCGAACGGATGACCCTCGGGTGCCGCCTCGCTGACGTAGAGGTCGGGCAGGAGCAGACGCGAGGTGATCACATTACCGCCGGCGATGTGCGAGTGCACCTCGACGCCGCCCGCCATCACCACGCAGCCCGCGGCGTCGACCACCGCGTCGGGCTCGCGGCCCGGCGGATCGATCACGCGGCCGTCCTCGATCCAGACGTCACCGACGGAATCGCGGGACGCGGTCGGATCGACGACGCGCCCGCCCCGGATCACGCTCAGCATGCGGACACACTCCTCGTGGCGTGGCCCGCGACGAGGCGGTCCCGCAGGGCGTTCAGAACCGAGGCCGCCGAGGGCAGGTCCGACGGCGCAGAGGCCGGCCAGAAGGTTAGCGCGGCGCGCTGCTCATTCCACAGCACCCCGCCATGGTCGCGACCGGGCTGGCCGACCGCGATCACCACCTCGGCGGCCGGTGCCTCGCCGTCCGCGACCAGCGCGACGGACGGCACGTTCGACAGCCAATCCGGGCGCGCCACCGGTACGGAGGCGAGCCAGAGGACGGCATCCGCTTCGCCGGCGGCGACCTGCCGTGCGGCGTCGAAGCGCCAGGGATCGTGCTCAGGGACGCGGCGGCCGAAGCCGCTGCGCGGGGCCTGCCCGGTGAGCCAGGCCGAGACCGGCACGACCGCGCGGTCCTGCCCGGTGCCGCCGACCGCGAGGGTGAAGCAGCGGGTGGTCTCGCTCAGCTCCATGGCGAGGCCCTGGAGCATCTCGACGCCGTACGCCCCGAGTTCGGCGGGATCGTAGAGCAAGACGCCGTATTGCGCGGCGGCGAGCCGGGCCGCGATCTGCCCGGGGAGGCCATCCCCCGCCAGATGACCGCGGGCGTAGGCCCGCAGCACGCCGACAGCCTCCGGCAGGCCATTCCCGGCCGGCCAAGCCAGCGTGGCAGTCGCGTTCGCGCCGACCGCCAAGAGGGCGCGATCCGATCCGGCGGCGCGCCCGCGCGTGGGCTTGGCGTCGATCAGACGCTTCAGGAGCGGGGCCTGCCAGGCGGCGGCGCCCACCACCAGAACCACATCCGCCCGCCCGACGGCCTCGGCCGGCGTCGTCGTCAGGGCGCCGACCCGACTCAGCGAGCCGAGTTCCGCATAGGTCCCCGCCGAGCCTGCAGTATCGACGGAGGCGCCGATGCGTCCCGCGAGATCGTAGGCCGCGCGGATCGCGGCGACATCGGCGCTCATGCCGGCGATGACCGGCGCGCGCGCCTTGGCGATGAGGGATGCGGCCGCCTCGATGGCGGTGCCCGCGTCCGTCGCGCCACCCTTCACCCAGGCTGCCATGCTCCCTCTCGCAACGTTCTTGCTTGGTTTCGGAGCGGGCGACGGCCGTAAGACCTGACGAAGCGGGCAAGCCCCATGAACCTGGGCCCCCACAGAGTCGGAATGGCACGCCCGCCCGGCAAGTCTCGGGCAGACGGCAAACTCGGCACGCCGTCGCGGGGCCTAGGTTTGCATTCATCCGCCCACCGCGGCAAGGGGGGCGGACGGCGATCCCTGTCGGGAAGTGACGCGCCAGGGATGGTTTGCCGCCGCCGGAGACCCCACCCCGCTCTCAGGCCGCGGTCGCCCGACGCGTGCTGCGCGCGAAGATCGGTCGGGCATCCCGCCGCTTGTCCCCTGTGACGGACCGGCGAAGAGACGCGGGTTTCAATCTGGGGGCGGACCGCGACGGAAGCGCGAAGGCGGTCGCGCGACGGTTCGACGAAACACAGAGGGGCCGGATTGCCTTAACCATGGGCAAGATTCGCCGGCGGCCGCGCCGAACGGATCACCGTTGCCCGGCTCCGGGCCACATGTGACAAGCGCGCCGGGCATGCGCCGGGCTTGCAGGATTCGAGGGAAACGTGGTGGGCGATGTCCCCGGGCGGAACGAGGTGGCGGTGGCGGGCGCCGTGCGGGTCGAGGCCCCGGCGCGGCTGCATTTCGGCTTCCTCGACCTGCACGGAGGCCTGGGCCGACGCTTCGGAAGCATCGGCCTCGCCGTCGACGAGCCCTCTCTGGCCCTGACTGCATGCCGGGCGAAGCACCCTTCGGCGGAGGGACCCGAGGCGGACCGCGTGCGTGGCTACGCCGAGGCTGCCGCCGCACATCTCGGCGTCCGCGGGGACGTGGCCGTCGCGGTGGAGCGGGCGATCCCGGCCCATGCGGGTTTCGGCTCGGGCACCCAGCTCGCGCTGGCCGTGGCCGCCGCGATGGCCCGCCTGGAGGGCCGGCCCTTCGCGGCGGAGGCGTTCGCGGCCAGCCTCGACCGGGGTAACCGCTCGGGCGTCGGCCTGTGCGCCTTCACGGAGGGCGGCCTGATCGTCGATGGCGGACGCGGTCCCGACGGAGGACCGCCGCCGGTCGTCGCGCGGCTGCCCTATCCCGAGGCCTGGCGCGTCGTTCTCATCCTCGATCCGAGCATGGACGGCGTGCACGGGACGCGCGAGGTCGAGGCCTTCCGCGACCTGCCGCGCTTCCCGGAGGCGCAGGCGGCAGAGATCTGCCGGATCACCCTGATGCAGGTGCTTCCGGCCGTCGCCCTGGCGGAGCCTCAGGGTTTCGGTGCCGGGATCACGCGGATCCAGGATCTGATCGGCGACCACTTCGCACCCCATCAGGGCGGCCGCTACGCGAGCGCCGCGGTGGCGCAGGCCCTGGCGAATGCCGGAGCGCAGGGCGTGCCCGGCTACGGCCAATCCTCCTGGGGACCGACCGGCTTCGTGCTGATGCCCTCGGAGGGCGAGGCTCGTACCCTCGTGGCCTCCCTCGACCGAGGCGGCCCGCTCCGGTTCATCATCGCCCGCGGGCGCAACCGGGGCGCTTCGGTGTCCGGACCGAACTGACCCTGCACGCCCGGACTTGACCCGGAACACCGCTCCGGGTTTGGACGGAGGCAAGGCGCAACTGTCGCGCGCCGGACGAGGATTTCATGGCCCGCTCGATCCTCCACATGCTGACGCCGCTCCGGCACATGAGCCCGTTCGACGTGAACATGGCCGTGGATGCCGGCTTCGAGACCGTGGTGACCTACACGGAGGTCAGCCTCGCGGACGTGGTCTCGCTGACCCAGGACTCGATCTTCTCGCGGGCGCCGGGCGACGGCACCCGGACGGGGATCTTCATCGGCGGCAAGAATGCCGAGGACGCCCTCGACATGGTCGACCGCGCCAAGAAGGCCTTCGTGCCGCCTTTCGTGAACCACGTCTTCGCCGACCCGGCGGGCTCGTTCACCACCGGCGCCGCCATGGTCGCGCAGGTGTCCCGCGCCCTGCGCCAGAAATTCGACACCGACCTCAAGGGCAAGCGCATCGTGATCTTCGGCGGCGCCGGCGTCGTCGCCTACGTGGCCGCGGTGATCGGCGCCCTGCAGGGCGCCACCACCGTGCTGGTCGGCCATGACGGCGAGGAGCGGGTCTCGAAGATCGCCTTCACGATGAAATGGCGCTTCGGCATCGAGGTCGGTGCCGTCGACGGGACCACCCCCGAGGACCGTCGCGCGGCCATCCGGGACGCGGACGTGATCCTGTCCGCCGGTCCCGCCGGAATCCCGATCCTCTCGGCAAAGGATCTGGAATCGGCGCCGAAGCTGCTCGTGGCCTCCGACGTCAACGCCGTGCCGCCCGCCGGCATCGCGGGGATCGACGTCAACGCCGTCGATGTGCCGCTGCCCACCGGGAAGGGTGTCGGCATCGGTGCGCTGGCGGTCGGCAACGTCAAGTATCAGACGCAGCGGCGCCTGTTCGACCGGATGCTGGCCTCCGACACGCCGCTCTGCCTCGATTTCCGCGACGCCTACGCGCTCGCGGTGGAGATCGCCGGCTAAATCGAGCTGGGCCCGGCGTAGGATGGCCGACGCGGTCCTGATCGCCGCCCAGGCCGGGCGCGCCCTGGCCGAGGCAGCCCGTCGCGCCGGCCTCCGGCCCTACGTGGCTGACCTATTCGGCGATTCGGACACGCGGGCACTGGCCGAAGCCTACCGACCGTTGCCCGGACGGTTCGGTACCGCCCTCGCCGACCACGCGACGCTGAACGCCCTCGACGAGATGGCCCATCGGGCCGGCCCTGTTGTCGGCCTCGTCCTCGGCAGCGGTTTCGAAGATGCGCCAGGGCTCGTCGCGCGCCTCGCCGAGCGGCACCGACTCGTCGGGGCCTCGGCCGAGGCCATCGCGACGCTGAAGGATCCGTCGGACTTCGCCGCGCTCTGCGCGCGCCTCGGCGTGCCGCATCCGGCGGTCTCGAAGGATCCTCCACCGGAGCCGGTGCAATGGCTGCTCAAGCGGGCGGGCGGCAGCGGCGGCAGCCATATCCGGCCGGCGACCCGTGCGGCGGCGCCCCCGGGCCACTACTTCCAGAGACGCGTTGCAGGCCGGCCGCACGCCCTCAACTTCCTCGCCGATGGCCGCACGATCCGCGTCCTCGCCGTGACCGAGCAATGGTGCGCGCCGTCCCCGATCAGGCCGTTCCGCTACGCCGGGGCCCTGGCGCGCGGGCCTGGGGAGCCCGACGCACTCGGTCCTGCGACCGCGGCGGCGATCGCCGCCGGCGCCGAGCGGATCGTCGCCGCCACGGGGCTGCGCGGCCTCGGCAGCGCCGACGTTCTGGTCGACGGACCCGACTGGTGGCTCACCGAGATCAATCCGCGTCCCGGCGCGACGCTGGACATCCTCGACCGGCGCGCCACGCCGATGCTGGCGGCCCATATCGCGGCCTGCCTGGGCACGATGCCGGACCTCGGCCCGCAACCGGCTGGTGCGGCGGCCGCGCAGATCTGTTACGCGGACCGAGAGCTTGCGCCTGTTCCGGACCTCGACTGGCCGGACTACGTGCGCGACCGCCCGTGCCCCGGCTCGGTGGTCCGCCGCGACGCGCCGCTCTGCACGGTGCTGGCCGAAGGCGCGGACCGGGCGGAGGTGCTCGCCCTGTTGGAAACGCGGATGGCGCGCCTGCGGGCCATCCGCGCGGCGAAGAAAACACACCCCGAGGAAGCCCTGTGATGAGTGCCAGACAAACCTATCCCAGCGTCAATGCGCTCTCGGGCCCGCTGATCGAGCGCCTCGTGGCCGACGCCGCAACGCTGCGGCTCTCAGTGTCGCAAGCCGCCGGTGGCGCCCGCATGATCGACGCCGGCGCGCAGGCGAAGGGCTCGATCGAGGCGGGCCGGCGCATCGCCGAGATCTGCCTCGGCGGCCTCGGCACGGTGACCATCGCGCCGAGCGGGCCGATCGCGACCTGGCCCTACTCGGTGACGGTCCACGCGGCCGACCCGGTGCTCGCCTGCCTGGGCAGCCAGTACGCGGGCTGGAGCCTCGCGGACGAGACCGGGGATTCCGGCTTCTTCGCCCTCGGCTCAGGGCCCGGCCGCGCGGTCGCGGCCGTCGAGGATCTCTATCAGGAACTCGGCTATCGCGACGCGGCGTCCAAGACCGCGCTCGTCCTCGAGGCGGCCGGCGGACCGCCCGACAGCGTGGTCGCCAAGGTCGCCGAGGCCTCGGGCCTCCGGCCCGAGGACTTGACCTTCATCTTCGCGCCGACCCAGAGCCTCGCCGGTTCCACCCAGGTGGTGGCGCGCGTCCTGGAGGTCGCGCTCCACAAGGCCCACACGGTCGGCTTCGACCTGCACACCATCGTGGACGGGATCGGCTCCGCGCCGCTGTCGCCCCCGCACCCGGACTTCATCAAGGCCATGGGCCGGACCAACGACGCCATCATCTACGGCGGGCGCGTCCAGCTCTTCGTGGACGCCGACGATGCCGACGCGAAGCAGCTCGCCGAGCAGCTGCCCTCCACCACGTCGAGCGATCACGGCGCCCCGTTCGCCGAGATCTTCGCGCGGGTGAACGGCGATTTCTACAAGATCGACGGCGCGCTGTTCTCGCCGGCCGAGGCGATCGTCACGTCGGTCCGCTCCGGCGCCACCTACCGGGGCGGACGGCTGGAGCCCACTCTGGTGGACGCTTCGTTCGCCTGAGTGGCCGGCTTGGCGCATCGCCGCGGCGATGCGGGTGCCGGCACCTGCTTCTCCCCTCCCACGGCAGCGGGGGAGGGGAGCAAGGCGAACCGACCGCCATCTTCGCGGTACCGAAGGCCCATGCGCCTGCTCGGACGAGCGACCTCGGTCCCGGCCACCCCTGAGAGCCGAGCCTTTCCCAACCATCAGGACCCCGATGCGCATCGGACTCGCGGCCGATAACGGCACTTGGCATCGAAACCGGCTCCTCACAGCCCTGCAGGCTCAGGGCGTCGAGCCGGTTCTGTTCTCCCTCGCCGACGTCGCGGTGGTCACCGGCGGCGGCGAGCCCCTGCGGGTGCCGGGCTTTCCCGAGGCGCTTCCGGACGGGGTCCTGATGCGGACCATCGCGGGCGGCACCTTCGAGGCCACGACGATGCGCCTCGGCGTCCTTCACGCCCTGGTCTCGGCGGGCGTGACCGTCTGGAACGCGCCGACCGCCATCGAGCGCTCGGTGGACAAGGCGGCCACCTCGCTCCTCATCGCCCGGGCCGGCCTGCCGACGCCGGCCACCTGGGTGTTCTCGAAGCGCGAGGCCGCCGCCGCCCTGGTCGCGACCGAGGCCCGGCCCGGCGCGCCGCTCGTCCTCAAGCCGCTGTTCGGCTCGCAGGGGGAGGGGCTCGTGCTGATCGAGCGGCCGGAGGATCTGCCCGACGAGGAGGCGGTGGCGCGGGTCTACTACCTCCAGCGCTATGTTCCGCGTCGTGACGGGTTGTGGCGCGATTACCGGGTCTTTGTCTGCGACGGGCGCGCCATCGCCGGCATGATCCGCGAGGGCGACGGCTGGATCACCAACGTCCACCGGGGCGGCCGGCCGCTGACCTGGGCGATGCCGCGGGCGGCGGCCGAACTCGCGGAGGCCGCCGCCGCGGCCGTCGGGGTCGACTATTCCGGCGTCGATCTGGTTGAGGACGGGGAGGGCGGCTTCTCGATCCTGGAGGTCAATTCCATGCCGGCGTGGTCGGGTCTGCAGACCGTCTGCGAGACCGACATCGCCGCCGCCGTGGTGCGCGGGTTCCTGGCCGCCGCCCGCGGCGCGAGCCGTCCCAGGCTCGTGGTCGCATGAGCATGCGCGACAGCACGCTCGACGCGGGGCTGATCGGAACGCTCTACCGGGCGGCCTGTCTGGCGGAACTCGACGCCCTCAAACCCGGCAACGTCCACGCCTTCGCGGCCGGCCACCGGATGGTGGTGGCCGACTTCATCACGAGCGCCGACGTCTCCGCCCCGGCCCTGGCACAAGCGGGGACCGGGATCGGCGCGCGCGTCCGCGACGGCGTCGCCGCCACGATGGCGGCGGTGGGCCAGAACACGAATCTTGGCATCCTGCTGCTCTGCGCTCCGCTGGCGGTCGCCGCCGAGCGAGGACAGTCGGTCTCGGCCAGTCTCGACAGCCTGCAGAGCCTGGATTCCGAGGCGGTCTTCGCCGCGATCCGCCTCGCCAATCCCGGCGGCCTCGGGCGGGCCGGCAACCACGATGTCGCCGCGCCGGCGCCGAAATCCCTGCTGGAGGCCATGGCGGAGGCTGCGGGGCGAGACCGGATCGCCCGCGCCTATGTCGACAACTTCGCCGACGTGGCGGCGATCGGCCTTCCGGCATTGTCGGCGGCCCGCGAGACGGGGCTCGACCCGTCGTGGTGCACGAGCGCGGTCCATCTCGCCTACCTGCGGTCGGTCCCGGACAGCCATATTGCCCGCAAGGCGGGATCGGCGACTGCCGAGGCCGTTCGGCGGGAGGCCGAGGCGGCGCTGACCGGACTCGATCTGGCCTGCAAGCCGGTCACGCCGCTCCTCGCCCTCGATGCCTCGCTCAAGGCCCGCGGCCTGAACCCCGGCACGAGCGCGGATTTCACGGTCGCGACCCTGTTCTGGGACGCCCTCGCGGCGGCGGGCGCCGTGCTGGCCTGAACCGCACCCGGGTTCCATAAATTTCCCCGCGCGGACAATAAGAAATTCCTTCGTTGCAGGGCCTTGCGCGGGTTGTGAGCCGCAGGGCCCCGCTGTAGGGTCCGCCGCGCTGTCCGGCCCAACCGGCTCGGCTCATCCGGCTCGGCCGGCATGGTCGGGCGCCGATAACAAGGATGGCTTCCCGGCCGCGGCACCGCCCGGCGCGCGGCTCTATTTCGGAATCCAGGGAGAGACACCGAATGGCGAAGATCACCAAGGTTCAGGTCGGCGAAGCGCTCGTCGGCGACGGCAACGAGGTCGCCCACATCGACCTCATCATCGGACCGCGCGGTTCGCCGGCCGAGTCGGCTTTCTGCAACGGCCTCGTGAACAACAAGCACGGCTTCACCAGCCTGCTCGCGGTCATCGCGCCGAACCTGCCGTGCAAGCCCAACACCCTGATGTTCAACAAGGTCACCATCAACGACGCCCGCCAGGCCGTCCAGATGTTCGGACCGGCCCAGCACGGCGTTGCCAAGGCCGTTCAGGACGCGGTGGCCGAGGGCATCATCCCGGCGGACGAGGCCGACGACCTGTACATCCTGGTCGGCGTGTTCATCCACTGGGAGGCGGCCGACGACGCCAAGATCCAGAAGTACAACTACGAGGCGACCAAGCTGTCGATCCAGCGCGCCGTGAACGGCGAGCCGAAGGCCTCGACGGTCACCGAGCAGCGCAACTCCGCGCAGCACCCCTTCGCCGCCAACGCTTAGATCGGGGACGGTCCTGGGCAGAGCGAGCCTCCGCCCGCACCGCGGGGCCTGCTCCAGCGACTGGCTTCGATCTTCCTTGGCCGATAGGTAGGCTTCTGAACGGGACGGCTCGCGCCGTCCCGTTTTTCGTTTGTCCTCTGCGCCAGAATAAACGTTGCCGGTCGGTGCTGCAGGGGATGCAGCGGCGTGATGTCCTGCCCGGTTGATGGGTGACGGCACGATCCGCATAGGCGACGCACCGAGACGGTCGGGATGGTGAGGCACCACCCGTCTGAGGTCGTCGCGGCGATCGAGCGATCGATTCCCTTGGTGGCCGAGACTCGGCAACGCTTCTTCTGCCTCGGCGCCGAAATCGAAGCCGATCTCGGCCGTACGGAGGGCAGACCGATCCAGGCTAGCCGCGTCGAACGGTGAACGCCTCAGCGCGGGGGATCGGAGCGGCGTCGGGAGATGCCTGAAAGAAAAAGGGCCGCCTCTCGGCGGCCCCTCCTCGTCTCGCAGGTCGGCCGAGGACTTAGAAGTCCATGCCGCCCATGCCGCCGCCCGGCATCGCCGGGGCAGGGCTGTCCTTCTTCGGCGCGTCGGCGACCATCGCCTCGGTGGTCACCAGCAGGCCGGCCACGGAAGCCGCATCCTGCAGTGCAGTGCGCACCACCTTGGCCGGATCGACGATGCCGGCCTGGATCATGTCGACGTACTCTTCGGTCTGCGCGTTGAAGCCGAAGGTCTCCGAGCCCGTGTTGTCGGTGATCTTGCCGACCACGATCGAGCCCTCGACGCCCGCGTTCTGGGCGATCTGGCGGATCGGAGCCTCAAGGGCCTTCAGCACGATCTTGATGCCGGCCTGGACGTCCGGGATGTCGGACTTCAGCTCGGCGACCGCCTTCTTGGCGCGCAGCAGCGCAGTGCCGCCGCCCGGGACGATGCCTTCCTCGACCGCCGCGCGGGTGGCGTTGAGGGCGTCGTCGACGCGGTCCTTCTTCTCCTTCACCTCAACCTCGGTCGCGCCGCCGACGCGGATCACCGCGACGCCGCCCGCGAGCTTGGCCAGACGCTCCTGGAGCTTCTCACGATCGTAGTCCGAGGTGGTCTCCTCGATCTGCGCCTTGATCTGGGCGATACGGCCCTCGATGTCGGACTTCTCGCCGACGCCGTCGATGATCGTGGTGTTCTCCTTCTCGATGCGCACGCGCTTGGCGCGGCCGAGCATGGGGAGCGTCACGTTCTCGAGCTTGATGCCGAGATCCTCGGCGATCATCTGACCCTTGGTCAGGATCGCGATGTCCTCAAGCATCGCCTTGCGGCGGTCGCCGAAGCCCGGCGCCTTGACGGCCGCGACCTTCAGGCCGCCGCGGAGCTTGTTGACCACGAGCGTGGCGAGCGCCTCGCCCTCGATGTCCTCGGCGATGATCAGGAGCGGCTTGCCGGTCTGAACCACGGCCTCGAGCACCGGCAGCATCGCCTGGAGCGACGAGAGCTTCTTCTCGTGGATGAGGATGTAGGGATCCTCGAGCTCGGCGACCATCTTCTCCGCGTTCGTGATGAAGTACGGGGAGAGGTAGCCGCGGTCGAACTGCATGCCCTCGACGACGTCGAGCTCGGTCTCGGCGGTCTTGGCCTCCTCGACGGTGATGACGCCCTCGTTGCCCACCTTCTGCATGGCGTGGGCGATCATCTGGCCGATCTCGGTGTCGCCGTTCGACGAGATGGTGCCGACCTGTGCGACCTCGTCGGAGGTCGAGACCTTCTTGGCGCGCGAGGTGATGTCCTTGACGGCAGCCTGCGTGGCGAGGTCGATGCCGCGCTTCAGGTCCATCGGGTTGATGCCGGCGGCGACGTACTTGGCGCCCTCGCGGACGATGGCCTGGGCCAGCACGGTCGCGGTGGTGGTGCCGTCACCCGCGATGTCGTTGGTCTTCGAGGCCACTTCGCGCACCATCTGGGCGCCCATGTTCTCGAAACGGTCGGAGAGCTCGATCTCCTTGGCGACCGTCACACCGTCCTTGGTGATGCGCGGGGCGCCGAAGCTCTTCTCGATCACGACGTTGCGACCCTTCGGGCCGAGCGTCACCTTCACCGCGTCGGCGAGGATGTCGACGCCGCGCAGCATCTTATCGCGGGCGTCGGCGGAGAAACGAACGTCTTTCGCTGCCATTGTGTGCCTCTTAGCTACTGGTTGAACCCCAAGGCCGGGACGGCCTCAAAGGGCGATGACGGGTGATCCGATCAGACGGCGACGACGCCCATGATGTCGGATTCCTTCATGATCAGAAGGTCCTGACCGTCGATCTTGACCTCGGTGCCGGACCACTTGCCGAACAGGACGCGGTCGCCGGCCTTGACGTCGAGCGGGTTGACGCGACCCTGCTCGTCACGGGCGCCGGGGCCGACGGCGACGATCTCGCCCTCCTGCGGCTTCTCCTTGGCGGTGTCCGGGATGATGATGCCGCCCTTGGTCTTCTCCTCGCTCTCGATGCGACGGACGACCACGCGGTCGTGCAGCGGACGGAACTTCATGAGCTGCCCTCTTGCTTCAGGTCTGGAGTTGGCGTTGATGCGGCCGGCGGGACCGCTCGCGAACTCGACTGTTAGCACTCTGTCTCGGCGAGTGCCAAAGACGGCGGCGAGATAGGCTCGGTCCGTGTCCGAGTCAAGGCTGTCGCACCCCCGCGCGACGGTGCGATGACGCGGCGGCGCCCTCTTTCTCCCTCACGGATAACGCGCCCCGATGCTGAACCTGCACGGACCCCACGGCCCGGTGGCATCGCAACCCGGCAGCGCCGTCGCGGCCGACGCCGTGTGGCTTGACCTGAATGATCCAACCTCCGAGGAAGCCGCCGCGGTCGAGGCGGCCACTGGCCTGCGCGTCCCGTCCCGGGCCGCCCTTTCGGAGGTCGAGACATCGAGCCGCCTGCGCCGGGTCAAAGGTGGCCTCTCGCTCTCGACGCCGATGATCACTTTCGAGCAGAGCGCATCGCAGCTGAAGCCGCTGGGCTTCCTGCTCACCAAGGATCATCTCGTCACGATCCGCTTCCACGACCTGCGCGCCTTCGACTCTTCCGCGAAGCGGATCTCCGACGGCGACGGGAGCACGACTCCGAGCGAGATCTTCCTGGTGGTCCTTGAGGAGCTGGTGGACAGCCTCGCCGACGCCCTGGAGGACATGGCGTCGGAACTCGATTCGCTGTCGACCCGGATCTTCGACTTCGACGTCCGCGGCAAAGACCGCCGCCGCTTTGAGAGCCCGCCGCCCCGCCGCCGCGATCTCGCCCTGCGCCGGATCCTGCGCGGCATCAGCAACAGGGGAAAAGTGCTGGGCAAGATCCGCGCGAGCCTGCTGGGCCTGGAGCGGATCGTGCCGTTCGTTTCGGCCGCCTGCGACGGCCTCGGCCTGCCCGAGGACGGCCGGTTCGACACGATCCGGCGCGACATCGAATCCCTCGACGAGTTCGAGACCCGGCTGGCCGAGAACGTTCAGTTCCTCCTCGACGCCGCCCTCGGCCTCATCAACATCGAGCAGAACAACGTCTTCCGTGTCCTGACCGTGGTCTCTGTGGTCGGTGTCCCGCCCACGCTGATCGCCTCGATGTACGGCATGAACTTCAAGCACATGCCGGAGCTGGATTGGGCCTACGGCTACCCCTACGCCCTCGCCCTCATCCTCCTGAGTGCGGTCGCGCCAATCGTATACTTCCGCATTCGCGGATGGTTCTGATATTTAAACGCATATCGAGTAATTTTTCTCCTCATAAAAATTTATGATCAGTAATACCTCGCGTCTTATCGCACGTCCTTGAGTTTTTCGTGGCCAGCAGGAACGAGCAAAACGAAAATAGCTGTCGATTAGACTATCTTTAACCGAGCGGGCGCTACACGGCGTCGGTTTGGAGCATACGAAATCATGTTCAAGCGTGCGACGTACAGCGAGGCGCAAGCCAAGATCGAAGCGCTCGATCGATCACTGGCCATCATCGAGTTCGGACTGGACGGTCAGGTTCTGAACGCGAATGAAAACTTCCTCAAAGTGATGAAATACTCGCTCGCGGAGGTTGTCGGCAAGCATCATCGCATCTTCGCCGATGATACTTATGCGCAGACAGCCGAATATGCGGCGTTCTGGGACAGGCTGAAAGGCGGCCACTACGTGACCGGGGAGTTCCCCCGGATCGACAAGGAGGGCGCCACCGTCTGGCTGGAAGCGACCTACAACCCGATCCTGGACGCGAAGGGCCAGCCGGTAAAGGTCATCAAGTTCGCCTCCGACATTTCGGCAAAGAAGAAGGAGATCACCCGACTTTTGACGATGATCGACAACGTTCCGGTCGCGGTGATGACCGCCGACCTGAACGACGACTTCAAGATCGATTATCTCAATGCCACGTCGCGTAATACGCTGGCCACGATCGAGCAGCATCTGCCGGTCCAGGTCGACCAGATGCTGGGCTGCTCGTTCGACGTCTTCCACACGAATCCGCACCATCAGCGCAGCATGCTGGCCGATGCGAGCCGGCTGCCGCATAACACGAAGATCAAAGTCGGACCGGAAACCCTGAACCTGCGGGTGACGGCCGTGAACGACGAGAAGGGCCGCTACATCGGCCCGATGCTGACCTGGGCGGTCGTCACCGCACAGGTGAACATGGAGACGGACGTGAAGCGCGTCGTGGACGCGGTGGGATCCGCGATCCACGAGATGCAGACGTCAGCCGAGGGGCTGATGCACTCGGCGGAATCCGCCCGCCACAAGGCGTCGTCGGTGGCGGCGAATTCCGAGCAGATGAACGGGGCGATCCAGGAGATTTCCGGACAGGTCGGCCGCGTCTCCGAACGGGCTCAGCAGATCGCCGTCCAGGCCGAGACCACCGACGCGACGATGCGGCAGCTCGCCGAGAACGCCCGCAAGGTCGACGCGGTGGTCGGCATGATCAAGTCGATTGCCGATCAAACGAACCTGCTGGCGCTGAACGCCACCATCGAGGCGGCCCGCGCCGGCGCGGCGGGCCGCGGCTTCGCGGTCGTGGCCTCCGAGGTGAAGGCGCTGGCCGAGCAGACCGCCAGAGCCACCGGTGAGATCACCCAGCAGGTCTCGGCGATCCAGGCCGCCACGGGTGACGCGGTCGGCGCCATCGAGATGATCACCGCGGCGGTGGGCGAGCTCTCGAAGCTCACCCTGGCGATCGCGAGCGCCGTCGAGGAGCAGGCCGTCTCGACCCACGAGATGGCCGGCAATATCGGCGGCGTCTCGGAGGCGGCGCATGCGACCGGTCAGCTCGCCCAGGCCGTCCAGAGCATCGCCGAGAGCCTCGCGGGCCATTCGACGAGCCTGTCGGAGAGCGTGACCCGGTTCATGAAGACGGCCTGAGCGGGCTCGGACCACACCTGAAACCGGCGCCGTTATCCTCGCTGGCGCAACGAGCCGGTCGGCTTCGCGACCCGAGGCTCGCGACCTGTCTCGGGACGACGCCGCAGGCGCGACCGTGCAGAACGGTCAATCCCGGGCCAGCTGTCCCCGGCCGATCGCGAAGACCCGGCCGTCGCCGAGCAGATGGGCGGTGAAGCCCTTCGGGAACAGCCCTTCGATGGCCTTGTCCCGCACGTTCAGACCGCCCGCATAGGCACCGAAGGCCGGCATGACGAGCCGCGTCCCGTCGGTGACGAAGCAGCGGCGGCGCACCGCCCGGCCGCGCATCGCAACCTTCCCGCAGGGATGGAGGTGGCCGGCGATCTCGCCGGGCGCGGCGTCCGGGCTCGGCTCGTGGCGCAGGACGAGGCCGCCGATGGTCACGGCCTCGGCGTAGCGCCCGCCGATGCCCTCGCTGACGGCGGCGTCGTGGTTGCCGGCGATCCAGACCCAGTCGCGCCCCTCCTGCAGCGCCGCCACCATGGCACGGTCGCCCGGCTCCATGCGCTCGGGACCGCGGGCATCGTGGAAGGAGTCGCCCAGCGCGATGACGCGGGCGGGTTCGTGGCGCACCACTGCCTCGTGCAGGCAGGCCAAGGTCTCGCGGGTGTCGTAGGGCGGCAGGAACTGACCGGAGCGGGCGGCGTAGGACGAGCCCTTCTCCAGATGCAGGTCCGAGACGATGAGCGTCCGATGGTCCGGCAGCCACAGGCCGCCGCAGAGGTCGAGCACCAGGGTCTCGCCCGCGAGCTGCAGGGTGGGGTGCTTGTGAGTCTTCTCGAGTCTCAGGCCGGCCGCCAAGATCGCATCCTCGGTATCGTCGGGGGAGGGCGGATCGACGGTCAGGACAGAGCCTCTTGGAGAAGCTCCGCCTCGGCCTCGGCCAGGATCTCGTCGGCACCCTCGCCGTAGACCCGCTCGCGCCCGATCTCGAGCATCACGGACACGGAGAGCGGCGAGACCCGGTCGAGAGACCTGTGGATGATTCGCCCCTGGATGCGCTCTAGCATCATGCCGAGGCGCCTCACGTCGAGGAGTCCGGTTGCCGCATCCTGCCGCGCGGCCCGCAGCAGGAGGTGGTCGGGCTGGTGCTTGCGCAGCACGTCGTAGATCAGGTCGGTCGAGATCGTGACCTGCCGTCCCGACTTCTTCAGCCCGGGATGATGGCGCTCGATCAGGCCGGCGATCACCGCGCACTGGCGGAAGGTGCGCTTCATCATCGCCGACTCGTCGAGCCACGCCTCCAGGTCGTCGCCCAGCATGTCGACGGCGAAGAGGTCGGCGATGAAGTCCGCGTCGATCGCGGCGCGCTCGGAGACGTCGCGGGTCGACCAGATGGCGATCCCGTAATCGTTGGCCGCGAAGCCGAGCGGCCGGAGCCCGGCGCGCTCCAGCCTTCGGGTCAGCAGCATGCCGAGCGTCTGATGGGCGAGGCGGCCCTCGAACGGGAAGGCGGTCAGGTAGTAGCGCTTGCCGCGCGGAAAGGTCTCCACCAGCAGATCCCGCTCACCTGGCAGGACCGAGCGGCGGCGCTGCTGGAGCAGGTATTCGCCGATCTGCTTCGGCAGCCGGTCCCACGCGAACGGGTCGGCGATCAACGCCCGGACCCGGGCGGCCAGGAAGGTCGAGAGTGGGAACTTCGCGCCGGCGTAGGAGGGGATCGCCGGGTCGGTGCCGGGCGGCGCCCGGGTGACAAGGCACTCATCCTCGGCGAGCCCCTCGAAGCGGAGGGTCTCGCCGGCGAACAGGAAGGTGTCGCCGACGGTCAGCGTCTCGGCGAACTCGTCCTCGATCTCGCCAAGCACGCGGCCGGACTTCGGAAGGACGGTGCCGGGCTTGCCGCGCAGCGTCCGACCCAGGCGCACCCGCACGCGCGCCGCCTCCACGATGGTGCCGACATTCATCCGGTAGGCCTGGGCGGTGCGGGCATCGCGGACCCGCCAGAGTCCGTCCGGTCCGCGCAGGATCTTGGCGAAGCGTTCGTAGGCGCGGAGCGCATAGCCGCCGGTGGCGACGTAATCGACCACCAGCTCGAAGGATTCCCAGGTCAGGCCGGCATAGGGCGCGGCCGAGACGATCTCGTCGTAGAGCTCGACCGGATCGAAGGCGTCGGCGCAGGCCATGCCGAGGACGTGCTGGGCCAGGACGTCGAGGGAACCCTGGCGAGCATCAGGCGTGTCCTGGGCCGCCTCCTCGACGGCATCCAGAGCCGCCTGACACTCCAGCATCTCGAACCGGTTACCCGGAACCAGATAGGCCTTCGACGGCTCGTCCATGCGATGGTTGGCGCGGCCGATCCGCTGCATGATCCGGCTGGCACCCTTCGGCGCGCCGACATTGACGACGAGATCAACGTCGCCCCAGTCGATGCCGAGGTCGAGCGTGGCGGTGCAGACGATCGCCCGCAACTGGCCCGCCGCCATGGCGGCCTCGACCCGGCGGCGCTGCTGCGCGTCCAGCGAGCCGTGATGGATCGCGATCGACAGGGCGTCCTCGTTGAGCCGCCACAGCTCCTGGAAGGTGTACTCGGCCTGGAGGCGGGTGTTCACGAAGACCAGGGTCGTGCGGTGCTGTTTGATCAGCTCGTAGATCGCCGGCATCGAGTGCCAGGCGGTATGGCCGGAGATCGGCAGCGCCCGGCCGAGATCGAGCATGCGCAGATCTGCCTTCGCGCCGCCGGCGACGGTGACGAGGTCGGCCATCGGTGGCACCACTGTCCCACCCCCCGCAGAGGGGGGAGGGAGGGTCTGGCTCTGCGGCACCAGATACTTCCGCAGCTCATCCGGCTCCCGTACCGTGGCGGAAAGCCCGATCGCCGCGAGCCCTGGGCTCAGCCGGTGCAGCCGCGCGAGGGCAAGCGACAGCAGATCGCCGCGCTTCGACGTGACCAGCGCGTGCAGCTCGTCGAGGATCACGCAGCGCAATCCCGAAAAGAACTCCGACGCCTCGCGATGGGCGATCAGCAGCGCCAGCTGCTCGGGCGTGGTCAGCAGGATATCGGGCGGCCGACTGATCTGGCGCGTGCGCTTGTGCGCCGGCGTGTCGCCGGTGCGCGTCTCGACGCGGACCGGCAAATCCATCTCGGCGATGGGCGCGTCGAGGTTGCGGGCGATATCGACCGCAAGCGCCTTCAGAGGCGAAACGTAGAGGGTGTGAAGGCCCTTCGGGATCAACTTTTGCGGGCCGCGCCGTGAGAGGGCGACGAGGCTCGGCAGGAAACCCGCCAGCGTCTTGCCGGCTCCGGTGGGCGCCACGAGCAGGGCGGAGCGGCCGGCGCCCGCAATCTGCAGGAGATCGAGCTGGTGCTGCCGGGGCGCCCAGCCACGCGCGGCGAACCAGGCCCGGAACTGCTCCGGCAGGATCTCCGACGGGTCGCTCAGGCGAGCGCCATCAGGAAGCGGTCGATCAGCTCAAGGGCCCGCTCGCTCATCGGGCTCGGATAGCGGGCGAAGACGTGGCAGCCCCCGGGATAGATCGCCGTGTGGCCGCCGTTGCCCGCCGCAGCCCAGCGCGCCGACATGTAGAGCGTGTCGTCGAGCAGCGGGTCCATGGTCCCGATGGTGAACAGGGCGGGCGGAAGCCCCTTCAACTCGGCGTAGATCGGCGAGACGTCCGGCCGTCGCCGGTCGATACCCTCGCGGACGTAGCCGTCGGCGAAGCTCGTCAGGTCGCGGGTGTTCACGACGAGACGCTCCTCGCCCCAGTTCCGCACCGACGGGGTCAGGCCCAGGTCGAAGAAGCCCGCGTTGAGGTTGGCGCCGCGGAAGGCCCGGGGGAGGTTGTGCTTGTCCCGCAGCCGGAGCAGCACCATCACGGCGAGGTGGGCACCCACCGACTCGCCGCCGATGGTGAGCGCGTGGACGCCGAACTCGGTCTTGCCTGGACCGGCGAGCCACAGGGCCGCCGCTTCGCAGTCCAGAAGAGCCGCCGGATAGGGGTGCTCCGGGGCGAGGCGATAATCGACCGACAGGGCGACGAAGCCGCAGGTGTCGGCGATCCGCTCCAGCCAGGGATCCTGCTCGTCGGCCGAGCCCCAGACCCAGCCGCCGCGGTGGACGTGCAGATAGGCGCCGCGCAGCTTCGTACCGGGCTTCGGACGGACAACGCGGAGCCTCAGGGGCCCGCCCGGGCCGTCGATCGTCAGCCACTCGGCCCGGGCGCTGTGCGGCATGGCGGGCGCGGCCTTGGTTCCGGCGCGGCGGCGCTCGCGCACCTCCGCGATCGGGAGCGACCAGGGATCGGGCAGGGCGGCGTGCGCCGCGACGATCTCGGCGTTGAGCCGGAGCGTCTCGGGATCGATCGTCGCCGGGTCGAACAGGGCGTGGTCGATCATCGTGCGTTTGGTCCTGTCGGCACTCAGCGCCTCCCACGAAACTCCCGGTGTCCCGAAGGTCTCCCATCGGCAACGACTGCGCAAAGGGAGTTTCGTGCGACGCTTAACCCATCGCCGGTCCCGCGCATCTTGGCGAGACCGGCGCCGCTTGCCATCTCGGGTCCGCGGGAGAAACCCGCCAACGCTTGATCGGCCCGCGGGTTTCACCGCGGTGTGGTGCGGCGGCCACGGTTCCGCCCGCTTCATCGCCGATCCGGTTGCGTGAGACAGTCAGAGGACGCGATGCTCGTCGATCACGACCGGCGCCGGCAGGGCGCACCGGACGGCGCCTACGGGGCCGATCCGTACCGACCGCGCGATTCGGGACTGCGGCGCTTCCTCGGCGGTTCGCCGGCGGGCGTGTTTCTACGCCTTCTGTTTCTTTCGGTCCTGGTCGGCGCCTTCATGTCGATGCTCGGGATGACCCCGGGCCGCCTGTTCTGGCACCTCTACGATTCGGCGCGCGCGCTTCTCGAGGTCGGTCTCGCGTCCCTGCACGATTTCGGCGGTTGGATCGTCGCCGGGGCGATCGTCGTCGTGCCGCTCTGGCTCGTCGCGCGCCTGCTGGCGGTGTCCCGCTAGGGGGTCACGAGGCTTCTCGAAACGCCTGCGAGCGCTAAGCTCGCGGCATGATTCCCACCACTGCGAGCCGCGTCGGCCCGACACATTGCCGGGTGCTGAGGCTGGCCCTGCCGATGACGCTCGCCAACGTCACGACGCCGATGCTGGGCTTCGTCGGTGCGGCGGTGATCGGCCGCCTCGGTGAGGCGGCCCTGCTCGGCGCAATCGCGCTGGGCGCCGTGATCTTCGATGCGATCTTCTGGTCCTTCGGCGCCCTGCGGATGGCGACAGCGGGCCTCACCGCCCAGGCGGTCGGCGCACGCGACGGTGCCGAGGTCGACCGCATCCTGGCCCGAGCCCTGGCGGCCGGCGCCGGAATCGGGCTCACACTCGCCGTATTGCAATGGCCGCTTGCGCGCGTCGCATTCGCCATCAGCGGGGCCAGCGAGGGCGTCATCTCCGGCCTCGCGATATACTTCCAGATCCGCATCCTGTCGGCGCCCTTCGTTTTGGCGAGCTACGGCGTCCTCGGTTCCGTGCTGGGACGTGGGCGGACCGATCTCGGCCTGCTGCTGCAGGTGGCGATCAACCTGATCAACATCGGCCTGACGCTTTTTCTCGTCCTGGGCCTCGGACTGGGGCTGGCGGGCGCGGCCCTCGCGACGCTGGGCGCAGAGGCGTTCGGCCTCGGCCTGGGGCTTATCGTCCTGGCGCGCCTAGGCTCCCACCCGTTCCAGGTGTCCCTGCGCGATCTGCGCGACGCGGCCGCGATCCGCCGGACGCTGAGCGTCAACGTCGACGTGATCCTGCGCACCCTGGCGCTGATCACCGGCATCGTCCTGTTCTCGGCGCTCGGCGCCCGGCAGGGCGATGTCGTCCTGGCCGCGAACTCGGTCCTGTGGAATCTCTTCCTGATCGGCGGCTTTTTCCTCGACGGCTTCGCCACGGCGGCCGAGACCCTGTGCGGTCAGGCGGTGGGTGCCCGGGATGCGGAGGGCTTCCGGGCGGCCTCCACGTTGAGCCTGGGCTGGTGCCTGGCTTTTGGGATCGGCGTCAGCGCGCTCGCGCTCGTCGGTGGACCCGGGTTCATCGATTTCGTCACGACGAACGGGCCCGTGCGCGAGACGGCGCGGGCCTATCTCTGGCTGGCCGCCCTGGCGCCGCTCGCCGCCGCCGCGCCCTTCGCGTACGACGGGATCTACGTCGGCGCGACCTGGACCCGGGCCATGCGCAACCTGATGCTGTGTGCGCTGGCCGCCTACGGCATCCTGCTCGGGATCGTCCAGATTCTGGATCTCGGCAATACCGGCCTGTGGGTCGCTTTCGTGGGCTTTCTCGGCGCCCGGGGCCTGGGCCAGGCGATCGCCTATCCGAGCCTCGTGCGCGGAACGTTTCCGGCGGCGTCGGCCGCAGCCGTCGCTACGGCGCGCTGACGGATCGGCGCGCTATCGCGGATCCTTCCAGCCCGACGTCGCGGGCGCCGGCGCGGCGCGGGCCGCCACAGGGGCGGGACGGGGCAGCTCGGCCTCCGCGCGGCGCGGGTAGGCGCGACGCACGGCGGATTGGCTATACCGCCGTCCCCGCCGGGCGTGGCGGCGCCCCCGCTCCGACGAATTGCCGACGAAACCACCGACAACGGCTCCGGCCACCGCGCCGATCGGGCCCCCCACGAGGGCACCCGCCACCGCCCCGGAGCCGACACCGAGGGTGGTGCGGCTCTGCGCCGTTGCGACTTGAGGTGCAGCGAGTGCGCCAATCAAGACGAGGGCGGCCAAGACTTTGCGCATGTTCGTGATCCAAGCAGGGATAACCAGATTTGCCGGCCTTCAAGCCGGTCATCGTGTCCAAATTCCGACAAACCCAAGTGCACAGCCGGGCGGTATCAAATGCCGCGTGGACTCACAGGATGGCGCATCGAAAACGTGGCTTGTGCGAGCGGCTGGTTTAGGGTGCGCTGCAACGACGACGGGCCGCTCGGCGGCCGGACGAGGGAGAAACCCGTGGCCACGACGATGGACCTGCGCCTGCGCCGAAGCGTGCTCTACATGCCCGGATCGAACCAGCGGGCGCTGGACAAGGCCAAGACGCTCCCGGTGGACAGCATCATCCTCGACCTCGAGGACGCCGTCGGCCCCGAGGAGAAGGAAGTCGCCCGCACGCAGGTTTGCGCCGCCGTGAAGAGCGGGGCGTATGGCAGCCGCGAGCTGATCATCCGGGTCAACGCCCCGCAGACGCCCTGGGGCGAGGCGGATCTCCACGCCGCGATCGAGGCCAAGCCCGACGCGATCTTGATGCCGAAGGTCTCGTCGCCGGCGGTTCTGGAAAGCATCGCCGATCGCCTCGAATCCCTCGACGCGCCGGACGGCATCGCGATCTGGGCGATGATCGAGACCCCGGCCTCGATCCTCAACATCCAGGACATCGCCCGGGCCAAGCGCGACCCGCGCAACCGTCTCACCTGCCTCGTGCTCGGCACCAACGACTTGGCCAAGGACACCTGGGCGAAGATCGTGCCCGGGCGGGTGCCGATGCTGCCCTGGATGATGATGGCGCTCGCCGCGGCCCGTGCCGAGGGTCTGGCGATCCTCGACGGCGTCTACAACGACATCGCCGATACGGAGGGCTGCCGCGAGGAATGCCGGCAGGCCCGCGACCTCGGCTTCGACGGCAAGACGCTGATCCACCCGACGCAGCTGGAGCCGGCCAACACCTCCTTCGCCCCCACCGATGAGGAGGTGCGCCGGGCCAAGCTGGTGATCGAGGCGTTCGAGCGGCCGGAATACGCCAAGCGCGGTGCGATCAAGCTGGAAGGACGGCTCTATGAGCGGCAGCACCTCGGGGTGAACCGGCGGGCGGTCACCTGGGCGGAGGCGATCAAGGCCAAGGGCTTCTGATCCGAGCCCGGCTGTCCTGGCGCCTGGAGCGCGTTGCGGCGGTCATGCTGCATCGCCGGAGACGTCGTACCGCGTCCGCTGGGTGCGCACATCCCGTGCCGTGACGGCGACGTGCCCGGCCTCCTCCAGTCCGACGATGGCACGCAGCACCAGGGCGTGCTCCACCCGGAAGGTCCGGGCGAAGGCCCGGCTGTCGCCGGGCAGACCCAGGTCCAGCGCCGCCAGAAGTCCCGCCGCCAGCACGTCGAGGTCGGGATGGGCGGCCGAGACCCGGTCGAGGGCGGCGGCGAAGGCCGCCTCGTCGGGCGCGTCGCTCACGCCGCCGCGCGCGCCTGCAGGGTCACCAGGACCGACTTCGAGGTCGGCGTGTCGCTCTTCTCACCGAAGGTCGACAGCGGCACCAGCACGTTCAGCTCCGGATAATAGCCGGCCAGCGCTCCGCGGGGCATGTCGAAGGGCACGAGGCGGAAATCCTCGGCCCGGCGGCGCGTACCGTCCTCGTGGAGACCGACGATATCGACCCGCTCGCCCAGCCGGTCACGGATCTCCGCGAGGTCGTCCGGGTGGGCGAAGAGCACCCGGCGCTCGCCGTAGACGCCGCGGTAGCGGTCATCCAGGCCGTAGATCGTGGTGTTGTACTGATCGTGGCTGCGGAAGGTCTGCAGCACGAACGTGTCGCGGGTCTTCCGGGCGGTCTGGTGCTCCGTCTCGGCGGGAAGCGCGGCCGCCGAGAAGTTGGCCCGGCCGGTGCCGGTGTCGAACACCCGCTCGGCCGCGAGATTGCGCAGCATGAACCCGCGCGGCTTGCGCACCCGGTCGTTGTAGCCGGTGAACCCCGGGATCGTCGCGGCGATCGCGTCGCGGATCCGGTCGTAGTCGGCCGCGAACTCGGCCCAGTCGATCGTGGACGCTCCGACGGTGGCCTCGGCCATCCCCGCGATGATGGCGATCTCCGAGCGCAGCTCCTTCGAGGCCGGCTTGTTGATGCCGCCGGAGCCGTGGACCATGCTCATCGAATCCTCGACGGTCACGATCTGGATCTTGCCCGCGCCGTTCCGGTCGATCTCCGTGCGGCCGAGACAGGGAAGCAGGTAGCCGATCGCGCCGGGCACCAGATGGGCGTGGTTGAGCTTCGTGGCGATGTGGACCGTGAGCCGGCACGAGGCCAGGGCCTGCGCGACCACAGGGGTATCGGGCGTCGCGCGCAGGAAGTTGCCGCCCAGACCGATAAAGGCCTTGGCGGACCCGTCCCGCATGGCGCGGATCGCCGCGAGCACGTTGTGGCCGTGCCGGCGGGGCATCGCGAGGCCGAAATGCTGCTCCAGGGCTTCCAGGAAGGAGGCTGGAGGCCGCTCGTTGATGCCGACCGTGCGATCACCCTGCACGTTGGAATGGCCGCGCACCGGACACAGGCCCGCTCCAGGACGGCCGATATGGCCGCGCAGGAACAGGAGGTTGGCGATCTCACGGATCGTCGCCACCGAGTGGCGGTGCTGGGTCACGCCCATGGCCCAGGTGGCGATGACCCGGTGGGCACCGAGATAGACGTCCGCCATGGCGGCGATCTCGTCCATGGTGAGGCCGGACTGGTCGAGGATCGATTCCCAGGACGTGGCATCGACCGCGGCGCGGTAGGCATCGAGGCCGGCGGTGTGGTGCTCGAGGAACGCCCGGTCGAGGAGCGAGGGACGGCCGGCCGCGAGCGCCTCCGCGTCGCGGGCGAACACGACCTTGGCGATGCCCCGGAACGCCGCCATGTCGCCGCCCGAGCGCGGCTGCAGGTAGTGACTCGCGATGGGGCGGCTCGCGCCGCGCAGCATCTCGACGGTGTTCTGCGGGTCGGCGAAGCGCTCGAGGCCGCGCTCGCGCACGGGGTTCAGCACCACCACCTGGGCGCCGCGCTCGGCGGCGCGACGCAGGTCGCCGAGCATGCGCGGATGGTTGGTCCCGGGGTTCTGGCCGACGCAGAAGATCGCGTCCGCCTTCTCGAAATCCTCCAAAAGGACCGTGCCCTTGCCGATGCCGATCGCATCGATCAGCGCCACGCCGCTCGCCTCGTGGCACATGTTGGAGCAGTCGGGGAAGTTGTTGGTCCCGTAGGCCCGAGCGAAGAGCTGGTAGAGGTAGGCGGCCTCGTTCGAGGCGCGGCCCGAGGTGTAGAACTCGGCCTGATCCGGATGATCGAGCCCGCGCAGCGTCGCGCCGATCTCCGCGAACGCCGCGTCCCAGCTCACCGGACGGTAGCGGTCGCTGGCGGCGTCGTAGCGCATCGGATGGGTGAGACGACCCTGACCCTCGAGCGCGTAGTCGCTCCAGCCGCGCAGCTCGGAGAGCGTGTGCTCGGCGAAGAAGGACGGCGGCGTGCGCTTGTCGGTGGCCTCCCAGGAGACCGCCTTCACGCCGTTCTCACAGAACTCGAAGGATGAGCCGTGCTCCGGATCGCCCCAGGCACAGCCCGGACAGTCGAACCCATCAGGCTGGTTGGCCTTCAGCAGCGCGCGAGCGCCGGTGAGCGGCGCGCGGCTGCCGAGCAGGTGCTTGCCGCAGCTCTTCAGAGCGCCCCAACCGCCGGCCGCGGATGAGCGCTTCGGAGCCCCCTCAGACTGGGCCATGAACCGTCCTGGAACTGATGACGCGAATGCTCTCGCAGTCGCGAGATAAGCGTCTCCGCGGGGCACTCACAACGGCGTGCGCGCGCAGGCCCCTCATGCGCGGGACACAGGCTAAGCTCCCGCTGTGCAAAGCCTTTCTAAACTGTGGCGACCGGCCGGCCCGCCGCTGGCGGATCAGTCTTCGCGAGCGAGATCCGCGGCGTCGCGCCCGACGACTTGCCGGAGCGACGTGATCCCCTCCGCGTTCATGCGCTTCAGAAGCCCCGCCTTGATGCGGGCGACCAAGCCTGGCCCCTCGTAGACCAGGGCCGAGTAGAGCTGCACGAGGCTCGCGCCGGCCAGGATCTTGGTCCAGGCGGCCTCCGCAGAATCGATTCCGCCGACGCCGACGAGGGGCAGGCTGTCACCGACCCGCAGGCGAGTCTGGGCCAGCATGCGGGTGGCCGGTCCGAAGAGCGGGCGGCCGGACAGGCCGCCGGTCTCCCTGGCGAGACCCCGCTCGACGAGACTCGACGGCCGCGCCACCGTGGTGTTGGACACGACGAGGGCCTGCACGCCGCGGCGCATCGCCGTAGCGCAGACGGCATCGAGGGCGTCGAGCGCCATGTCGGGTGCGATCTTGAGCAGGATCGCCGCGCCGGCACCCGACGCATCGCGGGCCTCGACGGTCCGGGCGAGGAGTTCGTCGAGGAAGGCCTCGCCCTGAAGATCGCGCAGGCCCGGCGTGTTGGGCGAGGAGACGTTGACGGTGACGAAATCGACCAAGGGCGCGAGCGCGGCCGTGCAGGCTGCGTAGTCGGCGAGCCGGTCGGCGGCATCCTTGTTGGCGCCGATATTGACGCCGACGATACCGGGGCGGTCCGCCCGGGCACGCAGCCGCGCGGCCACGATGTCGAGCCCCTCGCTGTTGAGGCCGAAGCGGTTGATCACCGCCCTGTCGGCGGTCAGCCGGAAGACCCGGGGCCGCGGGTTGCCGGGCTGCGGCCGCGGCACCACCCCGCCGACTTCCACGAAGCCGAAGCCGAGGCTCAGCAGCGCGTCCGGAACACGGGCGCCCTTGTCGAAGCCGGCCGCGAGGCCGATCGGGTTCGGAAAGCGTCGGCCGAGAAGGTCGACGGCGAGCCGCGGATCGTCCGCCCGGCTTCCAGATGCGGGCATCAGGGTGAGGCCGCGCAAGGTGAGGTCGTGCGCGCGCTCGGCGTCGAGTCGGTGGAGCAGCGGCCGCACGAGCGGGTAGGCGAAGCCGATCATGCCGGGACGAGTCCGGCCGGAAAGATGTGGCGGCCATCGTTGCCCAACGGCAGTTCCTCGACCGCCGCGACGGCGTCGAGGGGCAAGCTGCCGTAGAGGTGGGGAAACAGGGCCCCGCCCCGGGAGGGTTCGTAGCGCAGGCCATCGCCCAGGGCGTCGGCCTCGACCGCCACGAGAAGCAGGTCGGCCTGTCCGGCGAAATGGCGGCCCGCCGTTTCGACGACTTGGTCCGCCGTGGAGAAGTGGATGTAGCCGTCCTGGCTGTCGATCGGCGCCCCCCTGAAGAGGCCGGCGGCCTCCGCCTCCTTCCACAGAGCGCGCGGGCAGATCTTATAGATGAGCGGCATCGAAGCTCCCTGAGCACCGACGCGTCGATAGTGGCGCCTCGGGCCCGCGGCAACACCTGGATTCCGGGCAGTTTCCAGGAGCGATTGCATTCTGCGCGCTGTAGTTCTACTTTCCTACGACTAGGCTGGGCGTCACAGAGCCACGCCCGAATTGGGACGCCTGATCCGGACCGGGCCACGTCTGGTGAATACAAGTTTGCCCGCAGGGTGCCGCGCGTGCCCGGCGGGGCGTTCGTCCCTATGCCTCCGGGGCGGCCGGGTTCCGGCTGACGAGATGGGGGTGCGGACCCGTTCAGGGTGAGCCTCCGAGCCCGACATGCTGTCGCACGAGCAGATCTGGAACGCCATCGACCGGCTCGCCGAACGCCACGGCTACTCGGCTTCGGGACTGGCACGCCGCGCCGGTCTCGATGCCACGAGCTTCAACCGCTCGAAGCGCGTGGGCGCGGACGGGCGCAAGCGGTGGCCCTCGACGGAATCGGTGTCGAAAGTCTTGGCCGCGACCGGATCCAGCCTCGACGAGTTCCTGCGGCTGATCGAGGCGCGGGAGATTCCCGCCCGGACCATGGTGCCGCTGATCGGTCTCACGCAGGCGGGTGCCGGCCGGTTGTTCAACGACGAGGGCATGCCGACAGGCGGCGCCGGCTGGGAAGAGATCGAGTTTCCCGACCTCGGCGAGGAACGGGCGTTCGCGCTGGAGATCCAGGGCGATTCGATGCTTCCCCTGTTCCGGGACGGCGATGTCCTGATCGTCTCGCCCACCGCGAGCGTGCGCAAGGGTGATCGCGTCGTCGTCCGCTTGCACGGGGGCGAGGTCCTGGCGAAGGAATTGAAGCGCCGCACGGCGCGAACCGTGGAGCTGGCATCGCTCAATCCCGAGCACGAGGATCGGACCCTGAACCTCGGCGAAGTCGCCTGGATGGCCCGTGTGATGTGGGTGCGCCAGTAGACGGAGCGCTTCGGAAGCGTCGCACCGCCGTTCGGTAGGCCGGCCGCGCGGCGTCCGGACGGCTTGGCCGGGATCCCGTTCGTCGCTATCGGTTGCCGGTCGCGGGCCTTCCGCATCAGCCGAGCGCGAACGCAGCATGGCGCAGTCCGGGACGGGTCACGGTTCGGACGCTCGCGTGCCGCTCGCGGACGAGGCCCGCGCGCTCCTCGATGCCCTGCCGACGCCGAGTGTCGTGCTCGACGCGGAAGGCCGCGTCCGCCACGCCAATCCGGCCGCCGCTCGCCTCGCCGGCTACGCCGTGCCTGAACTCGTGGAGCACGGCCTGGAGCTCATCCGGACGGCCCACGCACCGGCGATCGATCCTGTCCAGGCTGAGGATCAGGAATTTCTCGCCACCCGTTCGGACGGGACCAGCTTCTGGGCGCGCGTGACCACCGCGCCGCTGCCGGAGACCGATCTGCGCATCGGCCAGATCCTTGACGTCACGGCACTGCACGAGGCGGAGGGAGGCCTCGCGCTCTCCCGCCAGCGCGAGGCACTCGGGCTGCTGACCAACAGCGTCGCCCACGAGTTCAACAATTTCCTCCAGATCCTGATCGGCTACATCGACGGCCTGAAGCGCCGGCTCGGCGACCGCCAGGAGCCGTTCATCCAGCGGGCGATCTCGCGATCGGCGGATGCCACGGAGCGGGCCGCCATCCTGACGCGCCAGCTGCTCGCTTATTCCCGGCGCATTGCCCCGGATGTGCGCGCGGTCGATCTCGACGCCATCGTGGCGGATCTGGCCACGCGGCTCGCGCCCGACCTGCCGCCCGGCATTCGCCTCAGCGTGGCGACGACGCCCGGTCTTCCGCCGGCCATCAGCAACCCGACGCAGATCGAGTTCGCCCTGCGGCACTTGGTCGCCAATGCCTGCGAGGCGATGCCGTCCGGGGGAACCCTCACGCTCTCGACGTTCCGGGTGGAGCCGGGCGACCGCATGATGCACCAGCCCGGCGAGGGCATCGTCGGCATCGTGGTCGGCGATACCGGACAGGGCATGTCGCCCGAGATGCTCGCCCGGGCACTCGCACCCTTCCAGACCAGCCGCGAGGCGGGACGCGGTGCCGGCCTCGCGATCGTTCATGGGTTGATGAAGCGCCAGAACGGGACGATCACCCTCGACAGCCGCGCCGGGGAAGGCACGCAGGTCCGGTTGTCGTTTCCCGCGGCGGCAGCGGGTCGGCCACAGCACTGAAGCCGCGGGAAAATGCCCTCGCGCCGTCGGGCGCCGGACTAAAACGCGGGCTCAGCCGTTCCCATATTGTCGTTGGTGCCCCAGCGCCGTCCAGTTCTCGTCCTCAGAGGCGTGTCTATGCTTACCCAGTTTTCGCGTCGCCGGCGCGTGGCCGCCTTCATGACGCTGGCCGCTGCGCTGACCGTCGCGGCGCCCATCGCCGAAGCCCGTCCGGGCGGCGGCGGGTCTTTCGGGTCCCGCGGCTCGCGCACCTACACGGCGCCGTCTGCCACGCCGACTGCGCCCGGCGGCGGCATGACGATGCAGCGCTCGCAGACCGCGCCGTCCCCCGGCATGGGCAGCCCCGGCATGCAGGCTCCCGCCGCGACGGGCCGTCGTTTCGGTGGCGGCTTCTTCGCCGGCCTGCTCGGTGCCGGCCTCATCGGCGCGCTGCTCGGCGGCGGCTTCTTCGGCGGCCTCGGTGGCCTCGCCTCGATGATCGGCCTCCTTTTCCAGGTGGGCCTTGTCGTACTCGTGGTGATGCTCGCCCTGAGGTTCTTCCGTCGCCGGAGCGAACCGGCCGGGGCCGGTGCACCCTACGCGCGCTCGTCCCTCGATGATCGCCCGGGCCCCGGCCCGGGCGGCCCCGCGGGCGGCGTTCCCGGCGGTGCCGGGGCCGGCATGTTCGGTGGTCAGCGGCCCCCGCAGACGCGGCCGGTGCAGATCGGGCCGGCCGACTACCAGGCGTTCGAGCGCCTGCTCGGCGATATCCAGGACGCCTATTCCCGTGAGGAACGGGTGACCCTCGGCAACCTGTCGACGCCCGAGATGGTGAGCTACTTCGACGAGGAACTGCGCAACAACGCGGCTCGCGGCGTGGTGAACAAGATCTCGGACGTGAAGCTGCTCCAGGGCGATCTCGCGGAAGCCTGGGGCGAGGACCGCAATGACTACGCCACGGTGGCGATGCGCTACGCCCTCAAGGATGTGATGGTCGAGCGCGCCAGCGGTCGCGTCGTGCAGACGGACTCGTCCGAGGCGACGGAGCTCTGGACCTTCCTGCGCCAGCCCGGCCGCGGCTGGGTGCTCTCGGCGATCCAGCAGACCCGCTGAGTGCGGCGACGCACCACCTCTTAGGCCATGGTTCATGCCGGCGCCGCCTCCGCGGCGCCGGCAATTTTTTGTGGCGCACCGGCCAACACTCGCGCGCGGCGCAGGTCCTCAGCCGCCCTTCCGCATCCGGTCCCACAGATTGGCGAGGTCTACGAAGCCCGTCACGGACACCTCTTCCGCGCGCGCCGTCTCGGCGATGCCGGCGGCGGCCAGCAGCGTGCCGGGCTGGGCCGTCAGGGATTTCAGGCTCTGGCGCATCATCTTGCGGCGCTGGCCGAACGCCGCCCGGGTCACGGCTTCGAGGGCCCCGGCCCGGCAGGGCAGGGGCTTCACCCGCGGCACGATCCGGACGACGCTGGAGGTCACCTTGGGCGGCGGCACGAAGGCCGAGGGGCTGACATCGAACAGGATCTCGGCTTCCGAACGCCAGCCGCAGAGCACGCCCAGACGTCCGTAATCCGCCCTGTTCTCCGGCCCGGCGACGATGCGCTCGGCGACCTCGCGCTGGAACATCAGCACGGCCTGATCCCACCAGGGCGGCCAGGCCTCGCCGTCGAGCCAGCCGGTGAGCAGGGCCGTACCGACATTGTACGGAAGATTGGCGACGATCCGGGCCGGTCCCGCACCGATCAGAGGCTGCGGGTCGAAAGCCAGCGCGTCGGCATCGATCACGTCGAGCCGTCCCGGGTAATGCGCCGCGATCTCCGCGAGCGCCGGCAGCGCGCGGGGATCGCGCTCGATGGCCACGACGCGGGCCGCGCCCTCGGCGAGGAGCGCCCGCGTCAGCCCACCGGGACCGGGCCCCACCTCCACGACGGTGACACCCGCGAGCGGTCCCGCCGCGCGGGCGATCCGCCCGGTGAGGTTGAGGTCGTAGAGGAAATTCTGGCCGAGCGCCTTCTTCGGCTCCAGCCCGTGCCGGGCGACGACGTCGCGCAGCGGCGGCAGCCCGTCCCCGGCGCTCACAGGACAGCCCTCACAGTTCGTCTTCCGGATCGAAATGCCGGGCGCCCGCCGGCTTCGGCCGGCCCGCATAGACGCTGAACGGGATGACGTCCCCGCCAGCCGGCACGGTCGTGGTACCGGCGGCCTCGTTGGCCGCCAGCCGGTCCGCGAGACGCAGGGCCGCCACGAGGCTGTCCGGCCGCGCGACGCCCTTGCCGGCGATGTCGAAGGCGGTCCCGTGGTCCGGCGAAGTCCGCACGAAGGGCAGGCCCAGGGTGACGTTCACCCCCTCGTCGAACGCGATCGTCTTGATCGGGATCAGGGCTTGGTCGTGCGTCGGCGCGAGGGCGACGTCGTAGGCTTCGCGGGCGCGGGCGTGGAACAGGGTGTCGGCCGGGAGCGGGCCGCGGATGTCGATCCCGGCCGCGCGGAGCCGGGCCACCGCCGGGGCGAGCACGTCCCGGTCCTCGTGACCGATCGTTCCGGCCTCTCCTGCGTGCGGGTTGAGGCCGGCGAGGACGAGGCGCGGCTCCGGAAGGCCGAACCGGTCCCGCAGGTCCCGGACCACGATGGTGGCGGTCTCCTCCACGAGGTCCTGAGTGAGGAGGCCCGGCACCGCCGCCAGCGGGACGTGGATCGTCACCGGCACCACCGCCAGCGTCTCGCTCCAGATCATCATGACCGGCCGCGGCGGCGTGCGGCCCGGCGGCACCGAGAGTGCGGCCAGGAATTCGGTATGGCCAGGATGGGCGAAGCCGGTCCGCGTCAGCACGAACTTGGCGATCGGGTTGGTGACGACGGCGCTCGCCCGCCCGTCCTTCACGAAGTCCACCGCGGCGGTGATCGACTCGATGGTGGCGCCGGCATTCACGGTGTCCGGTACACCCGGCTCGGCCGCGACCATGGCGCCGCTCGGCAGCGGCACGACGGGGAGGGCACGCGGAAAGACCTCGGCGGCGGTCTCGGGATCGACTTCCGCGACCGGGATGTGATGATTCAGACGGTGGGCGAGGCGCTCGATGAAAGCGGGATCGCCGACCAGAAAGAAGGGCGGCAAGGGTCGCGCATCTCCGCGCCCAAGCCACGCGCTGAGCGCCAGTTCCGGACCGATCCCGGCGGGATCCCCGAGGGTGAGGGCGAGAGGCGGCATGAAGGGTCTATAGCGCCGGCACTGGCGCCGGTCACCGCACCGAGGCGATGCCGTCCGCCGTGATCGCCGTGCCGACGTTCTGTCGCAGATCCGCCTCGCCGAGCGTCTTGAGCTCCACCCGCAGCAGCACGGTCTGGTTGCGCTCGCGCACGCCCGTGGCGGTGGCGATCGGCGAATTGATGTAGTTCAGAGAGACCGTGGTGCACTCGTCCTGATAGCCGCCGCCGAAGCTCGCCCCTGATAGGTAGAACCGCCCCGGATTCTGGTAGATCGGCACGGTGCCGACGGGATTGGCCAGATAGGAGGTCAGCGCGTCCTGATAGGTGTTGCGCACGTCGAGGTAGTGCGTGAGATCGACCAGAAGCGAGCCGGAGATGAACCAGTTCGGCGTGATGTTGTAGGTGGCGGAGGCCGTGATGCCCTCGCGGTAGTGGCTGTAGCCGAGGAGCGGCTGCGCCTCATAATACGAGTAGAAAGCCGACAGGGTCAGGGGCGCGAACGGTGCGAACCGTGCCGTCGCCCCGGTCTCGAAGCGGGCGACGTGGAAATCGGCCTGGTTGAACCGGGCCCGGCTGATGAAGGTGATGTTCTGGTTCGGCGAGACCTGGAAGCGGCCGACGAAATCGGAGCGCTGGGTCTCCAGACCGGAATCCAGGCCCACATTGGCAATGTCGCCCCGGCGGAACGAGTTGACGCCCGCGAGCTGGATGGACTCGCCGAAGAGAACGTTGGCGTACCAGCCGGACGGTGTGACCACGGAGTACTGGCCGCCGAGATTGGTGCGCACGCCGCCCTCGACCCGGTCGTAGCCCGAGAACTTGTCCCACTCGAACAGCGACGTGTCGTCGAAGACGAGGCTCTGCGCGTCTTCGTTCGGCAGGCGGCCGATCCGCGTCTCGGACGGGCGGGCGATGACCTGCCCGATCGGCTCCAGGGTGTGGACGCCAAGCGCCCCGAAATTGGCGACGAACGGGTAGCGGTAATCGAGGCCGATCGCCGGCATGACCCGGCCGGCAAATCCCTGGTCGACATGGGCGACCTGCGGGACGAGGTCGTTCTGGTAGCCCGAGAAGCTCGTGCTGTCGAA
The DNA here is from genome assembly GCF_053346215.1 of Methylobacterium sp. A49B. Lineage (NCBI taxonomy): Bacteria > Pseudomonadati > Pseudomonadota > Alphaproteobacteria > Hyphomicrobiales > Methylobacteriaceae > Methylobacterium > Methylobacterium sp. A49B. The sequence continues at coordinate 320,749 of NZ_JBKFBO010000117.1, forward strand.
GAACGCGTCGGTCCGCAGATAGGCGAAGGGCGTGAATTTCTGGCCCCAGTCGTCGATGAAGCTGCGCCGCCACGACAGTTCCGCGGAGGCGCGCGTGTTGTTGCCGGCAAGCCCCTGGATGGCGCAGGTGCCGCGCTGGAACACCGTGCAGGTCTGGTAGAGCGGGAAGCTGACGCCGTTCACGCTCGGCGAGAACAGGTAGCTCGCGGTGCGCGGCAGACCCTGGTACTGGGTGGTCTCGCGGGTCAGGCTGGTGATGTTGGCCTGGAAGCGCACCTCGCCGCCGATCTCGGCCGGACCGTTGACGCGCTTGTCGTAGTCGATCACCGGTGCGACCACCGGCTGCTGCTTCTGCCAGTCGAAGCTCGACAGGCCCTTGAAGTAGTAGCCGCGCGCCTCGAACCACGAGCGGTCTCCCTGGCCGATCAGGAACGCCGTCGAGGTCGCCTCGCGGAAATAGTCCGTCGTGATGTTCTGATTGCGGATGCGGTAATTGTCGAGGAACCACTTGTCGGTGACGCCGACGAGATCCCAGCCTGTCCGCCAGCGCGGGTTGATGTAGAACCGGCCCTCGGATTCGATCGAGCCTCGGAAGTCGCGCTCTCCGGCGCCGAGCGGGCTCGGCAGGAAGGCTGAGGGCGTCGTCTGCGAGATCCCGGACAGGCGCAGGTTGTAGAAGCCGTTGTCGACCCGCTGGCGGAACTCGCCCTGCGCCAGCAGACCCTGCCGGCTGAGCACGGTCGGCGTGAGGGTCAGGTCGTAATCCGGCGCGAGCTCGACGAAGTAGGGCAGCGACACCCCGGTACCGAGGGCCGTGGTCGAGACGAAGCGCGGCGTCAGGAAGCCGGTCTTCCGCCGCACCGTGGGATCCGGCGCCTCGAAATACGGCAGATAGGCGACCGGGATCCCGGCGAGTTCCAGCGTGGACTCGTCGAAGTAGACCGTGTGGGTCTCGTTGTCGTGGATGATCTTCTTCGCCTTGATCTGCCAGAGCGGCGGCGTCTCGGGATTGTCCTTGCACGGCTCGCAGGCGGTGTAGCTGCCGGACTCGAAGCTCGTCTGCTCGCCGTTCAACCGCTCCGCCCGCGGCGCGGAGAACCGGGTGCGCACCGTCTCGAACTTGCGCTGGACGGTCTGCTGACCGCGGAACGCGTCGACGAATCCGGTCTTGAAGTCGTCGGTGAGCTCCATCCGCTCACCGGTGACGACCCCGCCGTCGGCCTCGGTCAGCCGGACGTTGCCCTCGGCGAAGACCCGACCGGTGTTGCGGTCGTAACGAACCCGGTTGGCCTGGAGCGTCCGGGGGCCGTAATGCAGCTCGGCATTGCCGCGCGCCGTCACGGTGCTCTTGTCGTTGTCGTAGATCAGCTCATCGGCCTCGACGAGCAGCTTGTCGCCAGGCTTCCCGGTCTTGAGCGCGGGCAGAGTCTGGGCGTGCGCCGGCACGCCCGCCGCCAGCGGCGCGGCCAGCCCGAGCGCGGCCAGAAGGCCCGCTTTCCGCAGGATGTCGGCGACCTTACGCAACGCGCGTCCCAACCCCTGTGACGTTTGACGCCACGAACCTCAAACACCCGTCTCCCTGCCCGCGAAGGGTCGCGGCGGTCAGCCGTCTTCCTGGTACAGAAGCGTGAGCGTACCGAGAAGACTGCCTACCACGGCGGGGAACCAGGCCGCCACCGGTGCGGCGACGAGTCCGGACGCGCCCAGCCCCTCCATGACCTGTCGGATCACGTAGAGGGCGAAGCCGGCCGCGACCCCACCGAGGACGAGTTTGCCGACACCACCAAAGCGGAAGAACCGTAAGGAAACGGTTGCAGCGACGAGGACCATGGCGACGAACAGGACCGGCCTTGCCCACAGGACATCGTACTGAAGGCGGTATCGGGTCGCGTCCAAACCCGCCCGCTCGGTGCGCGCGATCGTTGTGGGAAGTTGCCAGAAAGGCACAGATTCCGGGGGTGTGAAGCGTTGCCGGACCTGCCCGGGATCGAGATTCGAGGCGATCAGGTAGGTGTCGAACGACTCAGGCGGTGCGTCCGGTGTGAGAACCCGCACATCGGAGAGTTCCCAGTAGCCGTCGTGGAGCGTCGCCCGGGCTGCCACCAGCTGTTCGGCGAACTTCCCGGCCGCGTCGAAGGTGAAGACCGAGACGCCCGCGAGCGTCGTGGTGCCCTCAATGGCGGTCTCGGCCCGCAGGATCGCCTCGCCGTCGAGGCCGCGCTGGCGGATCCAGAGATCCTTGCCCGAGCCGGCCTTGGTGGCCTTGGCGAAGATCTTCGCCTCGATCTCCGTGGAGCGCTGCTTCAGCATCGCGGAGACCGGGTTGTAGACCCCGACCGCTATCGCCCCGAGGGCCAGCGCCACGAAGACGCCCGGCTGCAGGAACTGCCACGCGGAGATGCCGGCTGCCCGGGCGACCACCAGTTCCAGCTTGCGCGAGAGCTGAAGCAGCGCCGCCATGGAGCCGAACAGCACCGCGAAGGGCAGCACGCCCTCCGCCACCGCGGGCGTTCGGTAGAGCGAGAGTTGCGCCATCAGGCCCGTGGAGGCGCCCTCGGCCTCGCCGGCGCGTCGCAGCAGTTCCACGAAGTCGAGGGTGTAGACCAGCGCGAACACGGTGACGAAGACGCCGAGCACCGTGCGGGCGAACCGGGCGGCGAAGTAACGCCCGAGGGTGGGGCCGATCAGCATCATCGGATCAGGAGGCCGGCGCGAGGCGCGGGCCGCGGATCAGGTTCCGCACCGCGCGGGCGAACGCACCGTTGAACGCCCGCACCCGGGGCCCGTGGAAGATCAGAAGGCTGGACAGCCCGATCGCCAGGAGCGGCACGCCGTAGACGGCCGCCACCGCTGCGGGGCTGCGCGCGGCGGCACTCACGGCCGCGAAGCCGCCGATGCGCAGGGCCACCACGGCGAGGATCGCCCCGGCCACCGCGAGGCCGCGCCCCTGACGGGTCGTGCGCGCATCGCCCAAAGCCGCAAAGGCGATGAACACCAGGGCCAGCGGGTAGAGGCAGGCCGAGAGCCGGTCGTGAAGTTCCGCCCGGAAGCGGCCCTTCTGGAGCTTGTAGTAGCCCTCGGTCTGGTCGGGGAACAGGAGCTGCGCGGTGGAGCGCTCCCGCGGCTTGTAGATCGTGTCGGAATCCGGGGGCGCGAAGGCCGCGAGGTCGATCGTGTACCGCTCGAAGGTGAGGATCGAGGAGTCGCGGGACTCCTTCTGCTGCTGGTGGACGCTGCCGTTCTCAAGGATGAGGTAGCTCTGGCCCTCGACGTCGACGGCGTTGCCGCGCTCGGCGAGGTAGACCTTGGTCTTGCCGGCCTCCCGGCGGTCCTGGATGAACAGGCCCTTGAGGGTGCCCCCCGGCCCGCGCTCGCGGAAGTGGAAGGTGATGCCGTTGTCGAGCTGGGTGAACTGCCCCTCCTTGACGACGTTCGCGATGAAATCGCCCCGCACCCGGGTGATCACGTCGCGCAGCTCCTGGAAGCTCGCCGGCATCACCACCACCACGAGGAAGCCCACGAGGAAGCTGACGATCAGCGCCAGCGTCAGGAACGGCCGCAGCAGCGTCCGCGGCGGCATCCCGGCCGCCGACATCACGATCAACTCGGAATCGCCGTTCAATTTGTTGAGCGCGTAGACGGTGCCGATGAACAGCGCCACGGGCGCGATCACCACCAGCAGCGTCGGAAGCGACAGGCCTGTCACGAACAGGAAGACCATGAGGGTCTGACCCTTGGCGGTCACGAGGTCGAGCTCGCGCAGGGCCTGGGTCAGCCAGATCGTGCCGGTGAGGCCGATCAGGCAGGCGAGGGTGGCGCCCAGGGCGATCCGAAAGATGTAGCGCTCGATCTGCCTCATCGGCTCCGGCAGTCCCGCTCGTCCTCTCGCGCCCTCGCAGCGGCAGGGACCCGACAAAAGGGGCGATTCCAGGGCTGCTGCGCCGCGTTGCGTTCTCCGCCTCAGCGGCTACACAGGGCGGATGGCCCACGCGGCGTCGCGCGGGCGCGGTGAACGGCTCCGGAACACGGGCAGGGCGACGGGTATGGCGGACGGCATCGAGATCGGTTTCGGTCCCCTGGGGCAGAGCGGGCAGGGCCCGGGCGGATCGGGCGACCTCGTCGTCTTCGTCGGTGACGATCTCGCCCTGGGTTCGGCGGCCCGCGACGCGCTCGGCGCTTCTGGAGCTGATCTGGTCGCCCGCGCCGCGGCCTCCGAGAAGTTCAAGGGCCGGTCCCTCACCGCCCTGAGCCTGCCGGCGCCCGCGGGCGTGAGCGCCGACCGCCTCGTCGTGGTCGGCCTGGGCTCCGACAAGGACCGCGCCAAGATCGACTGGCCTGTGCTCGGTGGCTTCACCGCCAGCAAGGTCTCGGGGCGCTCGGCCCGGGTCGTCCTCGAATGGCCCGGCATGACCGTGACGGCGGCGCAGGCCGGCGAGTTCGCCCTCGGCGCGCGTCTGCGCACCTACACGTTCGACCGTTACAAGACGAAGAAGAAGCCCGACGCCGACGAGAAGGCCGGCACCGCGCTGACCCTTCTCCTCGCCGATCACGGGACCGCGTCGCACGAGGGTGAGGGCGCCCGGACGCTGGCCGACAGCGTGATCCTGGCACGCGACCTCGTCAACGAGCCGCCGAACGTCCTCTTCCCGGAGGAATTCGCCCGGCGCGCCTCCGAACTCGCCAAGCTCGGCGTCGAGATCGAGGTGCTGGAGCCGGGGCGGATGCGCGAGCTCGGCATGGGGGCGCTGCTCGCCGTGGCACAGGGCTCCGTCCGCGAGCCGCGGCTGGTCATCATGCGCTGGAACGGCGGCCCCGCCGGCGAGGCGCCGGTGGCGCTGATCGGCAAGGGCGTGATCTTCGATTCCGGCGGCATCTCCATCAAGCCGGGCGGCGGCATGGAGGACATGAAGGGCGACATGGGCGGCGCGGCCGCCGTGGTCGGGGCGCTTCACGCCCTCGCGTCCCGCAAGGCGCGCTGCAATGTGGTCGGCGCCATCGGGATCGTCGAGAACATGCCGGACGGCGGCTCCTACCGCCCGTCCGACATCGTGACCTCGATGTCGGGTCAGACCATCGAGGTGATCAACACCGACGCCGAAGGCCGCCTCGTGCTGGCCGACGTGATCACCCACATCGTCCGCAGCGCCAAGCCCAAGGCGATCGTCGACCTCGCGACGCTCACGGGCGCCATCATCGTGGCGCTGGGCCAGGACATCGCCGGGATGTTCTCCAACGACGACGCGCTGGCCTCCAACATCAACGCGGCGGGCGAGGCGACGGGCGAGAAGGTCTGGCGGATGCCGCTGATCCCTGCCTACGACAAGGCGATCGACTCCAAGTTTGCCGACATGAAGAACACCGGCGGCCGGCACGGCGGCGCCGCGACGGCGGCCTCGTTCATCAAGCGCTACGTCGAGGACGTGCCGTGGGCCCATCTCGACATCGCCGGCGTGGCGATGTCGTCCAATTCCAGCGAGATCAACCGGAGCTGGGGGGCGGGCTGGGGCGTGCGGCTCCTCGACCGGCTGGTGCGCGATCACTACGAGTCGCGGTAGGCCGGGCACGGACCGGCCGGCCATGTCCGCCACGGGTTGCCGCCGCGCTGACCAGGCGGCCTCCGCATCGCGCTGCCTGCAAGCGTGTCGGGGGTCGGCATGACGGCCGGATCGCGGCCCGCGGCGCGCGGGCCGCTTCGGACAGGGTCCGCCGGAACCGAACGCTGGCGGCCAAGCCTCGGCGCGGCGGCCCCGATCCTGGCCATGCTGATCGCCCTCGCCGCGGTCGCCGCCACGGGCCTCAGCCAGCGCACGGCGGTGCCGGAGCACGTCGAGCCCTGGATCTTCGGCTACTTCGTCGCGCGCTACCCGCTCTTCGCCTTCGCCCTCGTGTATGGCGTGGCGCATCTCCTCCGAATTGCCTTTGGACCGGGGCCGGCCTCGATGGCGCGCCGGGTGCTGTTCGGGACTCTCGGTGCGGCGGTGCTTCTGGCGGCCGGCCTGTATCCGACCTTCGGCGGGCTGATCCTGCGCGCCGGCTTCGCGGCGGGCGGCATGGCGTTCCTCACGCATCAGCCGCTCTGGCTTGCCTACGGCCTCGGTGCCGGCGTGGCCGCTGCCCTGTTCGGCGGCATCGTGGGTCTCTTCGCGATCGCCGCCAACCGGCCGCTTCGGCCGCACCTCAGACGCGTGGGCGCCGGCGCGCTGGCCTTCCTCGCCCTCTGGTTCGGCGCAATCCTGATCGGTCTGTCGGGATCGCTCGGGGTGGGTCCGTGGCCGCTCCGGGCGCTCAGGCCGGGGGAGGCAGCCCTCGCCGCGCTGGTGCTCATCATGGCGGCGCTGCCGCACACCGTCCTGGCGACAGCCCTCCGGCATCGACGCTCTCCCTGACACGCGTGCCTTGCAGGCCAGCGTCCGTTCCCTCAGAGTCGGCGTGTTCTGCGTTGAGGGACTCGGCCGCGTCAGAGCCGTGCCCGAGGGAGGCATCGCGATGCACGAGGCCAGCGTGGTCGAGCACGGCGCACAGGCGACCCCGTCCGATCGGATGACGGGTCCATCGACGGCAAACGCTGCCGGACGGCCCTGGGTGAGCGCCTACCCACCGGGCGTCCCGCCGGAGATCGACGTTGCGGGGCTCGGCACCCTGAACGACCTGTTCGAGACCAGCATGGCCGCCTTTGCGGACAGGCCGGCGATGCTGTGCTTCGGCTCGACGATGACCTACGCGACCCTGGGCCAGCAGGCCCGCGACCTCGCGGCCTGGCTGGCACGTCAGGGCTTGGCGAAGGGCGACCGCGTCGCGATCATGCTGCCGAACGTGCCGGCCTACCCGGTGGCGATCTTCGGCGTGCTGCTCGCCGGCGGGACGGTGGTGAACACCAACCCGCTCTACACCCCCCGCGAGCTGACTCAGCAGATCAACGATTCCGGGGCCCGGATCCTGATCGTTCTGGAGAACTTCGGAGCCACGGTCGCAGCGGCCCTCCCGGATGTGACCCTCGACCGGGTGCTCCTCGTCGGCCCCGGCGACGGGCTCGGCATCAAGGGACGCGTCATCACCCTGGCCAGCCGGCACGTGCGCAAGGCGGTTCCGCCGTTCCGGCTCCCGGAGCGTCTCGCGGTGCCGTTCGCCAGCGTCCTGCGCCGCGGCCGCGGCCTACCGCGCACGTCGGTCTCGGTGGGACCGGAAGACCTCGCCTTCCTGCAATATACGGGTGGGACAACCGGCATCGCCAAGGCCGCGATGCTCAGCCACCGCAACATCATGGCGAACGTCGAGCAGTCGCAGCTCTGGTTCGACTCGAAGGACCCGAGCGTCCTCCGCTGCGCCGTGACGGCCCTTCCGCTCTACCACATCTTCGCGCTGACAGCCTGCTTCTTCCAGTTCATGCGCAGCGGCGGATCCTGTCTGCTGATCCCGAACCCGCGCGACTGCGACGGCATGGTGAAAACGCTGAGCCGCACCCGGTTCACCTGCCTGATGGGCGTCAATACCCTGTTCAACGTGCTGCTCAACCACCCGAAAATCGGCACTGTGGACTTCGCGAACCTCGATTTCGTGGTCGGCGGCGGCACGGCCGTCCAGCGCGCGGTGGCCGAGCGGTGGAAGGCGCTCACCGGGAGCACGATCATCGAGGGCTACGGCCTGTCGGAAACGTCGCCCGTGGTCTGCGTCAACCCGCGGGGCATGCGCGATTTTTCCGGCACCATCGGGTTTCCGCTGCCGTCGACGGAGGTCTCGATCCGCGACGTGGCGGGGCAGCCAGTCCCGGTCGGCGAGCCGGGCGAGATCTGCGTGCGCGGCCCGCAGGTGATGGGCGGCTACTGGAACCGCCCCGAGGAGACCGCCCGCGCCATGACGGCGGACGGGTTCTTCCGCACCGGCGACATCGCCGTGATGCTGCCGGACGGGCAGTTCCGGATCGTCGATCGGATGAAGGACATGATCCTCGTCTCCGGCTTCAACGTCTACCCGAACGAGGTGGAGGACGTCCTGGCCGCTCATCCGGCCGTGCTCGAATGCGCGGTCGTCGGTGCGCCGAGCGAGGAAACCGGCGAGATGGTCGTGGCCCACGTCGTCCTGAAGGACGCGTCGATCTCGGCGGATGTCCTGCGGGCCCATGCCCGCACGCAGCTCACCGGCTACAAGGTGCCCCGCCGGGTCGTCCTGCACGACGCGCTGCCGAAGACCAACGTCGGCAAGGTGCTGCGGCGCGTGCTGCGCGACGAAACGCCCGGCGCCTGACGCGCCGCAGGGCCGTCACGTAACCACCGGCCTCCGCTGACCGAAAGGTGAGGCTGCGGCGGTTGTCCCCGTGTCGGCCAACGCCGATCTGTGGGATGGCGACGCGGAGATCCCGAGGAGGCGGCGATGTTGATCAAGCGCAAGCGCGGATGGGAGATGGCCGAGCATCTCGCCACGCCGGAGGCCCTGTTCCTGAACCGCCGCGCCCTGATCGGGGGCGCCGCCGGGCTGGCGGCCGGCTCCTTCCTGGGCGGACGGACCGCGCTGGCCGCCGGTGAGCCGGGCCTCTATCCGGCCCCGCAGAACCCCGCCTACACTCTGGACCGTCCGGTCACGCCCGAACGGTTCAGCGCCGACTACAACAACTTCTACGAGTTCGGCACGTCGAAGACCGTCCTGCCCGCGGCGAACGCGCTCAAGACACAGCCCTGGACCCTGAAGATCGACGGCCTCGTGGAGAAGCCGTTCGAGATCGGCGTCGACGACCTGATCCGGAAGGTCGGCCTGGAGGAGCGGCTCTACCGCCATCGCTGCGTCGAGGCGTGGTCCATGGCGGTGCCGTGGACCGGCTTCCCGCTGGCCAAGCTCGTGGCGCTGGCGAAGCCTGCCTCCGGCGCGAAGTACATCCGCTTCGAGACCTTCATGGACAAGGCCATGGCTCCGGGTCAGCGGGCCTTCTTCTATCCCTGGCCCTACACGGAAGGTCTGACGCTCGCCGAGGCCGGCAACGATCTCGCGTTCGTGGTGACGGGCGTGTACGGGAAGCCGCTGCCCAACCAGTTCGGCGCGCCGATTCGCATCGCGGTGCCGTGGAAGTACGGCTTCAAGTCCGCGAAATCCATAGTCAAGGTGTCGTTCACGGCCGACCGCCCGAAGACCTTCTGGGAAGGGTTGCAGGCGTCCGAGTACGGCTTCTGGGCCAACGTAAACCCGGCCGTGCCGCATCCGCGCTGGAGCCAGGCGACCGAGCGCGTCCTCGGCACCGACCAGCGCGTGCCGACGCTGATCTACAACGGCTACGGTGAGCAGGTCGCCGGGCTCTATAAGGGCCTGGAGGGCGAGCGGCTGTTCGTCTGATCAGACCTCGGTCGGGGCAACCCTCGGTATCATCGCGCGGGCAGCCAAATAACCCAGGGCAGCGCCACACCTGCAGGTGTGGCGCGACGCTGGACAGGTTCGGGCCGCTCGCGAGAACGGCGACGCCCCGGAATCACCGAGAATAGAGAGGAGCGGCGCGGCGGGGTCTCAGTAGGTCCAGCGTTGCGCCTTGGAGACGAGGAAGTCGCGGAACGCCTGGACCCGGGCGACGGAGCGCATCTCCTCGGCGTAGACGAGGTAGCTCTCCAGGCTCGGCATCTCGGTCTCGCGCAGGACCTGAACGAGCTGCTGGTCTCCATCGACCGCATAGTCGGGCAGAATGCCGATCCCGGCGCCCGCCTCCATGGCCCGCTGCAGGGCGCCGATGTTGTTCACCGTCAGGTGGACGTGGCGCCGCTCCCGGCCATCCCGGCCCGCATCGGCCAGCCAGTGGGCAGCCAGCAGGTAGGACGGCTCGTTGCCGCCGAAGGACACGAGGCGGTGGTCGTCGAGATCCTCGATGGTCTTGGGCTCGCCGAAGCGCTTGACGTAATCCTGGCTGGCGAAGGCGTGATAATGCACGGTGAACAGCCGGCGCTGGATCAGGTCCGGCTGGGCCGGCCGGCGCATGCGGATCGCCACGTCGGCCTCGCGCATGGCGAGGTCGAGCTCCTCGTTGGTGAGGATCAGTTCGATGCGCACGTCCGGATAGAGGTCGAGGAATTCGCCCACCCGCTGCGAAAGCCAGGACGTGCCGAGCCCGACGGTCGTCGTGACCTTGAGGTCGCCGGTCGGGCGCTCGGAGGTCTCAACCAACCGGGCCCGGGTATTCTCGAGGCGCAGCTTCATGTCCCGCGCCGCCCGGAATAGCAGATCGCCCTGCTCGGTGAGGAGCAGGCCGCGGGCGTGACGGTGGAACAGCGGGGCCTTCAGCTCGCGCTCGAGGGCGCTGATCTGACGGCTCACGGCGGACTGGCTAAGGCCGATATCGTCGCCGGCCTTCGTGAAGCTGCCCGCCTCGGCGACGTTCAGGAAGATCCGGATCTTATCCCAATCCAAGGCCAGAACCCCTTCCAGCGCGAGCCCGACACCCGCACCCGGGACACGGGCAGGCGGTGCATCGGGCGGATCACCGGGCAAACGGCACGGCGCCGACGCGGGATGACCGCTCGCGGCACCGTGCGGGTATGCAGGTACTGCATCCCGGCACAGTCGGCACCCCTATGCACACGGCGCATGGTCCGGCGCAAGCGCGAGTTGGGAATTTCTTGAAATACCGGTGCACCAGTACCGGTTGTGTCGGGCGCGCCAGCCTCTACTCAGCGGCGGCGGCTTGAACCGGATCCTCGCCGATCTCCAAGTTGGCCAGGAACTTCTCGGCCTCCAGAGCTGCCATGCAGCCCATGCCGGCGGCGGTGATCGCCTGGCGGTAGACGTCGTCGGTCACGTCGCCGGCCGCGAAGACGCCGGGAATCTCGGTCTCAGTGGTGCCGGGCTTGACGGTGAGGTAGCCGCCATGGCGCATGGGCAGCTGCCCCTCGAAGATCGCAGTCGCCGGCTGATGGCCAATCGCCACGAACACGCCGTCTGCCTTCACTTCGCTGATTTCGCCCGAGCGAGGGTCCTTGAGGCGAACGTGGGTGACGTTCGGCGCCGGCTTCTGCACGCCGCAAATCTCGGCGATCTCGCGGTGCCACAGCACTTCGACGTTGGGGTGCTTGAACAGGCGCTCCTGCAGGATCCGCTCGGCGCGGAAGCTGTCGCGGCGGTGGACCACCGTGACCTTGCTGGCGATGTTGGCGAGATACAAAGCCTCCTCGACGGCGGTGTTGCCGCCGCCGACCACGACCACCTCCTTGCCGCGGAAGAAGAATCCGTCGCAGGTCGCGCAGGCCGAGACGCCGCCGCCCTGGAACGCCGCCTCGGAGGGAATGCCAAGCCACTTCGCCTGGGCACCGGTGGCGATGATCAGCGCGTCGCAGGAATAGGTCTCGCCGGAATCGGCCTCAAGACGGAACGGGCGCTGCTTGAGATCGACCTTGGTGATGTACTCGGACACGATGCGGGTGCCGACATGCTCGGCCTGAAGACGCATCTGCTCCATCAGCCACGGGCCCTGGATCGCCTCGGCGAAGCCCGGATAATTTTCCACGTCGGTGGTGATCATCAACTGACCGCCCGGCTGGAATCCGGAGATCAATAGCGGCTCGACCATGGCGCGGGCCGCGTAGATCGCCGCCGTGTAGCCCGCGGGCCCCGAGCCGACGATCACGAGCTTGGCGTGGGTATGGGCCATCTGTCTCGGTCTCCTCAGGCCGGTCCGGCGGCGCGGCGCGCATCATAGGCATCCGCGAGCGCCTGCGCGATCACCGGCGTGGCGTCGATCGGCTTGTACGTCAGATCCACCAACTGACCGGTGAACGGCCGCAGGGCCCCGGCGATCGCCAGTCCGGCGAACATCCGCCGATGCCGGATATAGGTACGCGGCAGGTCGAACAGCAGCACAGGCGCGCCGGTCGCGACCGCCTCGCTGACCATGTTGGCCGAATCGGAAGTCACGACGATCGCCTCGGCGAGCGCCAGCATGGCGACGTAGGGGTTCTCGCCGGTGCCGTCCCAGAGGAAGCCGCCGGTCTCCGCGGCGAGAGCCTTCACGGCGTCGCGGAGGGGGTTGGGCGTCCGGCGAGAGATCGTCACCATGAGCCGGCAGCCCTGATCGACCAGGCCGCGCAGATCCTCGACGAGGCGGATCATGTCGGTCTTGCGGTAGCTCAGATGCCGGCTGTCGCCGCCGACCAGCACCGCCACCCGCGGCCCATCGAGTCGCGCGAGTCGCGGGTCGGGACGGGCCCGGGCTTCGGCGAGGCGGGCCGCCGTGACGAGATGCGGCGCCGTCAGCGTCGTGAACACGTTGGTGCCGCGCAGGTCGTCGTAGTCCGGCACCCAGATGAAGTCGGCGCTGTCTTCGCCGGTCCGCGGATCCTTCAGGAACGCCGTGAAGGTCCGGCCGCCGGTGGCGCGCCGGACGGCCCGAAGATAGGGCACGGCCCGGCGACCCGAGGCGATCAGGATGTCCGGATAGGGGCCGGCCAGGGCGCCATCGCGGCGGCGCGGACCCTCGCGCGGGTCGATCGGGCCCCAGGGGGCCATCCAGCCGAAGGGGCCGGACGGGGGCACCTGCCGGATCTCGAAGGCGAGGCCGAGCGTCTCGGCGATGCCGACGCATTGGTTCTCATCGCCCGCCTTGCCGTCGGTGACGATCCAGGTACGGGCGCGAGAGAGTTCGGGAAGGAGTTCGGATCGCGCGTCCGGGCGAGTGCGCGCACCTGTTTTCGCGTCCGTCACGTCGATGCTTGCCATGCGCCTCGCTCAAGAAACCCGCTGCCGTGCCGGACCGGGCAGCCGCGACCGTCCTCTGACGCTCGATCGGCCGATGTTAGGCACGTGAACAGGACGGCCGATCCCAATCCCTTTTCCTCATCCTGAGGTGCCCGCGCCAGCGGGCCTCCAACGCGCTCTCCGAAGGTACCTGCGATTCCTGAAGGGCTCCTTCGAGACCTCGGCTGCGCTCCGGCACCTCAGGATGAGGGTGTTGGGATGGAACCCTCCTTCGGAAGCTTCCCGCGCCGCCGGACCGTCGCGTTTCCTTCGACCTAGAGGATCTCCGGCGGCGACGCACTTCTATTCGCGCGGCAGATCCCGGGTCTATTCGCGCGGCAGATCCCGGGCGAGCCACTGTGCGTAGATGTCGGCGATGGCGGCGAGCCGCCGGCCCTCGAACTGCGGATCGTACCACGCGCCCCCGTAGCTCGACGGCGTCGCGGTCATCTGCGGATGGCGTCCGAGCACCTGCCCCTTGGGTCCGACGAGCAGCGCCTCGCCCTCCAGGTAATCGGTCTGGAGATTGCCGCCGAAGCCCCGCACGGCGCCGCCGCCGGCATAGGGCCGCAGCGACAGGCTCGTCACCACGACCACGAGCCGTGGCCCGCGGCCGCCGATCCGACCGGCGAAGCTCTTCCGCAGGGCCTCAGTCAGGTCGCCGGCCAGCGCGTCGGCCTGCAGACCCGCGCCCTTGTCGAGGAGCGGTCGCACGTCGACCCGGACGTCGGAGAAGACCGGCGTCGGGGGGAAGTCGCTCGCCCCCGCGGATCCCGCGGCGACACCGAACAGCAGGCCGGCGAACCGGCCCATGATCCGCAGGCGCATCACTCAGCCGCCGTATTGGACCGCGACGACCTCGTAGGACTTGCCGCCACCCGGCGTGGTGACCTCGACGGTGTCGCCGACGCCCTTTCCGATCAGGGCGCGGGCGATGGGCGAGGTGATCGACACGCGGCCTGAGCGTACGTCGGCCTCGGGCTCACCGACGATCTGGTAGGTCTTCTCCTCCTCCGTGTCCTCGTCGACGAGCTTCACGGTGGCGCCGAACTTGATCTTGTTGCCCGAGAGCTTCGTGACGTCGATGATCTCGGCGCGCGCGATCATGCTCTCCAGCTCCATGACGCGGCCCTCGTTGTGGGACTGCGCCTCCTTGGCGGCGTGATACTCGGCGTTCTCCGACAGGTCGCCGAGGGCGCGGGCCTCCGCGATCGCCTGGATGATGCGCTGGCGCTCCACCTGCTGGCGATGCTTCAGCTCCTCTTCGAGGGCTGCGAAACCGCGCACCGTGATCGGAACCTTGTCTATCGTCATCGTCTCGCGCCACAATGAAGAGGCCCGGCCGAGAGTGCAGCACTCTCCCCGGGCCACGAGATAAAGTCAGCGGGACCCTGAGGTTCAGGCCGCAAAGTATTCCTGCAAGGCACGGACCTTGAGATCGCCTTCTAGATAGGCCTTGATCCCCTCGGCCGCGGCCACCGCGCCGGCTAGAGTGGTGTAATACGGCACCTTATGCAAGAGGGCCGCGCGCCGGAGCGAGCGCGAGTCCGACAGTGCGCCCGCACCTTCCGTGGTGTTCAGGACGAGGTGGATGCCGCCGTTCTTGATGGCGTCGACCACATGCGGCCGGCCCTCGAGAACCTTGTTGATCCGCTCCGCCGGGACGCCGCTGTCCACCAGGAATCGCTGCGTCCCGCCGGTTGCCAGGATCGTGAAGCCGAGATCGGACAGGAGCTTCATGGTCGGCAGGATGCGGCCCTTGTCGGCGTCCCGCACGGAGACGAATACCGCGCCCGCCTTCGGCACCTGCGTCCCCGAGCCGAGCTGGCTCTTGGCGAAGGCCACGCCGAAGCTTGCGTCGAGCCCGATGACCTCGCCGGTGGAGCGCATCTCCGGACCGAGCAGCACGTCGACGCCAGGGAACCGCGCGAAGGGGAAGACCGCCTCCTTCACGGCGATGTGCGGCAGGGTCTTGGGCCTGAGGCCGAAGGCGGCGAGCGCCTCGCCTGCCATGACCCGCGCGGCGATCTTGGCGATCGGCTCGCCGATGACCTTGGCGACGAACGGCACCGTACGCGAGGCGCGGGGGTTCACCTCCAGCACGTAGATCGTGCCGTCCTTGATGGCGTACTGCACGTTCATCAGGCCGACGACGTTGAGCGCCAGCGCCATGGCCTTGGTCTGCCGCTCCAGCTCGTCCACGATCTCGGACGAGAGCGAGCGCGGCGGGAGGGAGCAGGCCGAGTCGCCGGAATGGATGCCGGCCTCCTCGATGTGCTCCATGATGCCGGCGATGAACACGTCCTTGCCGTCGCAGACCGCGTCGACGTCGACCTCGACCGCGTCCGACAGGTAGCGGTCGAACAGGAGCGGGTTCTTGCCCAGCACCGTATTGATCTGGCCGGTTTTGTCGTTGGGGTAGCGGGCTTTCACCTCGGAGGGGATCAGGCTCGGCAGCGTGTCGAGCAGGTAGTCGGCGAACTGCGTCTCGTCGCGGATGATCGCCATGGCGCGGCCACCCAGGACGTAGCTCGGGCGCACCACGAAGGGCAGGCCGAGATCGGCCGCGACGAGCCGGCTCTGCTCCACCGAGTAGGCGATGCCGTTCTTCGGCTGCTTCATCGCGAGCTTGTCGAGGAGCCGCTTGAACTGGTCACGGTCCTCCGCGAGGTCGATCGCGTCCGGCGAGGTGCCGAGGATCGGCACACCGGCGGATTCGAGGGCGCGGGCGAGCTTCAGCGGGGTCTGGCCGCCGAACTGCACGATCACCCCGTGGAGGGTGCCGGCCTGCCGCTCGGTCTCGATGATCTCCAGCACGTCCTCGGCGGTGAGCGGCTCGAAGTAGAGCCGGTCCGAGGTGTCGTAGTCGGTCGAGACCGTCTCCGGGTTGCAGTTGACCATGATGGTCTCGTAGCCCGCATCCGACAGCGCGAAGCAGGCGTGGCAGCAGCAATAGTCGAATTCGATGCCCTGACCGATCCGGTTCGGGCCACCGCCGAGGATCACGACCTTCTTGGCGTTCGAGGGCTGGGCCTCGTCCACGACCGCGCCCGCGAAGGGCGCCACGTAGGTCGAGTACATGTAGGCGGTGGGCGACTTGAACTCGGCCGCGCAGGTGTCGATCCGCTTGAACACCGGACGCACCGCGAGCGCCCGGCGCTTGGCCCGCACCTCGGCCTCCTCCAGGCCCGCCAGCACCGCGAGGCGCGCGTCGGAAAAACCCGCCGCCTTGAGCTGGCGGAAGGCACCGGCCGTGGTCGGCAGGCCGTAGGCCTCCACGCGCTTCTCCAGATCGATGATCGCCTGGAGTTGCTCCAGGAACCACGGGTCGATCTTGCAGGACGCATAGATTTGCTCGTGGCTGACGCCGAGCCGCAGGGCCTGCGCGACTTTCAGGAGCCGGTCCGGCGTCGGCGTGCCGATCGCCGCCTTGATGGCGTTGTGGTCGTCGCCCTTGCCCAGTCCCTCGATCTCGATGTCGTCGAGGCCGGTCAAGCCAGTCTCGAGGGAGCGCAGGGCCTTCTGCAGCGATTCGGCGAAGCAGCGCCCGATCGCCATGGCCTCGCCCACCGACTTCATGGCCGTGGTCAGCGTCGGCTCGGCGCCCGGGAACTTCTCGAACGCGAACCGCGGGATCTTGGTGACGACGTAGTCGATCGTCGGCTCGAACGAGGCCGGAGTCGCGCCGCCGGTGATGTCGTTGGCGATCTCGTCCAGCGTGTAGCCGACCGCGAGCTTGGCCGCGACCTTGGCGATCGGGAAACCCGTCGCCTTCGAGGCGAGCGCCGAGGAGCGCGAGACGCGCGGGTTCATCTCGATCACGATCATGCGCCCGTTCTCGGGATTGATCGCGAACTGCACGTTCGAGCCGCCGGTCTCGACGCCGATCTCGCGGAGCACCGCGAGGGAGGCGTCGCGCATCACTTGGTATTCCTTGTCGGTGAGCGTCAGCGCGGGGGCGACGGTGATCGAGTCGCCGGTATGGACGCCCATCGGATCGATGTTCTCGATGGAGCAGACGATGATGCAGTTGTCGTTCCGGTCGCGAACGACCTCCATCTCGTACTCTTTCCAGCCGAGCACGCTCTCCTCGATCAGCACCTCGTTGGTCGGCGAGGCGTCGATGCCGCGCTCGACGATGTCGAGGAATTCCTCGCGGTTGTAGGCGATGCCGCCGCCGGTGCCGCCCATCGTGAAGGAGGGCCGGATGATCGCCGGCAGACCGACCTCGGCCAGCGCGATCAGGGCCTGCCCGATGGCGTGCTCGCCGTAACGCTTGCGCCGATCGCTCTCGCCGGCCATCCAGCCCTTCTCGAAAGCCGCAAGGGCAACCCGGCGGGCCTCCGGATCGGCGTTGGCGGACTCGATCCGCGCAACCTCCGCGAGGTATTTCTCGCGGTCGGCTTTCTTAGCCGCCGAGGCGTTGGCCAGCGCCGATTTCGGGGTGTCGAGCCCGATCTTGGTCATGGCGTCGCGGAACAGACTCCGGTCCTCGGCCTTGTCGATCGCCTCCGCGGTGGCGCCGATCATCTGCACGCCGAACTTGGCGAGCACGCCCATCCTCTGCAGCGAGAGCGCGCAGTTCAGCGCAGTCTGCCCGCCCATGGTCGGGAGGATCGCGTCGGGGCGCTCCTTCTCGATGATCTTGGCGACGATCTCGGGCGTGATCGGCTCGACATAGGTCGCGTCCGCCATGTCCGGATCGGTCATGATGGTCGCGGGGTTCGAGTTCACCAGGACGATGCGGTAGCCCTCCTCGCGGAGCGCCTTGCAGGCCTGTGTGCCGGAGTAATCGAATTCGCAGGCCTGTCCGATGATGATCGGACCCGCACCGATGATCAGGATCGAGGAGATGTCGGTGCGCTTGGGCATCGGAGGCCTTCTCAGGCCAAGCGCGCCCGATCGGGCACGGCTGGGTTCAGCCCTGCTCCCGGACGCGCGTGGCGGGATTGTCGTTGAGCCCCGCGTTTACACGGGCCACGGGCGCATTGGAAGGCCGCTGCAACCGCGCAGCCTCGCTGCGCGCGCCGTGCATGGCCGATCTCAGAAGCCCGCGAGAAGGGCGGCGACGGCCCGGTCGATCGAGAGATAGAAAACCCCGAAGGCCACCATGGCGGCCGCCGCGAATTCGACCGCCACGTTCGAGAGCGTCTGTGCGCGGCGCAGGGTCTCGCGGCCGAAATAGAGGGAAACCCAGGCCAGGGCGAGGACCGCGGGAAGGGCGAAGAGATACGACACCGTGCTCTCGACGCGGTCGAGCCCGGCCACCGGATCGATCAGAGCCCGGATGTTGCGCACCCAGGGTGCGTAGAAGGCGGCGGTGAGAGCGGTCAACCAGGACAGGCTCACCGCCACGCCCAGATGGAACGTGAACGTGCGGTGCAGGCGGGAGAAGTCGTCGCGCGCCTCGTCGATGGTCATCCGGCATTCCCCTGCGACGGTGGCGGCGGTGGCGGGGGCGCCGCCGCTCGCGGGTCGTCGTGGGTGTGCATAAGCCAGTCGATCTGGCGGATTTTATGGCCCCGGCAGGGCTCGTTTGGGATCGCGTGATCGACGACGCCCGAGGCGAATCACTCCAGCCCGACCGTTTTGGCGAATGCAGCGCCACGATTTAGGGACGGGACGCACCGAGCGCGAACTTGGCTGTCAGGCCTGCTTCGCCGCGGCCGCCGCGCTCGGGCGCGGCAAACGCCGTTTCAGCTGTTCTTCGCGGCCTCCGGCTCGCCGGAGCGCATCAGCGTCACGAAGCGCTCGAAGAGATAGTGGCTGTCGCGGGGACCGGGCGACGCTTCCGGGTGGTGCTGCACCGAGAAGGCTGGACGATCGGTCAGCGTCAGCCCGCAATTCGAGCCGTCGAACAGCGAGACGTGGGTCTCGACCGCCGTGTTCGGCAGGCTGTTCGGATCCACCGCGAATCCGTGGTTCATCGAGACGATCTCGACCTTGCCGGTGGTCTTGTCCTTGACCGGATGATTCGCCCCGTGATGGCCCTGGTTCATCTTCACGGTCCGGCCGCCCAGGGCGAGGCCCATGAGCTGGTGGCCCAGGCAGATGCCGAAGGTCGGCACCTTCTCGTCGAGCAGCTTACGGATTACCGGAACCGCGTAGGCGCCGGTTGCCGCAGGATCGCCGGGGCCGTTCGATAGGAACACGCCGTCCGGCTTCATCGCCAGGATCTCCTCGGCGGGCGTGGTGGCCGGCACCACAGTGACGTCGCAGCCGGCTTGAGCGAGGAGACGCAGGATGTTCCGCTTCACGCCGTAATCGATGGCCACGACCTTGAGCCCCTCGCCGGGGGCGCGCTTGCCGTAGCCGTCGCCCAGCGCCCAGACGGTCTCCGACCATTCGGACGGCGCCCGGCTCGTCACCGGGGGCACGAGGTCCAGTCCCTCCATGGGCGCGAGCGCGGCCGCGCGGGCCTTCAAGGCCTCCCGATCGAATCTGCCTTCGGGATCGTTCGCGATGACCGCGTTCGGCATACCCTGATCGCGGATGCGGGCAGTGAGCGCCCGCGTATCGACGCCGGTGATGCCGACGATGCCGCGGGCCTTCAGCCAGCCGTCGAGGTGCGACGAGGAGCGCCAGTTCGACGGCTTCGTCACCGCGGAGGCGATCACGGTGCCGCGCACGCCCGAGGCCGGCGCCGCCTCCAGGCTCTCCAGATCCTCGTCGTTGGTGCCGACATTGCCGATATGCGGGAATGTGAACGTGACGATCTGGCCGGCATAGGACGGATCGGTCAGGATCTCCTGATAGCCTGTCATCGCTGTGTTGAAGCAGACCTCGCCGTCGGCGATGCCGGTCTGCCCGATTCCGAAGCCCTCGAGAATGGTGCCGTCCGCCAGGACCAGCAGCGCCGTCGCCACGGGCTCGGCCCAGGGCTCGGGGGCCCGAGCCTCGGGAGCGGGCGCGGCGGCGTCTTGCAGCATGGGTCGAGTCTCGCTTATGTCCGGCCGAAGGCGGGCGCCGGCTTGTGGCGCTCTCGGCTTGCAGCATGATCGTGTGTGGCGCTCTTAGCGAGCGGCCCGCGATGGGGTCAATGTGGCCCCGCTTTTCGCCGGGCTCAACATCCGCAAATCGCAGGCCAGCCCCCCGTTTCGACCTTTGGAAGGCTCACCAACATGCTGCGCGCGCGCTTCACGACCGAGATGAAGGAGGCCATGAAGGCCGGCGACAAGGAGCGGCTCGCGACCATCCGGATGATCCAGGCCGCCCTCAAGGACAAGGACATCGAGGCGCGGGGCCTCGGCAAGGAACCCATCTCCGACGAGGAGATCCTGTCGCTGCTTCAGAAGATGATCAAGCAGCGCACCGAATCGGCCGGCGTCTACGATCAGGGTGGACGCCCCGAACTTGCCGCCACCGAGCGGGCCGAGATCGGCATCATCGAAGGCTTCCTTCCGAAGCAGATGGACGAGACCGAGATCAAGGCGGCCGTCGAGGCGGCGATCCTCGAGACCGGCGCCGCCGGCCCGAAGGACATGGGTAAGGTGATCAGCGCCCTGAAGGGCACCTTCGCGGGCCGAATGGATTTCGGCAAGGCGAGCGGGCTGGTGAAGGCCGCGCTGGCGGCCAAGGGCTGACGGGAGCTGAGCCTCTCCCCGCTATCCTCCACCGGATTTCGGGGGTGCGAAGGACTCGGTTACGTGTCACGCGCTATAAGGATGGGTTCACGCAACCCATCCCAGGCCCCGTGCGCTATCCGCCCCATATCTTGGAAGAGATTCGCGCCCGGCTGCCGGCCTCGTCGGTGGTCGGCCGCCGCGTGAAGCTGAAGAAGGCCGGCCGGGAGTGGCGTGGCCTGTCGCCGTTCAACGCCGAGAAGACTCCCTCCTTCTACGTGAATGACCAGAAGCAGTTCTACCACTGCTTCTCGTCTTCCAAGCACGGCGACATCTTCACCTTCCTGATGGAAACGGAGGGCTTGAGCTTTCCCGAGGCGGTCGAGCGGCTGGCGGGGGAAGCCGGCGTCAGCCTCCCCGCGCCCACCGAGGACAACCGCGCCGCCGAGACCAAGCGCGCGGGTGCCATCGAGGTCATGGAGATGGCCGCCCGCTGGTTCGAGGAGCGGCTGCGCTCCGGCCAGGGCAGCGAGGCCCGCACTTATCTCGAGCGAAG
Source organism: Methylobacterium sp. A49B (assembly GCF_053346215.1). NCBI lineage: Bacteria > Pseudomonadati > Pseudomonadota > Alphaproteobacteria > Hyphomicrobiales > Methylobacteriaceae > Methylobacterium > Methylobacterium sp. A49B. Next base: position 341,563 of record NZ_JBKFBO010000117.1, read on the forward strand.
GGCGCTTGCGCCGGAGGTCCAGGAAAAATTCCGGCTCGGCTACGCGCCGAACGAGCGCTACGCCCTGCGCGATCATCTGGCCGGACAGGGCGTCGACAAGGCGCTGATGGTCGAGATGGGCCTGCTGGCCGCCGGAGAGGGTGTGTCGGTCCCGTACGACTATTTCCGTGACCGGGTGATGTTTCCGATCACCGATACCCGGGGCCGGGTGGTGGCCTTCGGCGGCCGGGCGCTCGCCAAGGAGGTGCGCGCCAAGTACCTGAACTCCCCGGAGACGCCGCTCTTCCACAAGGGCCGGACGCTCTACAATCTCCACGGCGCCCGGAAGGCCGCGCATGATCGGAGCTCGATCATCGCGGTCGAGGGTTACGTCGACGTGATCGCGATGACGCTCGCGGGCCATCCCGAGACGGTGGCGCCGCTCGGCACCGCGCTGACCGAGGACCAACTCGGCCTGCTCTGGCGCCATGCCGACGAGCCGATCCTGTGTTTCGATGGTGACAAGGCCGGTCAGAGGGCGGCGTTCCGGGCGCTGGACCTCGCGCTGCCACTCCTCGAACCGGGGCGGTCGCTGCGGATCGCGCTGCTCCCCGGCGGACAGGACCCCGACGACCTGTTGCGCTCGGGCGGACCGGCGGCGATCGATCAGGTGCTGAAGGCCGCGCTGCCCCTCTCCGAGCTGCTATGGCGGCGCGCCGTCGAGGCCGGGCCGGTCGATACGCCTGAGCGGCGGGCCGGATTGACCCAGACCCTGCGCACCACCGTCGCGACGATCCGCGATGAGACCGTGCGGCGCTACTACCGCGACGAGATCGAGGAGCGGCTGCGCGGCCTGTCACCCCGGGGGGCGCGTGCCGCCGGGCCGGCCACCCGCGGACGCACCCGCTTCACCCGTCCCGGCGAGCCGGTCTCGCCCCGTATCACCGGCGGCCCGAGCCCGTCGGTGACCGCCTCCGCGGGCTTCACCGGCGCCGCCGCGGTGCGCGAGGCGGTGATCATCGGCACGCTCCTCGCGCATCCCGAGATGCTCGCGGACTTCGCCGAAGAGATCGCCGAATTCGATTTCGAGGATCCGGACGCGCAGGCGCTGCTGTCGGTCCTGCTCGCCAGCGCGGCCGAGGAGCAGCGTACGGACCCGGACGTGTTGCAAAATCGCATCACACGCGCTGGACTCGCTGCAGCGTCCGACCGGATCCTGACCCTGGCCCGCTCGCGTGACCGTACAACCCTGGCTCCGCATGCGGACCCGGCACACCGCGCGGACGCCCTCAGACAGGCGATGATCTTGCACCGGCAGGCAGGCGCGCTACATAGCGAACTTCGCGAAGCACGGCAGGCGTTTGAGAACGATCCGACCGATGCCGGGTGGGCATGGCTCTGCGAGGTGAAGGCGAGGCTGGAAACCGTCATCGCCGCCGAGGCTGAGGCCGACGTGCCGGTGTCGAACGACTCGACGGCCGCGTGATGGCTGTGCCATGGCGGTGGCGGAGGGGGAACGCCCCGCCATAGTTAATAATCGGTCAAGCCTCAGGCTTGCATACGGAAACCGACGACTCAACGCGACCGGAGCGATCCGGCGCGGTTCTCAGAAAGCGGCGTCGCAGGCTTGGACCGGCCTCACCACGGCCTCCGCCGCGCGCCGCGTGCGAAACAATAGGCTGATCATGGCAACGAAGGCAACGGAACGGGACGAGACGGACGCTGCCCCCGAGCAGCCGACCGACGGGCCGCTCCTCGACCTGACGGATGCTTCGGTCAAGCGGATGGTCAAGCTCGCCAAGAAGCGCGGCTACGTGACCTACGAGGAGGTGAACGAGGTGCTGCCCGAGGGCCAGTCCGACCCGGACCAGCTCGAGGACGTGCTCTCCCAGCTCTCCGAGATGGGCATCAACGTCGTCGAGGCCGAGGAGACCGACGAGGCCGCTGGCGAGAAATCCGCCGATGGCGAGGAGGAGGAGGCCGAGGGCGGCGAGGTCGCCGAGGTCGCGCCGGCGCGCGCGGTCGCGGTCGCTACCACAACCAAGGAGCCCACGGACCGCACCGACGACCCGGTGCGCATGTATCTGCGCGAGATGGGCTCCGTGGAGCTTCTGTCCCGCGAGGGCGAGATCGCCATCGCCAAGCGCATCGAGGCCGGCCGCGAGGCGATGATCGCCGGCCTCTGCGAGAGCCCGCTGACCTTCCAGGCGATCATCATCTGGCGCGACGAGCTGGTGGAGGGGAAGGTCCTCCTGCGCGACATCATCGATCTCGAGGCGACCTACGCCGGGCCGGACGGGAAGAACGCGCCGCAGATCGCCGAGGGCGAGGAATCGGAGGACGGCGAGCCGCCGGCGCCCCCGGAGGGCGGTGACGACGAGGACGACCTCGAGAACAACGTCTCGCTCGCCGCCATGGAGGCCGAGATCAAGCCGCGGGTCCTGGAGACCTTCGACGCGATCGCGGCGAACTACCGCAAGCTGCGCAAGTTCCAGACGGAAGGCACCGAGCGCAAGGCTGCTGGCGAGCAGAACACGCCCGCCCAGAACCAGAAGCAGGTCGAGCTCAAGGACATCGTCGTCGCTGACGTGAAGTCCCTGTCGCTCAACAACAACCGCATCGAGGCTCTGGTCGGGCAGCTCTACTCGATCAACAAGCAGCTCATCGGCCACGAGGGCCGGCTGATGCGCTACGCCGAGAGCCACGGGGTCGCCCGCGACGAGTTTCTGCGCCACTACCAGGGCTACGAGCTCGATCCGAACTGGATGGAGCGCGTCGGCACGCTCGGCGGCAAGGGCTGGAAGAACCTGGTCGAGCGCGGCTCGAAGCAGGTGGCGGAGCTGCGCGCACAGATCCTCGATCTCGCCTCCGAGACGGGCCTTGAGATCGGCGAGTACCGCCGGATCGTCAACATGGTCCAGAAGGGCGAGCGCGAGGCCCGGCAGGCCAAGAAGGAGATGATCGAGGCGAACCTGCGCCTCGTGATCTCGATCGCCAAGAAGTACACGAACCGCGGCCTGCAGTTCCTGGACCTGATCCAGGAGGGCAACATCGGCCTGATGAAGGCGGTGGACAAGTTCGAGTACCGCCGCGGCTACAAGTTCTCGACCTACGCCACGTGGTGGATCCGGCAGGCGATCACCCGCTCGATCGCCGACCAGGCCCGCACCATCCGCATTCCGGTGCACATGATCGAGACGATCAACAAGATTGTCCGGACGTCCCGCCAGATGCTGCATGAGATCGGCCGCGAGCCGACCCCGGAGGAACTGGCCGAGAAGCTGGCCATGCCGCTGGAGAAGGTCCGCAAGGTCCTGAAGATCGCCAAGGAGCCGATCTCCCTCGAGACGCCGATCGGCGACGAGGAGGACAGCCATCTCGGCGACTTCATCGAGGACAAGAACGTGGTCCTGCCGATCGACGCGGCGATCCAGTCGAACCTGCGCGAGACGACCACGCGGGTGCTCGCCTCGCTCACGCCGCGCGAGGAGCGCGTGCTACGCATGCGTTTCGGCATCGGCATGAACACCGACCATACCCTCGAGGAGGTCGGCCAGCAGTTCTCGGTGACACGCGAGCGCATCCGCCAGATCGAGGCGAAGGCCCTGCGCAAGCTGAAGCACCCGTCGCGCAGCCGGAAGCTCCGGAGCTTCCTGGACAACTGAGCCCACGCCGCGGCGGCCGTCGCGGCGCTTTTCTCGTCGACCGCGTTGCCAAGGTGTTTCGCGGCATCCAGTCTGGCGCCATGCTCGAACGCCGCCCGTCAAACACCGGAGCGCCGACGGCCTTCGCGGACGGCTCCGAAGCCGACGACGTCCCCTTCGGCGCCCTCCAGCCTTCCGTGGGCATCCGCGACTGGCTGCTCGGGGAAGGCGCGCGGATGCCGAACGCCGAAGAGATGCTCGCAGGACTCGCCGAGCGGCTGATTGCCATCGGGGTGCCGGTGGACCGGGCTTCCACGGCGATCGACACCCTGCACTCGGAATATGCCGGCGTCGGCCGCATCTGGACGCGGGACGGCGGCACCACCGTCCGGCTGTTCCCGCACGGCGCCCGCTCGACCGACGCCTACCTCAACTCTCCCTTCCACACGGTCCACGAGACCGGGGAGTGGCTGATCCTCGATTTGTCCGAGACACCGGACGATGCCTACGCGATCGTCCCGGACCTGAAGGCCGGCGGCTACACCCACTACGTCGTGGCGCCGCTGTTCTTCACCAACGGCACCAAGAACGGCATCACCTTCGCCACCCGCGCACCGAAGGGATTCGGCGAGGACGACATCGCGATCCTGCGCTTCGTCATGCCGGCGCTCGCCGCGGTCGCTGAGATGCGCGTGCTCAACAAGCAGCTCGACCATGTGCTGCGGCTCTACGTCGGCGACGAACCGCACCGGGCGATCCTTGCGGGCGATATCCGCCGCGGGCAGGTGACGCGGATCCGTTCGGCAATCCTGTTCGCCGACATGCGCGATTACACCCGCACCTCCGCCGACATGACGCCCGAGGAGGTGGTTGGCCTGCTGAACGTGTTCTTCGACTGCCTCGTGCCGCCGATCGAGCGCGAGGGCGGCGAGGTGCTGAAGTATCTCGGCGATGGCCTGCTGGCGATCTTCCGCGAGTCCGGCGACGATCTCGGCGGCGCCGCCAAGGGGGCGCTGACGGCGGCGCAGCACGCCTTGGCGGCTCTCGATGAGGCGAACGCGCTGCACCAGTTTCCCGTGCCGGTGGCCGCCGGTATTGCGCTTCACCACGGTGAGGCCGCTTATGGGAATGTCGGATCGGGTTCGCGCCTCGACTTCACCGTCATCGGCCGGGACGTGAACCTCGCGAGCCGCCTCGCGCAGATGAATCGGATCCTGGGCGAGCCGCTGCTGATGTCGAAGCCGTTCGTGGATTTCTTGTGGGGCGATCCGATTCCCCTCGGCGAGCATCAGCTCGACGGCTTCCGGGAGCCGATGGCGGTATTCCGACCGAAGTTTCTGCGGCCGCGCAAGGCGAGCTGAACGCGCGCCCCGGGCGCGCTCGCCGAACAGAGTCGATGACTGGCGCCGCGAATCCCGATGTGGACGCTTCGGACCGCGCTAAGCTCGCCACTGAGGATCGTATTGCGAACTGTAGGGCAGTGGCCGGCAGCCCCATATGGGTTCCACAATCTGGGTGAGCGCCTGGCGCGCCAGCGCGCGAACGCGCGCACGCACCTCGTCGGGTATGTTCGACTGCACCAGTATCTCGGTGCAATTATACAGGCAGACGGCAGACTGCCCTAAGTGGAACGCATTGAGGGCAAGTTCCTCCCGCAGGCCATAGGCATAGACCCAAGGGTGCAAACTGAGGCCTTTGCTCGGCAGGTCCAGGCCAACGCCCCCCTCCGCGTAGCGATAGCTTGCGGCGTGGTTTCCTTTGCGCCGGCAATATCGGCTGGCTCCGAGCCATGCCTCCGCACGCTCCGGCCTGATGGCGATCATCCTCTCATAAAGCATCAAGATCGCAGCCGCCGGTTCGTCCAGGCGCTCCATCGCATCGGCAGCCGACAGCAGCGCGAGGAAAACTTCTTCATCCCAAAAACCTTGATCTGCACGCTTCAAATACAAATCGATAGCCTTGCAATATTCGGACGTTTCAAAATAGCCGTTTGCGAGGTAAAAATTGTAGCGCGCGATCATGAATGGATCCGTCTCGGTCTTCAACGCCTGCTCCAAGACAGCAATCATGCGTTGGGCGGTCGCATCATCGAGATGACGTGCTCCGTCCTTGCCACGCCGAATTTTCAGCGGTAGAGCCTCCACCTCACGCTTATCGGAACACTCCAGAAACTCATGTACGACGCCACGATAACGCCAATCCACTCGATTGTTCAAAAGATGGTTGCGCCAATAGCTTGTTTGATCATCGACGATTTCTAGCTGATAGGCGATGTCGCTCAATTCGGGCATGACGAATCCTGGGGGAACGATCAGGTCGTCGTCGGCGTCAATGATCAGCGAGTACTCGGCCCGTGACCGAGCTAGGCTCAAGGCCTCGTTCCGGTTGAACGCGAAGTCGACCCACGGCCGTTCGACGAGCATGCCGGGCATATCGATCATCGCGGTGCGGATCACGTCCTGGGTTCCATCCGTGGAGCCGGTGTCGACGATAATCCAATGATCAATAAACGGCCGAACAGATTCCAAGCATCTTGTAATAACGTGCGCCTCGTTTTTGACGATCATAGACAAACATATTGTCTGGCCAGATGCGTTCATGCCATGAATCCCCCGGCATACCGAGAACGCCGCGATCATTGCGGCCGCGAGTGTCTATCTCAAGACTGATTGCGAAGTAAATCTGAAGTTCTAGTTTTATAAAGCTTACTTATTCATTTATCTGTTAAATAAAGATCCTGTTAGTTCCTGGTAGAAAATCCGATTGTGTGGCAATATTCCTCGTGGAGTACAAAACGATAACACGGCTTGTTCAGAGAGAGAACGATCTTGATCAATTATAGCGGATGTCAAACTCCTGGAGATCTTCTGCGGAAGCGAATGAGCCCCCACGCTCCGACGTATCTTGGAACTGCTGCCCTCGCATTCGGATACGCGAGCCCAACGGTCTTCAAATTTGCCAATCCGGCATAAAGTCCGATGTGTAAGGTACCGGCTGACAGCCCCAGGCAGGATCAGTCAATTTGGCCAGCGCCTCACGAGCCAAGGTGATGCTTCGCTGAAGGATATCGGGTGTCACATCGGCTTGCCTCATGATTTTTAAACATGTCGATATACAAAGTCGGTATTTTTTAAGATGGAATACGCTATCGGCCAATTCATGCAACATACCGTATTTATACACGGACGTATCGACGCTGACACCTTCAGCGGGCACATCTAAAGCGATGCCCGCTTCCGCGTAGGACAGTGCCGCCGCGAACTTCCCTTGCGATCTCAGATAACGACTCGCACTGTAACGCGCCTCAGCGCGGTCCGGACAGATTGCTATGATCCGATCATACATCTTCAAAACGGATTCGGCCGGTGCGCCGAGCTTCTCCATGATACACACGGCCTCGAGCAGACTCAGGTAAACCTCTTCCTCGTCGAATCCAAATTCGCCTCGCCGCAAGAAGTGGTCGAGAGCTTTGAAATGCTGGCCCGTATTGCGGTACGATCTTGCCAAATAGAACGTATAGCGTGAGATCAGGAACGGATCTGCTTCGGTCGATAGAGCCTTCTCCATCGCCGCAATGTCGCGCAGTTCGGTCACTCGGTCGCGATGCCGCGCCCCGTCGTCGCCGTAGCGCATGGACAACGGCAGCGCCGGTGTCTCCGGATTGCCGGAACATTCCAGAAACTCGTGAATGACACCCCGATAACACCAGTTCAATTTATTGCTTACGAGCTGGATCCGTCTGTATTGAACTCGATTTTCCACGATTTGGAAAGTGTATCCAGCATCCTGCAGTTTCGGAAGCACGAAATCGTCCGGGATGATGAGTTCGGCGGCGGCGTCGATGATCAGCGAGTAGTCGGCATGGGGCCGGGCCAACGTGAGCGCCTGGTTCCGATTGTAGGCGAAGTCCACCCAGGGCCGCTCCACGAGCGTGCCCGGCAGACCAGCCAGCGCCGCTTGGACCTTCTCCTGTGTTCCATCGGTCGATCCCGTATCGACGATAATCCAGTGATCGATAAAGGGGATTACCGAGTCGAGACAACGCTTTATAACTGGCGCTTCATTCCTCACGATCATCGAAAGACAAACCGTTGCACTGAATTCTTTCATGACCGACCTGAGAAAAGAGCGCTCAACGGGGCGCTGATTCAAGCTGACGCATCATGAACGGAAAGCCATTGCCGTATCAACTCCGAGAACATGGAGAAAATTTTGGAGAATAATTCTGATTTTTGAACGGTTGAATCCCATTATTAGCAATATACAAGCCTCTAATTACATATATAGACCTCAGTAAAAGAATTATTATTCAGAATTTACTGCTTGATCGATGATTTCACATGCGCTCGCCTACGGTCCATCGAGCATCGAGATCGCAAAAACCGTGTTGGGATGCGCTGCGCTCGCCCGCTGGCACGTAAATATGGACTTCTGCACGACGCCACCGGCGTGACCTCGCCCTCCGGGGCCGGCAACGCGTCGCGGATCGCACGCTCGCCCGCGACGTCGGGCTTTGGGGCGAGACGCATCGTGCTCTGAGCCTGTCCGTCGCCGTCGCGATCGCGTCCTCATCTCGGCGCTTTTTGGTGACGGCAGCGATACGGATGCCGCCGCAACTGGTCGCGCCCCGAAGGACGGGGTTGACCACAAGCCTTCCGGCGACCACATCTGTACCCGTTCCAGGGAGATCCCCGGCAAGGGGCTGAGAAACCGCTGGCACGTCCGTCAGGACCTGCGGCGCGGAAATCCTTCGAACCTGATCCGGCTCATACCGGCGTAGGGATTGGACCGCGGCCGCCCGCAGGGTAGGCCACAGCTTCTCACAGAAGCGCACGGCCCGATCCCCGCGGCGGCAATCCGCGGAGATGCCAGTGCCCCTGAACCGTCCCGACTCACCGATCGGCCGCCGCCGCAGCGCGGACGGCTTCGGTGCGTCAGCTGCTCTGCCGGCCCGCACCGACATCGCCCTGGTCGGCGGCGGGCTGATCGGGCTGTCGATCGCGTGGCGGCTCGCCCGGACAGGACGCACCGTGACGGTGCTTGAGCGGGAGACGATCGGGGCGGGGGCGAGCCTTGCGGCCACAGGCATGCTGGCGCCGGCCGCCGAGCACGAGCCCGGCTCGGACCCGCTGCTGCCGCTCGCCCTTGAGTCGCTCCGGCTCTGGCCGGATTTCCGCGATGCCCTGGAGGCCGAGTCGGGCGGGGCGATCGACTATCGTCCGGACGGCACCCTGGTGCTGGCGATCGGCCGGGATGAGGTCGAGCGCCTGCGCTTCCGCTACGATCTCCAGAGGCGGTCCGGGCTCGAAGCGACTTGGCTCCCGGGCAGCGAGGTCCGGCGGCTGGAGCCGGGCCTGCGCCCGTCGGTCACCGCCGGGATCCACTGCAACCTGGACCATCAGGTCGATCCCCGGTTGGTCATGGCCGCCCTCGGCGAGGCCTGTCGCCGGGCCGGCGTGCTCCTCGCCGAGCGGACGCCCGTCAGCGGTCTCGACTGGTCGGGGGGCCGCGTAACGGGCATCCGTGCCGGCGAGCACGGCATAGCGGCCGGCACCGTCATTCTGGCATCCGGCGCCTGGAGCGGAGAGGGAGGCCTGTTGCCGGAGAGCCTCGCCCTGCCGGTCCGACCGCTGAAAGGACAATCGCTCGCCCTCCGCACCACCGCGCGCACGGGCGGGCTTGCCCGGATGGTCTGGACCGAGCAGGTCCACATGGCCCCGAAAAGCGACGGCCAGCTCATCGTCGGCGCAACCGTGGAGGATTGCGGCTTCCGGCCAGGCGTGACCGCGGGTGGACTCTACGCGCTGCTGGAGGGGGCTCGGCGTGTCCTCCCCGGCATCGAGGAGATGGAGGTCGAAGCGGTCTGGTGCGGTTACCGACCCACCTCGGACGACGACGCGCCGATCCTCGACGAACTCGCCCCCGGCCTGGTCGTGGCCACCGGTCACCATCGCAACGGCTATCTGCTCGCCCCCGCCACCGCCGAAGCCATCGCCGAGCTGGTGACGCACGGCACGTTGCCGGCCATCGCCCGGCCCTTCGGACGGGCACGGTTCGGACGGGCCGAGCCTCTGAGGGAATCGGCATGAGGCTCTTCATCAACGGCGAGCCCCGCGAGCGGGAGGCCGACACCGTCGACACCCTGTTCCGCCTGGAGGCGGAGGAGACGGGGATCGAGAGTCCGCAGGGCGTCGCCATCGCGCTTAACGGTCGGGTGCTGCGCCGCCGGGACTGGGGCGAGACGCCGATCGCGGAGGGCGACCGCGTCGAGATCGTCCGCGCCATGCAGGGAGGTTGAGAATGGACCGAACCGTCACGCCGCTGCACCCCGACAGCGGGGAGGGCAGCCTGACCATCGCCGGCGTGAACCTGTCGTCCCGGCTGTTCATCGGCACCGCCGGCTACCCCACCCAGGCGATCATGCGCGATGCCGTGCAGGCCAGCGGCGCCGAGGTGGTGACGGCCTCGATTCGCCGGGTTTCTCTCCAGGGCCACGGCTCGGATACGGTGAAGATCCTCAAGGGCAAGCGTTTCCTGCCCAACACCGCCGGCTGCGAGACTGCACGCGACGCGATCATGACCGCCGAGCTGGCCCGGGAGGCTCTCGACACCAACTGGATCAAGGTCGAGGTCATCGGCGACCGGGAGACGCTCTATCCGGACGTGACCGAGCTGATCGAGGCCTGCCGCCACCTCGTGGACGAGGGCTTCGTGGTGCTGCCCTATTGCAACGACGATCCGATCGTCTGCCAGCGCCTGGAGGATCTCGGCTGCGCTGCCGTGATGCCGATGGGCTCGCTGATCGGCTCCGGGATGGGTGTGGCCAACCCCGCCAACCTCGAGCTGATCTGTCGCCGTGCCAAGGTGCCGGTCGTGGTCGATGCCGGGATCGGCACCGCCTCGGACGCGGTGATCGCCATGGAACTCGGCGCCTCCGCCTGCCTGATCAACACGGCGGTCGCCAAGGCCGATGACCCGGTGCGCATGGCGCGCGCCATGGGCCGGGCCGTGGAGGCTGGGCGCGACGCGCATCTGGCCGGACGGATTCCGAGGCGCGGCCGGGCCGAGCCATCGAGTCCGCAACTCGGCCTCGTGGGCTCGTGAGGGCTCTGCCGTCGTCGCTGCTGGCGGTGACGGACCGGCACGGCCGCGGGCGTTCCCTCGCCGAGACCGTCCAGGCGATCCTGGACGGTGGCGGCCGCTGGATCTGGTTCCGCGACAAGGATCTGGACGCGGTTGCGCGCCGCAGCCTCGGCGCGGCTGTCTCGGCGCGCGTGCGCGCGGCCGGCGGGTTCCTGACGGTGGGCGGCGACATCGCGCTGGCGCGCGCCCTCGAAGCCGACGGCCTTCATCTCGGCGGCGGCACGGGTCCCGAGGCGGTCGCGGCCGCGCGGGCAGCGCTGGGGGAGGGGGCGCTGATCGGCATCTCGGCCCATGCACCGCAGGAGGCTGCACGGGCAGCGGCGGCCGGCGCCGATTACGTGACGCTCAGCCCGATCTACGCGACGGCGAGCAAGCCCGGCTACGGCCCCGCGCTCGGTCCTGAGGGTGTCGCGACGGCCGCGGCAATGGGGGTGCCGGTGATCGCTCTCGGCGGGATCGAGCCGGACAGGATCGCGGAATGCCGGAACGCCGGTGCGGCCGCCGTCGCCGTCATGGGCGGCCTGATGCGGACCGCGGATCCGGCTGCCGCCGCGACCCGGCTCCTCGGCTCCTGGGCGACCGCCCGCTCCGCGACGACACGGGAGGCGTGAGACCCTCGGCGGCGCGGATTGCGCGGCCTGGCGCCGCGATCCGGCGAAACACGCGCCTCGAGCGCCGCATGAGTCGCGCAAACGCTTCGCTGCCAGTCCATCCGACCTTCCGGGACCCGTCTCCGTCAGGATGCATCGAGGCGGCCTATGCAAGCTGAACGGTGGCTGCAGGCGCGCTTCAGACCCGGTGCAGCGTGGCCGTGAGATGTTGCCTCCCGTGATCCGGGACGCCCCGGGGCTCCCGCGCTTCATCTGGAGACAGGTCATGACACGCATCGCTCTGCTCTCGGCCGCCGCGCTGATCGGCGCGGGCTCCCTGGCCTCTACGCAAGCCGAAGCCCGCGGCGGCGGCGCGATCGCGGCGGGCATCATCGGAGGCCTCGCCGCGGGTGCCCTGATCGGTGCCGCGACGCAGGCCCACGCGGCGCCGGGCTACGGTTATGCGGATTACGGCTACGCCCCCGCGCCGGTCGCGGTTCGGCCCGCGCCCGCCTACCGCGTCTACGAAGAGGAGGCTCCGGTCTATGCCACCCGGCGAGTCGTCACGTACGAGCGCGTGCCGGTCGGCTACGGCCCCGCTCGCCACTGGCACGGCGATTGGGACGGTGGCTACGGCTATCGCGGCTGGTAGGGCCGAAACCGCGACACTTGGTCGAAGAGGGGCGTACCGAGCGGCCGGGCATGAACCAAGTGTTCAGGCCCATCGGGCGAAACTCCCGAAGGCTTTTCCGGAATCCGGCGACGATGTCGTCGCTTGAGTCCGGTCGGGATGTGCGGCGGCTGAGCGACATGAACGTCCCGATCGACCTCGGCCGCCAGCCCGTTACCCGACGCCCCTGCTGACGGCGAGCTCATGCTGGTCCACGACGGCGAGACGCGCACACCTGAGGCCGACCGGCATCTCGCCCTGTCCCTGGCGGCCGTGGCGGGAGCCTTGAACACCGCGGGATTCTACGCGGTCGGCCTGTACGCTTCGAACATGACCGGAAACATCTCGGCCATCTCGGACCGAACCGGCACGGGCGATATCGTCCTGGCGGCGCAGGCGCTGCTGATCGTCGTCCTGTTCGTCCTGGGTGCCGCGACATCGACGCTGCTGATTCGCCATCGGCGCCGAAGGGCCGACGTCGGAGCCTATGCGTACAGCGTCTGCGCCGAGGCGGCACTCCTTGCCGGCACGGGCCTGCTCGTGCTGCCGCTCCATGACCCCGCCCGGAGCCACGTCCTCGTTCTTGGCCTGAGCTTCGTACTCGGCCTTCAGAACGCGGTCGTGACCAAGATCTCCGAGGCCCGGGTGCGGACCACGCACGTGACCGGCATCGTCACCGACATCGGCATCGAGCTGGCCCGCTGGCTGGATCGCGGCGCGACCGGGGCCGGGCCGATGAAGCCGCATGATCCGGAACGGCTTCGGCTGCACCTCGTCACCGTCGGCGCGTTCCTGGCGGGCGGCCTTGTCGGGGTGGTCGCCTACCGGCTCGTCGGTGTCGGCCTGCTGTTCGCGGCAGCCGCGATTCTCGCCGGTCTGGCGCTGCCCGCCCTCAGGCGCTGACATCGAGGAGCTGGCCGGTCATCCGGTCGGCGGTGCGGGCCACGGCCGCATTCAGCGCGAAGGCGGATTTCGAGCCGATCAGCTCGGCAGCGGCGCCGGACAGATCCACACGGTCGGCGGGAGCCAACGCCGTGGCGCCGACCGGTGCGCCGCTCGACGCGATGGTCTGCGCGGCGGTCCCGAACCGGTCGGCCGCCTGGGTCATCCCGGTGGTGGCGGTGCGTACAGCCTCGATCATCCGAAATCTCCTCCGGACGATCGTGACACGAAGCCGACAAGCGGTCGTTGCATGGGTCGCTCAAATGCGACGGATCGTGCTCGCGCAGCGGCGTGCCCCGCGCAAAGGCGGACGGCGTCGGCGGCGCGGGCCTGTGGTGCGGACGGCGGGACTCGAACCCGCACGGCCTTGCGGCCGCAAGATTTTAAGTCTCGTGCGTCTACCGGTTCCGCCACGTCCGCCCGCGCCCTCGGTAGCGGGGGCCGCGGGCGCGATCAAGCGGGCGGCGTCCAGCCGTAGAGCCAAGCGTAGCGCTCGCGCATGCCGTCCGGGCCGAGGCGGGCCATCACGGCGTCGCGCACGAACGCCAGGAGCCCGCCGGCGTGATAGGTGCGGCCGTTGCTGCGCGCGGCCTTCTGGACGCGACGGACCCGCGCGGCACGGCGCTCGGCGTACGCCGACAGAGCCGCCGGCACGTCGCGATGCTCGGCGAGGGCCCATGTCAGCACCGCGGCATCCTCGATGGCCAGGGCGGCGCCCTGTGCCAGATATGGCAGGACCGGGTGGGCCGCGTCGCCGATCAGAGCGAGCCGGCCGCGCGCGATCGGCCGGGCAACCGCCCGGTCGGCCAGCGACCACACTAGCCACGAATCGGGCAACGTCAGCAGGTCGCGCAGCGGCCCGGCGCAGCCGCGGAAATGCGCCCGCAGCACGGCTGGCTCGCCGAGCCGGCCCCAACCTTCGTCACCCACCGCCTCCGGGACCACTGCGACGACGTTGAGGAACTGGCTGTCCCGCACCGGGTAATGCACCACGTGCCGGCCCCGCCCCAGCCAGAGGCCGGTCGTCGCGCCGCGCAGGGCCTCCGGCGCCGCCTCGATCGGCACGAGGGCCCGCCACGCGGCCGCCCGACCCGGCCGCAGCGGCGCCGCGTCGAGATGCGCGCGCAGCCGTGAGCGCAGACCGTCCGCCCCGATCACGAGATCGAACCCGAGATCCTGAGGCCCGCCGGCGCTCTCGACAGTGAGGCGCGCCTCGACGTCTGTCTCGGACAGGCCCGTGACGGCGCGGCCCATCATCAGGCGGATCGCCGGCCGGCTCCGCAGAGCATCCAGGAGCAAGGTCTGCAGGTCGGCGCGATGGATCACGTAATAGGGCGCGCCGAAGCGGTCCTGCGCCCGCGGCCCGAGGCTGACGCCGCCGATGCGGCGGCCGCTGTCCAGGGCGCGCACCTCCACGGCCGGCGGCTCGCTCGCCGCCCGGCGCAGGGCCGCCGAGAGGCCGAGGGCGGCCAGGACCCGGCTCGCGTTGGGCGAGATCTGGATCCCGGCGCCGACCTCGCTGAAGCCGGTCCGGCGCTCGATGACCGTGACGGAATGACCGGCATCCGACAGCGCCAGGGCCGTCGTGAGCCCGCCGATCCCGGCCCCGACGATCCCGATCCGCAGAGGTCGAAGGTCCGAGGGCACTGCGGGCGACGCCTACTCCGCCGCGAGCTTGGCGTCGTCGTGCCACACACACGAGTGCGGCTCCGCCTCGTCGGCCTTCAGGCCCGCGCGGTAGCGGTAGAGCGTCGAGCAGTACTGGCAGATGATCTCGCTGTCCGCGCCCATGTCGAGGAACACGTGCGGATGATCGAACGGCGGCAGCGCGCCGATGCACATGAACTCCTTCACGCCCACGGTGATCACCGGGACGCCCGGCTCATTGTGGAAGTGCGGTACCGCCTTGCCTGCCATCCGGCCCTCGCCTGCCTCGCAACCGACCGCGCGGCGAATCTGCCCGCGCGCTCCCGGGCGCCTTGCGGCCGCTTATGCCGCCAGCCCCGCGACCGGCGCAAGCCTCGCCCGCCGACGGCGTCACGCGTCTCGGTCCGGCGCGTCTTGGCCTGCCGCGCGCCACACCGTACATAGGGCGGACGACCCTCAGACGACGCCGCGAAAAGTCTCAACCATGCAGCAGGAACAGGCCACCGCGCAGGGCACGCGCCGCGCCCCGGAGCCGCCGATCCACGGGCCCGAGGGATTCGAAGGCATGCGCCGGGCGGGTCGCCTCACGGCCGAGGCCCTCGACCTGCTCATGGAGGCCACGCAGCCCGGCGTGACCACCGAGGCGCTCGACAAGCTCGCCTACGAATTTGCCATGGATCACGGCGCCTACCCGGCGTCTCTGCTCTACCGCGGCTACCCGAAATCGATCTGCACCTCGATCAACCACGTCGTCTGCCACGGCATCCCCAACGACAAGCCCCTGCGCGAGGGCGACATCGTCAACCTCGACATCTGCCTGATCCTCGACGGCTGGCACGGCGATTCGAGCCGGATGGCCTATGTGGGCGAGGTCCCGCGCAAGGCGCAGCGCCTGTGCGAGATCACCTACGAGGCGCTGATGCGCGGCGTGGCGGCGGTCAAGCCCGGCGGCTCGACCAACGACATCGGCCGGGCGATCCAGAGCTATGCCGAGAGCGAGCGATGCTCCGTGGTGCGCGACTTCTGCGGCCACGGCCTCGGGCGGACCTACCACGACGCGCCGACGATCCTGCACTACGTCGAGGCGAGCTACGATGTGCCGTTCAAGCCCGGCCAGTTCTTTACGGTGGAGCCGATGATCAACCTCGGGCGCCCCGCCGTGAAGGTGCTGGGCGACGGCTGGACCGCCGTGACCCGCGACCGCTCCCTCTCAGCCCAGTTCGAGCACACCGTGGCCGTCACCGAGACCGGCGTGGAGATCTTCACGATCTCGCCCAAGGGGCTACACCAGCCCGTCAATCCGGCCGCCTGACCGGCCGTGACGCCGCGGACGGAGGACGGTGAGGCAGGTCTCTTCGCCGACAGCGCCGTCCCAGCATCCGTCGAGAAGGAGCCGCCGCACTATCACGGCCACCGCGATCGCCTGCGGGAGAAGTTCGCGGCCGCAGGGGGCGACGCGCTTCCAGATTACGAATTGCTGGAACTTGTGCTGTTCCGGGCGATCCCGCGGCGGGACGTCAAGCCGCTGGCCAAGGCGCTGGTCGCCCGGTTCGGAAGCTTCGCCGAAGTCCTCAGCGCCGAGCCCGCCCGCCTCATGGAGGTGGACGGCGTGAGCGCCGGGGTCGCCTCGGACCTCAAGGTGATCGCGACCGCCGCCCGGAGACTCGCCCGCGGGGCGATCCGGGACCGCGCCCTGCTCGACTCGTGGTCCGCCCTCCACGACTACCTGCGCGTCACCATGGCCTTCGCGTCGCGCGAGGAATTTCGCGTCCTGTTCCTCGACAAGCGCAACCACCTCATCGCCGACGAGGTGCAGGGGCGCGGCACGGTCGACCACACCCCGGTCTATCCGCGCGAGGTCGCCCGCCGGGCGCTGGAGCTCTCGGCGACCGCGATCATCCTGGCCCACAACCATCCTTCGGGGGACCCGACCCCCTCGACGGCGGACGTGGCGATGACCCGTGAGATCGTCGCCGTGCTGGCGCCGCTGAAGATCGTCGTGCACGACCACGTGATCCTGGGCCGAAACGGACATGCGAGCCTGAAAGGCCTGAAGCTGATCTGATCCTCCAGCCGGCTTGAGCGTTGTCGAGCGCGGATATAGCCATGACGGCGTGGCGCGCCTCTTGCCTCAAGAGCGGGAGCGTACGGGAGGAGCGAGATGGCGGTGACGGCCTTCGACGAGATGAACGGCATCGACGCCGCCGAACCGGCCGCCGTCCGCGACGCCTACGGCCAGCTCAAGGCTTGGCTCGACTCCACGCCGCCCGAGCATTTCAATACCCGCCGCAGCCAAGCGGAGCTGCTGTTCCGCCGGATCGGCATCACCTTCGCGGTCTATGGCGACAACGAATCGACCGAGCGCCTGATCCCGTTCGACATCATCCCGCGGGTGATCACCAAGCCGGAATGGGCCTTCCTGGAGCGGGGATTGAAGCAGCGGGTGACCGCCATCAACCTGTTCCTCAAGGACGTGTACGGCGCCCAGGAGTGCATCAAGGCCGGCATCATCCCCGCCGACTTGGTCTATCGCAACGCCCATTACCGCATGGAGATGCGCGGCTTCCGGGTGCCCCACGACCTCTACGTCCACATCGCGGGGATCGACATCGTCCGCACCGGCGAGAACGACTTCTTCGTGCTGGAGGACAACGCCCGGATCCCGTCCGGCGTCTCCTACATGCTGGAGAACCGGGAGGTGATGCTGCGCCTGTTCCCGGACCTGTTCTCGAAGCACCGCGTCGCGCCGGTGGAGAACTACCCCGACGCGCTGCTCGCCACCCTGCGGAGCCTTGCCCCGGGCTCGGCGACCCGTGACCCGACGGTCGTGCTGCTGACACCCGGGCGCTACAACTCGGCGTTCTACGAGCACTCGTTCCTGGCCGACAAGCTCGGCGTCGAGCTGGTGGAGGCGTCCGACCTCTTCACCAAGGACGACGTGGTCTACATGCGCACCACCGAGGGTCCGCGGAAGGTCGACGTCATCTACCGCCGCCTCGACGACGATTTCCTCGATCCCCTCGTCTTCCGCCCGGATTCGGTGCTGGGCGTGCCGGGCCTGATGAACGCCTACGAGCGCGGCTCCGTAACGCTGGCCAACGCGGTCGGCACCGGCATCTCGGACGACAAGGCCGTCTACAGCTACATGCCGGAGATCGTGCAGTTCTTCACCGGCGAGGAGCCGATCCTGCACAACGTGCCGACCTACCGCTGCCGCGAGAAGGACGCTTTCGCGTACGTGATGGACAACCTGTCGGAGCTGGTGGTGAAGGAGGTCAACGGCTCGGGCGGCTACGGCATGCTCGTGGGCCCCCACGCCAGCAAACGCGAGCTCGATGACTTCGCCAAGAAGCTCCGCCACGCCCCCGACGGCTTCATCGCCCAGCCGACCCTGTCGCTCTCGACGTGCCCGACCTTCGTGGCCTCCGGCGTGGCACCGCGCCACGTCGATCTGCGGCCCTTCGTGCTCAATGGGGCCGACCAGATCCGCATCGTGCCGGGCGGCCTGACCCGCGTGGCGCTGAAAGAGGGCTCCCTGGTGGTCAACTCCAGCCAGGGCGGCGGGACGAAGGATACCTGGGTGCTCGACGCCTGATGTCGCTGACGTCAGGGTGGTTCACGGCGCGGCGTTCGGTCTCCACGCGATTTGGCTGAAAGACAATGCTTTCCAGGACTGCCGACAGCCTCTTCTGGCTCTCCCGCTACGTCGAGCGCGCCGACTTCGTCGCCCGCATCCTCGACGCGGCGCACCGCTTCGCCTCGCTGCCGTCGAGCTACGGCGGCGGCGAGAGCAACGAGTGGGACTCGGCCCTCGCCTCGGCCGGCGACGCGGACGCGTTCAAGACCCACTACAGCGCGGTGAATGCCGACACGGTCTGTGACTTCCTGGCCTTCAGCCCGCACAATCCGTCCTCGATCCGCTCCTGCATCGAGGCGGCCCGCGAGAATGCCCGCTCGGTGCGCACCGCGCTCACCACAGAGATGTGGGACGCGATCAACGGCGCGTGGCTGGAACTGCGCAACTACGCCGGCAAGGACCTCAACCGCGACGAGTTCGGCCGCTTCCTCGATTGGGTGAAGACCGTCTCGCTGACCTTCGACGGCTCGGCCTTCCGGACGATGCTGCGCAACGACGCCTTCTGGTTCACCCGCCTCGGCACCGCGATCGAGCGTGCCGACAACACCGCCCGCATCCTCGACGTCAAGTACCAGATTCTGCTGCCGCACGACGAGACGGTGGGCGGCAGCCTCGACTACTTCCAGTGGACCACGATCCTGCGCGAGGTCTCGGCCTTCAACGCCTATCACTGGGTCTACCGGGAGAGCATCAAGCCGCTGCTGGTGGCCGACCTTCTGATGCTCAACAAGCAGATGCCGCGCTCCTTCTCGAACTGCTACGGCGTGATCGTCGAGTATCTCGACCTCATCGCCGATGCCTACGGCCGCCGCGGCCCGAGCCAGCGGCTCGCTGGCAACATGCTGGCGAAACTGGAGGGCGAGGACATCGACCGGGTCTTCGCCACGGGGCTGCACGAGTTCGTGGAGGCGTTCATCGCCGAGAACAACAGGGTGGGCGAGGCGATCGCCAAGCAGTATCTGGTCGGTTGAGACGCCGGCCCGGATGCGGCATCCGGACCGGCGCCTCAGCCTCTCGATTGTGCATCATCATCCCGAAACCCGGCAGCCACCGGCCGGGATGATGCTCTGACGAACACGCACAGGCTCGGCGCATGCGCATCCGCGTGGTCCACGAGACCATCTACACCTACGAGCAACCGGCCCGCGGACTGGTGCAGGTCCTGCGCCTGACGCCCCGGGACCATGACGGCCAGTATGTCCGCACGTGGCGGATCGACACCACGGTCGACGGGCGCCTCACCGCCCGCGAGGACGGCTTTGGCAACAAGGTGCACTGGTTCACCCCGGACGAACCGGCCGACGCCCTGACCATCCGGGTCACCGGCGAGGTCGACACCGACGACACCCACGGCGTGGTGCGCGGCACGGTGGAGCGCCTGCCGGACGAGTTCTACCTGCGCGACACGGACCTGTGCGCCGCCAGCCCGGAGCTTCACGCCTTCGCCGAGCGCGTCGCCACGGACGGGGACGCCGCGATCCTGGCCCTGCTCCATCGTCTAATGGGCGCGGTCCACGGCGCGGTCACCTACGAGCCGGGGCCCGCCACCAGTGCTGTCCCAGCCGCCAAGGCCTTCGCGGCGGGAACGGGCGTCTGCCAGGATCTGGCTCACGTCTTCATCGCCGCCGCCCGCCATATCGGCATCCCGTCCCGCTACGTGGCGGGCTACCGGGCCCGCGACGACGGGCAGGCGGAGGTCGAGGCGCCGCACGGCTGGGTCGAGGCCCTGGTGCCCGATCTCGGCTGGGTGGCGTTCGACCCCTGCATCGACGTGAGCCCGTCGGACAACTACATCCGCGTGGCGACCGGGCTGGATTACCTCGGCGCGGCGCCGATCCGCGGCAGCCGCACCGGCGGCGGCACCGAGACACTGGACGTGAAGCTCCGGGTCGAGCAAGGCAGGGCCGCCGCCCAATCCTGATCGTTCCGACACCGGTCCGCCGGCCGCACGAGAGCCTGAAGACGATGACCTACTGCGTCGGTGTTCTGGTCGAGGACGGTCTGGTGATGGTCGCCGATACCCGCACCAATGCGGGGCTCGACGACATCTCGACCTACCGGAAGCTGCATCATTTCAACGTGCCGGGCGAGCGGGTGATGATGCTGGCCTCGGCCGGCAACCTGTCGATCACCCAGTCGGTCCTCAGCCTGCTGCAGGAGGGGGTGCCCGGCGAGGAGGACGGCGAGCCGTCTCAGAAGCTCGTCGAGGCGCCGACCATGTTCCAGGCGGCGCAGCTCATCGGCCGGGCCATCCGCCGGGTGCGGTCGATCGAGAAGGACGGGTTCGAGGCGGCCAACATCCGCTTCTCGATCTCGCTGCTGTTCGGCGGCCAGATCGGGACCGGCGAGATGCGGCTGTATCTGATCTACTCGGCGGGGAATTTTATCGAGTGCAGCACGGACGCGCCGTTCCTGCAGATCGGCGAGCACAAGTACGGCAAGCCGATCCTCGACCGGGCGGTCAAGTATACGACCGACCTCTACGACGCCCTGAAGGTCAGCCTCGTCTCGATGGATTCGACCATGCGGTCGAACCTGGGTGTCGGCCTGCCGATCGACATCGCGGTGGCGCGCCGGAACGCGCTGACGCTGGAGGTGAATCACCGGATCGAGGCCGGAGAGGGCTACTTCCACGACCTGCGCGAGCGCTGGTCGGCCGCGCTCCGGGCCGCGCACCGGGCGATCCCGCGTCCGCCCTACGGGCCCACCACCTAGAGCCGTCGCCGATCGATCGCCTCTCGACGGGCTACAGGGCGGGCGCCCTCCCTGGGTCGGAGGCCCGCGTATCGCCACCGATGAACGGGCTACGGTGGATCCGCTTGCCCGCACGGGTTCGGGCATACACGGGCCCGAATGCCCGTCCTGCCCAGGCGCCGCACCTGAAGCGGCATCAGCGTCATGACGCCGGGGCCGCGCTTCGGAGCCCCAGCCCCGCGTCGGGCATCTCCCGGACATAGCCACGGGAGATAAGACGGCTGCGCTCGCGGGTGCGCCGCTCCGCCTCCATCAGGTCCGAAAGGGCGTCGGCGATGGCGCAACGCAGCGCGATCCCGGCATCGCCGCCGGCGAAACCGAGATAGGCGGCGCTGATGGCCTCGACCGGGCAGGCCTGATCGTCGCGTGTGGTAGCGGCTTGGGTCAGCATCGGGGCCTCCTTCGTTCCACCCGTGAACGAAAAGAGAACAAGCCACATTGATTAACGTTCGGTCAACGGGTGCCCGATCGTCCCGGCTGGCCCCATTCCAGCCTGTGGAAAACGGCGATTTCGCCGTCTAACCACTGTGGATAAGGCCGTTCATTCGGGCATCCGCGGCAGCGGCTTTCCGTCCTGCGGAATCGCATAGCGCGCTGCGTTCAGCTCCATCGCCAGGAAGGTGTAGTAGCCCGAGATGGCCGCCAGATCGACGACGCCTGCCTTGCCGAACCGGGCCTCGGCCCGGGCGAAGGTGGCGTCCGAGACGCGCTTGTTATCCTGCAGCTCGGCCGTGAAGTCGTAGACGATCGTCTCGTCGTCGCTCATCGCCGCCGGGCGGCGGCCGTCGTGGATCGCCGCCACGATCGCGGGTGCGATCCCGGCCTTCTCGGCGATCGGCGCGTGGACGTACCACTCGTAATCCTGGGTCCAGCGCCGCGCCGTCATCAGGATCACCAGCTCCGACAGGGTGGTGCCGATCTTCGGCTTGTAGCGGAGATAGTCCCCCATGGAGCGGGCGAGGCTCATCACCTCGGGCGAGTGCATCAGCGGCTCGAAGGGTCCGAAGGGCGGCTTCCCACGCGCCTGCTGAAACGCCTCGGCCGCCTGCTTCTGCTCCGGCGTGTAATCCTGCGGCGGGATGGTCGGCAGGCGATCCTGTGCCCGGGCCGCGCTGAGCGCGAGGGGCAGGGCGGCCAGCGCGACGGCGAGCGCGCGGCAAGGATGTCGCATAGGGTCCTCTCGGTTGTCTTTTGTATCCACGACGTACCATCGCGTCGGCACGCGGCGTCGGCCAGGGGGCGGGCCGATCGACCGGTATCGTTTCCCGCACGGCGTCACGCGGCGGCGGGGACGGTTGCGCTCGGCGCCGCGCCGCGCCATCAGCGGCCGCGATGGCCGGCCCCACAACCGCGCTGCCGATCGAGGCGGCGCTCCCCGATCTGCATCGCGCGCTCGCAGGGCGGAACGCGGCCGTCCTGGTGGCGCCGCCGGGCGCCGGAAAGACGACGCGGGTGCCCCTCGACCTGCTGGAGGCGCCCTGGCTCGACGGGCGCAAGATCATCCTGCTGGAGCCGCGACGGCTCGCCGCCCGGGCGGCCGCGTCCCGCATGGCGCAGACGCTGGGCGAGGCGGTGGGCGGCACGGTCGGCCTGCGCGTGCGGCTCGGCTCGAAGATTTCCGCCCGTACCCGGATCGAGGTCGTCACCGAGGGCGTCTTCACCCGGATGATCCTCGACGATCCGGAACTCGCCGGCATCGGGGCGGTCCTGTTCGACGAGTTCCATGAGCGCTCCCTCGACGCCGATCTCGGCCTCGCCCTGGCGTTCGACGCGCAGGGAGGCCTGCGCGAGGAGCTGCGGATCCTGGTCATGTCGGCGACCCTCGACGGCGCCCGCGTGTCGCGGATCCTGGGCGATGCCCCGGTGGTGGCCTCCGAGGGCCGGGCATTCCCGGTGGAGACGCGCTACGTGGAGCGCGACCCCAACCGGCGGATCGAGGACTCGGTCGCCGAGGTCACGCTCCGCGCCCTCCGGTCGGATCCGGGCTCGATCCTGGTCTTCCTGCCCGGGCAGGCGGAGATCCGCAGGACCGTCGAACGCCTGGCCGAGCGCGTCGAGCCGGCGGTGCAGCTCGCGCCGCTCTACGGCGCGCTCACGCCCGCCGAGCAGGATCGCGCCGTCGCCCCGGCGCCCGCCGGGACCCGCAAGGTCGTGCTCGCCACCAGCATCGCAGAGACCTCGCTGACCATCGAGGGCGTGCGGATCGTCATCGATTCCGGGCTCGCGCGGGTGCCGGTCTACGAGCCCGACCTCGGCCTGACCCGGCTCGTGACCGCGCGCGCATCCCGCGCCTCCGTGGATCAGCGCCGCGGCCGCGCCGGGCGCACCGAGCCGGGCCTGTGCTGGCGGCTCTGGTCCGAGGCCGGAACCAACGCCCTCGAACCGTTCACGCGGCCCGAGATCCTGTCGGCGGACCTCGCCGGGCTGCTCCTCGACTGCGCCGCCTGGGGCGTAGCCGACCCGCGGAGCCTCGCGTTCCTCGATCCTCCGCCAGCGCCGGCTCTGGCCGAGGCCCGCACCCTGCTGGCCGACCTCGGGGCGCTCGACGCGGACGGCCGCCTGACGGAGATCGGCGCGCGGCTCCGGGCCCTGCCGCTGCCGCCGCGTCTGGCCCGCATGGTGACGGCGGCGGCCGGACAGGGCGAGGCTCAAGCCGCCGCCGACCTCGCGGCGGTCCTTGTCGAGCGCGGGCTCGGCGGCGACGGCGTCGACCTCGACGCGCGCCTGGAGCGGTTTCGCCGCGAGAGGGGCGGTCGGGCCGGGGACATGCGCCGGTTGGCCGAAAGCTGGGCGCGCAACGCGGGCGGAGGCCGGCAGGCCGAGCCGGCCGCGCCGGCGGCGGCTGGGCCGCTTCTGGCGCTCGCCTATCCGGATCGCGTCGCCCGCTCCCGGGGCCGGGACGGCGAGTACGTCATGGCGAGCGGCCGGGCCGGCCGGATCGACCCGGCGAGCCCCCTCGCGCGGGAGACGTTTCTGGTGGTCGCCGATCTCGCCGGAGCGGCCGGCAATGCCCGGATCCTCGCAGCGGCGGCGATCGAGGCGGACGCGATCGAGCGGCTGTTCGCCGTCCGGATCACGGCGCGCACGGAGATCATCTTCGACCCGCAGGTCGCCGCCCTGCGGGCACGCGCCGTCCGTCGCCTCGGCAACATCAACCTCGGCGCGCGTCCCCTACCGGTGCCGGCCACACCGGAAAGCGCCGCGATCCTGGCCTCCGGCATCGCGGCTCTCGGCCTCGACCGCCTTCCCTGGACGCCCGCCCTGTCGCAATGGCGCGCCCGGGTGCGGTTCCTGCACGCGGCCGAGGGAGCCGATTGGCCCGACCTCTCCGACCAGACGCTCGCCGCCACCGCTTCGGACTGGCTCGCACCGGCGCTCGACGGACGAACCACCCTGTCGGCGATCACGGCCGACGACCTCGCGGGCGCCCTGCAGGGGCTCTTGCCCTGGCAGCTCCGCGGCCGGCTCGACGCCGCGGCGCCGACCCATGTCGAAGTGCCGACCGGCTCGCGCGTCCCGGTGGATTATGGCGCCGAGGAACCGGTGCTTGCCGTGCGGGTGCAGGAGCTCTTCGGCCTCGACCGTCACCCGCAGGCCGGCGGACGGCCGCTCGTGCTGCATCTGCTGTCGCCCGCGCAGCGCCCGATCCAGATCACCCGAGATCTGCCGGGCTTCTGGCGCGGCTCCTGGGCGGCGGTGCGGGCGGAGATGCGCGGGCGCTATCCCCGCCACCCCTGGCCGGAGGATCCGCTCAGCGAGGCGCCCACACGCCGGGCGAAGCCGCGGGGCACCTGACCGGTCGCGGCACATCCTCCAGTTTCGACATCACGGACGGGACTCATGACCATCGATACGAGCAGCTTCGATCCCGCCTCCGAGGGCTGGTCCCCGGTAGACGACAAGGGCTTCATCGCCCATGTCGGCCCGCTGCACCTGCGCGCCGCGGACGGCGCCTACGCGTTCCAGGCCGACCAGAAGCACGCCAACCTGATCGGTGTCGTCCACGGCGGCATGCTCATGAGTTTCGCCGACCGCGCCCTCGGGGAGACCGCCATGCGGGCCGCGGACGGCGCGAATTGCGTGACCATCCAGCTTGAGATGAAGTTCATCGACGTCGGTCGGCTGGGCGACTGGATCGAGATTCGCCCGCAGATGGTGAAGCGGACCGGCTCCCTGGTCTTCATGCGCGGCGACGTCCGGGAGGGCACACGCCTGCTGGCCTCGGCGGACGGCGTCTGGAAGATCCTGCGGCGACGCCCCGGCTGATCGCGCCGCCCTCACGCCGGCGCAAGGCTCCCCGGATAGAGGCGATCGCGTCCACTGGGAGGGGGTTCATCGATGAGACCAAGGGAACCGAAGATGCCGGGATCCGCCAACGGCAGCCTCACACCGTCCCGTCGCACCGTCCTGGCCGGAGCCAGCGCCGTGCTGGCGAGCGCCGGATCCGCCGCGGCGCAGCCGGAGCCGCCCAGCACGGTCACGTCACCACCGCGCGACTTCCGACCCGGCGCGGCCCCGGCCACCTACTTCACCGATCCTGACGTGATTACGGTGGACCCGGCCTTCGCGCCCTACGTGGTTCCGAACAGCGCCATCCGCCGCCTCTGGATCGGGGCCCTCTGGGCCGAGGGGCCCGCCTGGAACAGCGTCGGCCGCTTTCTGGTCTGGAGCGACATCCCCAACAATCGCCAATTGCGCTGGCTGGAGGATGACGGGCACGTCTCGGTCTTCCGCGCGCCCAGCAACAACTCCAACGGCAACAGCTTCGACCGGCAGGGCCGCCAGCTCTCCTGCGAGCACGCCACGCGCCGCGTGGTGCGCTACGAACTCGACGGGTCGGCGACGGTGCTGGCTGACACTTTCGAGGGCAAGCCGCTCAATTCCCCTAACGACGTGGTCCAGCACGCGGACGGGTCGTACTGGTTCACCGATCCGCCCTACGGTGGTCAGCTCTACGAGGGCCTGCCGGACGAGGCGGGCGGCCCCTCGAACCCGCAGGGCCATCTGAACCCGCGGCTGGGGCAGCCGGCCGGCACCGTCCTGAAGCGTCGGACGCTGCCCAACGCGGTCTACCGAGTCGACCCGTCCGGCCGGATCGACCGCGTGCTCGCCGACGATCAGGTTCCGGACCCGAACGGCCTGTGCTTCTCGCCGGATCACCGCATCCTCTACGTCTGCTCCACCGGAAAGGGACCTGGCGATACAGGTCCAGGCGGCAAGGGCGAGATCTACGCCTTCGATGTCGGAAGCGGCGCCGCTCTGTCGAACACGCGTCTGTTCGCGGATTGCGTCGTCGACGGGATCAAGTGCGGACCCGACGGCCTGCGGGCCGACGTCGACGGCAATCTCTGGGCATCGAGCAACGCGGGGAGGGCGGTCGGCTACAACGGCGTCACGGTCTGGTCGCCGCAGGGCAAGCTGATCGGGCGGATCCGCCTGCCCGAGGTTTGCGGCAACATCACCTTCGGCGGCCCGAAGCGGAACCGTCTGTTCATGGCGGCGAGCCAGTCTCTCTACGCCCTGACGGTGAACACCCAGGGCGCCGGGCCGGCCTGACCGGTCGAGGCGACAGCGTCGACGCGGGCGTGCCGGCCGAACCGGTCGGGCAGCCATGGCTGCCGGCGCGCCTGGTGCTATCTACAGGCTCATGAACGAGGACATCGCCCCCGATCCGACCTTGAGCCGCCTGAGCGCGGCCCTGGGCGACCTGCCCAAGCGGGGTTCGCCACCGGTCGAGCGCTGGAACCCGCCCTATTGCGGGGAGATCGACATCCGGATCGCGTCCGATGGGACTTGGCACCACAACGGCTCGCCGATTCGCCGGGACAAGCTGGTCAAGCTGTTCGCCACCATCCTGCGGCGCGAGCCGGACGGGCGCACGGTGCTGGTCACCCCGGTGGAGAGCGTCGGGATCACCGTCGAGGACGCGGCCTTCGTGGCGGTGGAGATGGCGGTGGACGGGACCGGTCCGGACCGGCGCATGTCGTTCCGCACGAACGTGGACGACCTCGTCAGCGTCGACGCCGAGCACACCCTGCGCTTCGAGGAGGCCTCGGACGGCGCGCTGAAGCCTTATCTCCACGTGCGCCGCAACCTCTGGGCCCTGGTGACCCGGGCCCTCACCTACGATCTCGTGGATCTCGCCGAGGAGCGCAGCGTCGACGGGCAGACCTGTCTGGGCCTGTGGGCCGGCGGCGTCTTCCACACCATCGCGCCGGCCGCAGCCGCGTGAGCGACCCGCTCGCCGATTTCCTCGCCCGGGCCGCCTCAGGCCTGTCTTCGGATCCGCCGGGACCGGACGATCCGACATCGAATCCCCGCGGCGACCACAGCCTCGATCCGGACGGCTCGGCCGTGATCCCGCCGCCGCCGCATCGCCGCGCCGCCGTCCTCGCGCCCGTGATCCTGCGCGCGGGCGGCCCGAGCCTGATCCTGACGGAGCGCGCCGCCAATCTGCGCGACCATTCCGGGCAGGTCGCGCTGCCCGGCGGCAAGATCGACCCGTCCGATCCGGGTCCCGCCCATGCAGCCCTGCGAGAGGCTCACGAAGAGATCGGCCTGCCGCCAGCCGCGGTGCGCCTCCTGGGCTATCTCGACCCGTACCTGTCGGGCACCGGCTTCCTGGTGACGCCGGTGATCGGCCTCGTTGCTCCGGACGCGACCTTCCGGCCGAACCCGACGGAGGTGGCGGAGGTTTTCGAGGTGCCGCTTGCGGTGCTGATGGACCGGGACCGCTATCGCCTGCGCTCCCGGTCGTGGCAGGGCCGGACCCGGTATTTCTATGCCCTGACGTTCGGCGAGCGGCTGATCTGGGGCGTGACCGCCGGGATCCTCAACAACCTCCGGGAGAGGCTCTACCCGGAACCGGAACCCGGCGCGGTCCGCCGCTCGGCGGGATAGGCTACGAAGGGCCATGCTGCGTCGCGTCCTCGAAGAGTTCGGCCTCTTCCTCATCCCCTTCGCCCTGTTCGTGGTCTACCTCGTGCTGGTCGGCCGAAATCCGCTGCGGCGCGTCCACTGGGATGCCCATCTCTGGCGGCTCGTCCTCGCCGGCTTGGCGGTGGTCATCGGCACGCTCGTCTACGAGGGCCTGTTCTCGGAGCGCCGAGCGGGCGGCTACGTCCCAACCCACATGGAGAATGGCCGTCTGGTTCCGGGAGGCTTCCGGTGAGGCGTTCCCTCGCTCGCGCAGGTCTGTCCGCCCTTCTGGAGCGTCCCGGCGTGCGGCGGACGCTCGCCGCCCTCGCCCTTCCCGGCGCCGAGACCCGCCTCGTCGGGGGCTGCGTGCGCGACGCGCTGCTCGGAACGCCGTCCGCCGATATCGATCTGGCGACCACGCTGCTGCCCGACGCGGTGATGGCGCAAGCCGGTCGGACGCCTCGTCTGAAGGCGGTGCCGACGGGCATCGAGCACGGCACCGTCACCCTGGTGACCGAGGACGGGCCGATCGAGGTCACGACCCTGCGCGAGGATGTCGAGACGGACGGCCGCCACGCGGTCGTGCGGTTCGGCAGCGATTTCGCCCGAGACGCCGAGCGGCGCGACTTCACCGTCAACGCGCTGTCGCTCGGGGCCGACGGCGTCCTGCACGATACGGTCGGCGGCCTCGTCGACCTGGAGGCGGGGCGCGTCCGCTTCATTGGCGACCCGGCCACGCGCATCCGCGAGGACGCACTGCGGATCCTCCGGTTCTTCCGCTTCCACGCGCGCTTCGGGACCGGGGCGCCGGATGCCGCGGCGCTCGCCGCCTGCGTGGCGGCGCGGGATGCCCTGGACCGCCTGTCGCGGGAACGGGTGCGGGCGGAGTTTTTGAAGCTCCTGGCCGCCGAGGGCGGTCCGGCCATGGTCGCGACGCTGGGCGCGACCGGGCTGCTCCAGCGGATCACGGGGGGCGTCGGCGAACACGGCCGGCTGGAGCGGGCCGCCGCGGCATCGCTGTCACCCGTGATGCGGCTCGCGGCCCTCGCCGTCGGAAGTCCCCCGGACGCGGACCGCCTGCGGGAGCGACTGCGCCTCTCGAAACAGGAGCACGCGCGGCTGATCGGCTACGCGCAGGCCCTGGCGTCCCTGCACGGCCGCGCAGAGATCCGAGGCACCGACGCGCGGAGCCTGGCGGCCGAGCACGGGGACGCGCTCCTGCGGGAGACGCTGCTGATCCTGTCGGGCGAGCCGCGGCCCACGGTCACGGACGAAGGGTGCCGGGCACTCGCGGATCTGGGCGGGGAGGGCGGTGCGCCGGTCTTTCCGCTGGCCGGCGCGGATCTGGTCGCCGCCGGCGTCGCGCCCGGACCCGCGATCGGCCGCGGCCTGGCGGCGGCCCGGAAAGACTGGCTGGCGCGCGGCTGCCCAACGGGGAGCCACGTACGGGCCGAATTGCTGGAGCGGGCGCTGGAGGGCGCCCGCGAGACCTAGAGCCCCTGTTGCGACGCGGGCTCTGGCGCGAACCGGCGTCGACTCCGGCGGAATGCGCCCTCGCTCAGAGCTTCAGGAGCGCCTTGGTTTCCTGCAGCTGGACGATCTGGCCGTTAAGCTCCTCGCGCTTCTGCAGGTCCTCGGTGGCGTCGCGCTGCATCTCGACGGCCTCGATGTCCCGGTCGAGGGATTCGTGCGTCAGCTCCTCGATCGGGGCGGCGCGCTCGGCCAGCACGGTGACGGCCGTTGGCCCGATATCGGCGAAGCCGCCGCGGACATAGATCCGCTTGCCGCTGCCCTGGCTCTCGGTGACCACGATGACGCCGACGCGCAGGGAGGTCAGCACGGGCGCGTGGCCCGGCATCACGGTCATCTCGCCCTCGGTGCCGGGCAGCTGAACGGCGGTCACCTCGCCGGAATACAGCGTCCGCTCGGGGCCGACGAAATCGAAGTGGAAGGTGGCCATCTCAGGACGATTCCGGATCCGCAACAGGCTCTCCTCCCCCTTGCGGGGAGGAGGTGGAGGTGGGGGTGGTGCAGGAGGCACTGGATCGCTCGATCTTGCACCACCCCCACCCCCGGCCCCTCCCCACCTAGATCGGGCTTGCCCAATCTAGGAAAATCCAATTCTGATCTCAGGCAGGCCTGAGAACAGCGGGGAGGGGAGTGGGCAGCCTTACGCCGCCTTCAGCTTCTTGGCCTTCTCCTGGGCCTCCTCGATGGTGCCGACCATGTAGAAGGCGGCCTCGGGGAGGTCGTCGTAGTCGCCGTTCACCAGGCCCTTGAAACCCTTGATGGTGTCCTCGAGGGCGACCTGCTTGCCCGGCGAGCCGGTGAACACCTCGGCCACCGAGAACGGCTGCGAGAAGAAGCGCTCGATCTTGCGGGCGCGCGCCACGGTCAGCTTGTCCTCCTCGGACAGCTCGTCCATGCCCAGGATCGCGATGATGTCCTGGAGCGCCTTGTAGCGCTGCAGGGTCTGCTGGACGCGGCGGGCGACGTCGTAGTGCTCCTCGCCGAGGATGGCCGGCGACAGCATGCGCGAGGTCGAGTCCAGCGGATCCACCGCCGGGTAGATGCCCTTCTCGGCGATCGAGCGCGACAGCACGGTCGTGGCGTCGAGGTGGGCGAATGAGGCGGCGGGCGCCGGGTCGGTCAGGTCGTCGGCCGGCACGTAGATGGCCTGCACCGAGGTGATCGACCCCTTGTTGGTGGTGGTGATGCGCTCCTGCAGGGCGCCCATGTCGGTGGCGAGCGTCGGCTGGTAGCCCACCGCCGACGGGATGCGGCCCAGCAGCGCCGACACCTCGGAACCCGCCTGCGTGAAGCGGAAGATGTTGTCGACGAAGAACAGCACGTCCTGGCCGTCGTCGCGGAACTGCTCGGCGATGGTGAGGCCGGTGAGCGCGACGCGCGAGCGGGCGCCGGGCGACTCGTTCATCTGGCCGTAGACCAGGGCGCACTTCGAACCCTCGGCGGAGCCGTGCTCCTTCGGATCGACGTTCACCTTGGACTCGATCATCTCGTGGTAGAGGTCGTTACCCTCGCGGGTGCGCTCACCCACCCCGGCGAAGACCGAGTAGCCCGAGTGCACCTTCGCGATGTTGTTGATCAGCTCCATGATCAGCACGGTCTTGCCGACGCCGGCGCCGCCGAACAGGCCGATCTTGCCGCCCTTCGCGTAGGGAGCGAGCAGATCCACCACCTTGATGCCGGTAACGAGGATCTGCGCCTCGGTCGACTGCTCGGCGTAGGAGGGGGCCGGCTGGTGGATGGCGCGGAAGGTGTCGGCCTGGACCGGGCCGGCCTCGTCGATCGGCTCGCCGATGACGTTCATGATGCGGCCGAGCGTGTTCATGCCCACCGGAACCTTAATCGGCTCGCCGGTGTCGGTGCACTCCTGGCCGCGGGTCAGCCCCTCGGACGTGTCCATGGCGATGCAGCGGACGGTGTTCTCACCGAGCTGCTGGGCCACCTCGAGGACGAGGCGGGCGCCGTTGTTCTTGGTCTCCAGCGCGTTCAGGATCTCGGGCAGGTGGCCCTCGAACTGCACGTCGACCACGGGGCCGATAACCTGGGTGATCTTGCCGACCTTGTTGGAGCCGGTGCCGGGGAGTGCGGTGTTCGCCATCGTTAACCTACCCTTCAAGCTGTGCGGTCAGGTCGCGTGCCTCAGAGGGCTTCCGCACCCGAGATGATCTCGATGAGTTCCTTGGTGATCATGGCCTGACGCGTCCGGTTGTAGATCAGCGTCTGCTTCTTGATCATCTCGCCCGCGTTGCGGGTCGCCGAGTCCATGGCGCTCATGCGCGCGCCCTGCTCGGAGGCGGCGTTCTCCAAGAGCGCCCGGTAGATCTGCACCGTCAGGTTCTTCGGCAGCAGCGTCTCGAGGATCGCCTCCTCGGAGGGCTCGAATTCCAGGGCCGCGTTGCCGGCGGTCGCCTTCGCGCTCGTGTCGGCCTCGGGCAGCTCGGCCGGGATCAGGCGCTGCGCAGTCGGGATCTGCGAGATGACCGAGCGGAACTCGGAGTAGAACAGGGTCGCGACATCGAACTCGCCGGCCTCGAAGCGGGTGAGGATCTTGTCGGCGATCTCGGCGGCGAACTCGTAATCCACCGGCCGGTTGCCGCGGATGTCCATGCTCTCGACGATCTGGTCGCGATACTGCCGCCGCAGCATGTCGAGACCCTTCTTGCCGACCGTCATGATCTTGAGGGTCTTGCCCTGGGCGGTCAGCTTCTGGGCATACTCACGGATCGCGAGGCGGACGATCGACGAGTTGAACGCGCCGGCGAGACCACGATCGCCGGTGCAGACGACCAGCAGATGCGTCTGCTCCGAGCCCGTGCCGGACAGGAGCTTCGGGGCACCGACGCCGCCCACGAGGTTGCCCGCGAGGTTGCCGAGCACCGCGGACATCTTCTCGGCGTAGGGGCGCCCGGCCTCGGCGGCCATCTGCGCCCGGCGCAGCTTGGCGGCCGCGACCATCTGCATGGCCTTGGTGATCTTCTGCGTCGCCTTCACCGAGGTGATGCGGTTGCGCAGGTCCTTCAAGCTCGCCATCGGGTGAGGTCCAGGTCCATTTGAAAGGGCCTCTCCTCCCCTTTGTGGGGAGGAGCCGGAGGTGGGGGTGGTTCAGGATGGAGCGGCACGGTGCCTCCTGCACCACCCCCACCCCTAACCCCTCCCCGCAAGGGGGAGGGGCGGCGCCTTAGGCGATCGACTTGGCGACGCTCTCGACGACGCTCTTCAGCTTGCCGGCGTTCTCGTCCGACAGGTCCTTGGAGGCGGCGATCGCGTCGAGCAGGTCCTTGTGCTTGGAGCGCAGGGTGCTGAGCAGCGCGTCCTCGAACGGACGGACCTTGCTGACCGGCATCTTGTCCAGGTAGCCGTTCACGCCGGCGTAGATCACCGCGACCTGCTCTTCCATCTTCAGCGGCGAGAACTGCGGCTGCTTCAGGAGCTCGGTCAGACGCGAGCCGCGGTTCAGCAGCTGCTGGGTCGAGGCGTCGAGATCGGATCCGAACTGCGCGAAGGCCGCCATCTCGCGATACTGCGCGAGCTCGCCCTTGATCTTGCCGGCGACCTTCTTCATCGCCTTGGTCTGGGCCGAGGAGCCCACGCGCGACACCGAGAGGCCGACGTTCACCGCCGGGCGGATGCCCTGATAGAACAGGTCGGTCTCGAGGAAGATCTGACCGTCGGTGATGGAGATCACGTTGGTTGGGATGTAGGCCGAGACGTCGTTGGCCTGGGTCTCGATGACCGGAAGCGCAGTCAGCGAGCCGTTGCCGGCGGCGTCGCCCATCTTGGCGGCGCGCTCCAAAAGGCGGCTGTGGAGGTAGAACACGTCGCCCGGGTAAGCCTCGCGGCCCGGCGGACGGCGCAGCAGCAGCGACATCTGGCGGTAGGCCACGGCCTGCTTGGAGAGATCGTCGTACACGATCACGGCGTGCATGCCGTTGTCACGGAAGTACTCGCCCATGGCGCAGCCGGCGAAGGGCGCGATGAACTGCATCGGGGCCGCGTCGGACGCCGTCGCGGCGATGACGATGGAGTATTCCAGGGCGCCCTGGTCCTCCAGGACCTTCACGAACTGGGCCACCGTCGAGCGCTTCTGGCCGATGGCGACATAGATGCAGTAGAGCTTGGCCTTCTCATCGCCGCCCGCGGCGTGGCCCGGCTTCTGGTTCAGGATCGTGTCGAGGGCGATGGCGGTCTTGCCGGTCTGGCGATCGCCGATGATCAGCTCGCGCTGGCCGCGGCCCACCGGGATCAGGGCGTCGATCGCTTTGAGGCCCGTTGCCATCGGCTCGTGCACCGACTTGCGCGGGATGATGCCCGGCGCCTTGACGTCGACGCGGCGACGCTCGGTCGACTGGATCGGGCCCTTGCCGTCGATCGGGTTGCCCAGCGCGTCGACGACGCGGCCGAGCAGGCCCTTGCCGACCGGCACGTCCACGATGGCGCCCGTGCGCTTGACGGTCTGGCCTTCCTTGATCTCGCGGTCCGAGCCGAAGATCACGATGCCGACGTTGTCCTGCTCGAGGTTCAGGGCCATGCCGCGCACGCCCGACTCGAACTCGACCATCTCGCCGGCCTGGACGTTGTCGAGGCCGTAGGCGCGGGCGATGCCGTCACCGACGGACAGGACCTGCCCGACCTCGGTGACCTCGGCCTCCTCGCCGAAGTTCTTGATCTGCTCTTTCAGGATCGCGGAGATCTCGGCGGCGCGGATGTCCATACTCGGGCCTCTGTCGCTGATGCGTCTATGCGTGTTCGGGTCGGATGGGGGCGCTTACCGCGCGGCCCGCATCGCGAGGCGGATACCGTTGAGCTTGGTCTTGAGCGAGGCGTCGACCATGCGCGAGCCCATCTTCACGACGAGGCCGCCGATCAGGCTCGGGTCGACGACGAGGTCGAGGTCCACGTCGGCCTTGGCGATGTCGCGCAGGGACGCCTTGATCTCCTCGATCACTGTGTCAGAGGGCTTCTCGGCGACCCGCACCTCGGCGCGGACGATGCCCTTCGAATCCTGGACCAGGGTCCGGAACGCGGCGATCATGTCGGGCAGGGCGAAGAGGCGACGGTTCGAGGCTGCGAGGCGGATGAAGTTGCCCGCCAAGCCGCCGATCCCCGCCTTGTCGAGCACGGCGCCGACAGCGGCCGCCTGCTCCTCGGCGCTGAAGACCGGGCTGCGGACGAGGCGGCGCAGGTCCGCGCTCTCCTTCAGCAGCGTGTCGAATTGATTGAGGGCTTCGGCGACCGCGTCGACCTGGCGCTCGTCGCGCGCGAGCTCGAATAGGGCGGAAGCGTACCGGCCCGCCACGCCTGCGACCAGGGGACCAGCCTCGGAACCGTTCTGCGCCACCCGTCGCTCTCTTCTCTGGTTGCCCGCCCGCTCCAAGCGCTCCAGCGGGAGCGCGGTGCGAGACCGTTCGGGACGTGGGATCGCGCCGGCAGCGGGCAGGGTCGAGAACTGCCCTCGCGGCGCGGCGACCGCCTAGCATGCCAGCATAGCCGCACGCAACACGCGAGGCGCGCCTCGCTGCGCGCCAGGACGGCGGAAGTGTGACGCGGGACAGGACTCAGCAGGCGAGCCGGTCGCAGCGCCGCACGCTGGCGATCATCTTCGCCATGGCACGGGCGCCCGGATGGCCGAGGATACCGCTGTTGCCGAGAACGTAGGAGGGCGTGGCGTAGAGCCCGAGATCGGCGGCCATCCGCATCTGGCTCTTCAACGCAGCGCGGACCTCCTCGCTGTCGGCGATCTCCTCCACCTCCGCCTGCGGGATCCCCATCGCGGCCGCGGCGGCCAGCGCCCCTGGCCCGTCGATCCGGCCGGGCTTGCCGAGGAGCGTCTGATAGAAGCGCCACGCGGCGTCGGAGCCGAGCCTGCGCTGCACGGCCAGCATCACCTTGGCGGCCTGGGCCGATTGGGGCGACAGGATCGGGTTGTGGACAAGCCCGATGCGCAGCTCCGCGTCGCTGTCGTGGAGGGCGACGACGTCGGCGGCGGCCTTCCGGCAGTACGGGCAGTTGAAGTCGAAGAACTCGTAGAGCGTGGCTCCAGCGTCCCGCGGGCCGACATAGGTGACGCCGCGCAGGGCCGGGATCTGCCCGGTGATTTCGCCGGGCAGCATCGAGTTCGCCACCGCCTTGCCGTCGTCGCCGGTGACCGCGACGCGCTGGCCGTAGGATTGCGCGGCTGCGCGGCCGATCCCCGTACCCAGCAGGGCGCCGGCGGTGACGAGAAGGCGTCGGGAAATGGGCATGGGGCTCGTCCGGGGCATCGCTGTCCCGCTCCGGCTGCACCGAAGCGGAGCCTGACCGGAACCAGGGGGTCGAGTCGGTTTGATGGCGAAGCGGGATGAACGGGATCCTAAACCAGATCCTATTTGAGCCCCTTCGGCCGGTCGCCGGTGGCCCAGGCCAGGGACAGTTCCAACCGGTCGTTGCCCCAGAACAGCTCGCCGTCATCGGCCAGGAAGGTCGGCGCGCCGTAGATCCCGCGCGAGCGCGCCTCCTCGACGCAAACCCGCAGCTTGGTCTTGTTGGACTCGGCGGCGGCGGCGCGCACGGTCTGGGTCCCGTCGAGGCCGAGCGAATCGAGGATCTCGGCGACCGCCGTCGGCTCCGCGATCGAACGCCCCTCGGCGAAGCTCGCGCGGAACACCGCCTTGGTGAACGGCACGAGCCAGTCCTGGTCCTGGCCGTAGACGGCGACGCGCACGGCGCTGAGGCTGTTCTGGGGGAACTGGGCGGGTCGGGTCAGCGGCGGCAGGTCGAGGCGCGCCGCCTCGCGCTCCACGTCCCGCCACATGTTTTTGCCCTTGGCCGGGTAGAGGTTGAACGGCGAGGTCGTCCAGCCCTGCGAGGCGAAGAGCGGGCCCACGAGGAACGGCCGCCAGCGAACCGCGACGCCGGCCTCCGCGGCGGCTGCCTCGACGCGCATCGCCGCAAGGTACGAATACGTGGAGGCGAATTCGTACCAGAACTCCAAAATTGGCTGGCGCGCCATAGACTTCGCTTCTCCGATACACGCTCGCGGCGATGACGACTGGCAACGCCCGGGCCAACTTACGCACGGCCGCAAGGCCGCCGTGAGGCGAAACGCGGCCGATCCTCCGGCAACGGCCTACGCACGAGATGGCGCGCCGGTTGCAGGTCGGTGACACCCGCGATAAGCCGCAGACGCAGCGCCAGATCCCTCGCCCAGTCCCGGAATGAGCATGTCCGTCCCAGCCAAGAGCCCCGTGAAGAAGGTCGTGCTGGCCTATTCCGGCGGCCTCGACACGTCGATCATCCTGAAGTGGCTGCAGACAACCTACGGCTGTGAAGTCGTGACCTTCACGGCCGATCTCGGCCAGGGCGAGGAGCTGGAGCCCGCCCGGCGCAAGGCGGAACTCCTCGGCATCAGGCCCGAGAACATCTTCATCGAGGACCTGCGCGAGGAATTCGTCCGCGACTACGTCTTCCCGATGTTCCGGGCGAACGCCGTCTACGAGGGTGTCTACCTGCTCGGCACCTCGATCGCGCGGCCGCTGATCGCCAAGAAGCAGATCGAGATCGCCGAGAGGGTCGGGGCCGACGCGGTCTGCCACGGCGCCACCGGCAAGGGCAACGATCAGGTCCGGTTCGAGCTCGGCTACTACGCCCTGAAGCCCGATGTGACGGTGATCGCCCCCTGGCGCGAATGGGACCTGCGGTCCCG
Source organism: Methylobacterium sp. A49B (assembly GCF_053346215.1). Lineage (NCBI taxonomy): Bacteria > Pseudomonadati > Pseudomonadota > Alphaproteobacteria > Hyphomicrobiales > Methylobacteriaceae > Methylobacterium > Methylobacterium sp. A49B. The sequence continues at coordinate 378,695 of NZ_JBKFBO010000117.1, forward strand.
CGAGCAGCTCATCGCCTTCGCCGAGCAGCATCAGATCCCGATCGCCAAGGACAAGCGCGGCGAGAGCCCGTTCTCGGTGGACGCCAACCTCCTGCACGCCTCCTCGGAGGGCAAGGTGCTTGAGGATCCGGCCGTCGAGGTGCCGGACTACGTCTACTCGCGCACCCTCTCCCCCGAGGAGGCGCCCGACCAGCCGACGATCGTCACGATCGGCTTCGAGCGCGGCGACGCCGTCTCGATCGACGGCGAGGCGCTGTCGCCCGCGAGCCTTTTGGCCAAGCTCAACGAGCTCGGCCGCGCCAACGGCATCGGGCGCCTGGACCTCGTGGAGAACCGCTTCGTCGGCATGAAGAGCCGCGGCATGTACGAGACGCCCGGCGGCACGATCCTGCTGCCGGCGCACCGGGCCATCGAATCGATCACGCTGGACCGGGGCGCCGCCCACCTCAAGGACCAGCTGATGCCGCAATACGCGGAGCTGATCTACAACGGCTTCTGGTTCTCGCCGGAGCGCGAGATGATCCAGGCGCTGATCGACAAGAGCCAGGAGAAGGTCACCGGCACCGTGCGGCTGAAGCTCTACAAGGGCGGCGTCCACGTGATCGGTCGCGAGAGCCCGCACTCGCTCTACGACCAGGATCTCGTGACCTTCGAGGAAGGGGCAGTCGCCTACGACCACCGCGACGCGGCGGGCTTCATCAAGCTCAACGCCCTCCGGCTGCGGACCCTGGCGCAGCGCAGGAAACGCGAGGGCTGATCTCCGGCCGATCGACAGCGCCATCGTCCCTGCGGGCGGAGCGAAGCCATCCGGTTCGCGGCACGCTCCCGAGCGTGCCGCTGCCCCCGGGGTTCGCTCGGCGCATGCCGACGAACAGGCGCGCCGCCCAGACGCGGGAGCCGCTGCCGGTCCGAGTCCATCGACCCCGCGTGGCGTCAGGCGGGTCCCCAACCTCCGCCGGAAAGCCGGAAGTCGCCCGGCCCGAGGTCGGCATAGCGCAGGAAGATCTGCAAGGCCGGCTGTGATTCCCGGTGAAGCCGGACGAGGCGGGTCTCGGCATCCTCGTCATCGTTCGCCGCCGCCTGCGGGACGGCGGCGAGGTGCCGCTTCATGGCAACGATATAGGAACCGTCGCCACCATACGGCCGCTGCGGATCCACCCGCGGCACGCCCTGCGCCGCATCCCAGCCGAAGCTGAGCCGCGGAATCAGCGCGAGGTGCTCCGGTGTCACCGCGAAGGTGATGTGCTCGGGCGTCTCGCCGGTCTCGGCGTCCCGGAACACATCGCCGACCGCGTCCGGATCGAGCTTCGCCAGAGCGTTGTGATACTGGTACCGGCCGGGCTTGAGCTGCGCGTTCTGCACGAACACGGCGAGACCGTCCTCGAGCGCCCGGTGCTCCTCCTCCGCCCCCTCGTCGTCGCCGGTCACGTTGGCGATGTCGCCGTCGCGGTCGAGGCTGCCATAGGGCGCTTCCGGGTGAATCGTCGGCGCGCCCGGCTCGGCGCCGCCCCAGGCGACGACCATCCGGCGGATGAGGGCGATGCGCTCCAGGGTCAGGTCGTAGACGGCGTCGCTCATCGTATGTCGGTCCCAGGTGTCGCGCTTCTCCCGCTCGTCTTACAGAGGCGGTCCGGCGCCTGCTACCGCCGCAGGCAGCCGGTAAGCCCCTCGATCCGGCCCATCATGGCCTGGATCCGCGCGGCACGGCGTCTGACCCCCGGGGAGGGGCGGCCGGCGCTGCGGGTGATCGGGTTCGGCAGGACGGCGGCCAGCAGCGCCGCCTCCCCGGAGGTCAGACGGCTCGCATCCTTGCCGAACCAATGCCGGCTCGCGGCCTGCGCGCCGTAGATCCCGTCGCCCCACTCGGCGACGTTGAGGTAGATCTCCATCATGCGGCGCTTGCCCCAGAGCGTGTCGAGCGCCAGCGCCAGGGGGATCTCGATGGCCTTGCGGATGTACGAGCGCCCCGGCCACAAGAAGACGTTCTTCACGGTCTGCATGGCGATCGTGGAGGCGCCGCGGCTCGGCGAATCGTCGTCCTCCACAACGTCACGGATCGCGCCGAAATCGACGCCGTGGTCCAGGCAGAAGCGCTGATCCTCCGAGGCGATCACCGCCTGCGACAGGGTCGGCGCGATGGCCGACAGCGGCACGGGATCCCGGCTCACCGGCTGGAGTATCAACCACCGCCCGAGCATCAGGGTCGACGGCGGCATCACCGCGCTATAGACGAGCGCCAGCGTCAGAGCGACGACGAACCCGATGGCGGGGAGCAGAAACAGCCCCCCGACGATCCGGCGGACAAAGCGGGAGCGCCGCGGGCGCGCGAGCGGAAGGTCGCGTCCCGCCGCCTCGCGCCTGCGTCCTGCCCCGGCCACCGTGATCTCGTTCCCGTGCAACTGACGATCGATTGGTTTCCGCAAGGCCAGGACCGGACGTAAGCCCGATGACCCCGACCCCCTCAACGCAGGCACCGACCGGTTCGGTCAAGCCAGGCCAGCCCGCCGTCGATTTTACCCACAGGTTGACGGAAGTCGCCGGGACGGTGGAAACCTTCCTGGTCGAGCGCCTCGGCCCGACGATCGGCCCCGGCGAAATCGACCGGCCGCCGCGCCTCATGGAAGCGATGCGCCACGCGGTGCTCGGCGGCGGCAAGCGCCTGCGCCCGTTCCTCGCGATCGAGACCGCCCGGATGCTCGGCGGCTCCGAGGCCGCCGCCCTAGCGGCGGGCGCGGGTGTCGAGCTGGTCCACTGCTACAGCCTCGTCCACGACGACCTGCCCGCCATGGACGACGACGACATGCGCCGCGGCAAGCCGACCGTGCACAAGGCCTACGACGAGGCGACCGCGATCCTGGTCGGCGACGCCCTCCAGACGCTGGCCTTCGAGATCGTGGCCGATCCGGCCTGGCAGCCGGATCCTCGGATTCGCGCCGACCTCGTGCTCGGTCTCGCCCGCGCCTCCGGCCTCGGCGGGATGGTCGGCGGCCAGCTCCTCGACCTCACCGCCGAGGGACGCTTCGGCGCGGCCAACATGGACGTGGACGACACCCTGCGGATGCAGGCGATGAAGACCGGTGCCATCCTGGCCTTCTCGGTGGAGGCCGGCGCGATCGTGGGCGGTGCCGACGAGGGCCAGCGGGCGAACCTGCTGCGCTACGGCCTCGCTCTGGGGCAGGCCTTCCAGATCGCAGACGACATCCTCGACCGGGAAGCCTCGCCCGAAGCAATGGGAAAGGCCACCGGCAAGGACAAGGATGCCGGCAAGGCGACGCTGGTCGACCGCCTCGGCATCGACGGCGCCCGGGCCGAGTGCGACCGCCTCGTCGGCGTCTGCGAGGACGCGGTCTCGTCCTGGGGAGAGGGCGCCCGGATCCTGCGGGATGCCGCCCGATTCACGGTCGCGCGCAAGACCTGACGCCGGCTCATTCGGGCACGACCTCGGCCATTGACCGGGCCGTTGTCTCCGAACGGTTCGGGCGAAGCCGGATGGCGGGGCTTGCCTGTTCGCAGCCCGGAATCCCGTCTGTCGGCTTCGGCGGTCGGCTCGTTGATCCGCCGTCGGGAACACCCGGCCGCGTCCTGAGTGATTGAGCCTGGCTGATACGGTTGCCGGTTGAACGCTTCGGTCAAGGCGTCTCCCACGGTCATCGCGAGCGAAGCCAAGCGACCCGCGCAGCGCGACCTCGAGTGGTTTGGCGCCGCGTGGATCGCTTCGTTCCGCTCGCAAGGACGGATTGGTTGGAGCCACCGATGTCTTCAGCGGGAAACGCTGGGATTCCGTGCGCCGATCTCTGTCGCGATCGTGGCCTCGTCGACGGCCCCACCGCCGCGATCGGTCGGGAGAAACGGCGTCCGGCACCTTTGCCGCCCCGGCGTCGCCGGCTCGCGACTGCATCGCCTGCGGCAACTGGAGGAGGTGCCCGGCGATCGGACGCGTCGCCGTCCGCTCCAGCCCCGATCAGTGCCGGTTGTTCTTGTTGTGGACGTCCAGGCAGACGGCGGCCAACAGGACGACGCCCTTGATCACCTGCTGATAGTCGACGCCGATCCCCAGGATCGACATGCCGTTGTTCATGATGCCGATGATGAACGCGCCGATCACGACGCCCGAGACCTTGCCGATGCCGCCGGCCGCCGACGCACCCCCGATGAAGCAGGCCGCGATCACGTCGAGCTCGAATCCGACCCCGGCCTTCGGGTTCGCGGTGTTGAGCCGCGCCGCGAAGATCATGCCCGCCAGCCCCGCCAGCGCGCCCATGTTGGCGAAGGTCAGGAAGGTCAGCCGCTCGGTCTTGATCCCGGAGAGCCGCGCGGCCTTGATGTTCCCGCCCAGCGCGTAGATCCGCCGCCCGATCGTCGTCCGGGTGGTGACGAATCGGTAGAGCATCACCAGCACGAACATCACGAGCAGGACGTTGGGCAGGCCGCGATAGGCGCTCATCTGGTAGGCGAAGGCGAGGATCACGATCGCGGTCACGCCGTTGCGGATGATGAAGGTCGCAAGGGGATCGGCCGGGCCGCCGTTCCTGAGCCGCACCTGCCGGCGCCGCCAATTCAGGCCGACCAGGATCGCCGTGAGCAGGGAGGCGCTCAGGAGGGCCGTCCAGGGGCCGGCGAAGTTCGTGAGGAAGCCCTTGGCGAGGAGCTGGAACACCTCCGGGAAGGGGCCGATCGAGGCGCCTTGGAGGAGCGCCAGCGTCAGCCCACGGAAGACCAGCATGCCCGCCAAGGTGACGATGAAGCTCGGGATGGCGAGGTAAGCCACGAAGTAGCCCTGCAACCCGCCGATGGCCGCGCCTAGCGCGAGGCACACGACCGTGGCGGTCAGCGGATCAAACCCGAAGCGCACCATGAGCAGCGCCGCGAGCGCACCCACGAAGCCAACCACTGATCCGATCGACAGGTCGATATGGCCGGCCACGATGACCAGCAGCATGCCCAGCGCCATCACGACGACGTAACTGTTCTGCAGGATCAGGTTGGTGAGGTTCAGCGGCTGGAACAGCACCCCGCCGGTCGCGTACTCGAAGAACACGGTGATGACCGCCAGCGCGAAGACGAGCCCGTATTCGCGCAGCTGCGCTGTCTTGAAGGTCCCCCGTCGCGCCTGCGGCTCGCCACCGGCCTGGGCGCCGGGCAGGATGTCGGTCGGGGACATCATGGGCTTGCTCACAGAGATGTCGGTCATCCGTTCACGTCCTTGGAGCGCATGATCGCGCGCATGATCGCTTCCTGGCTCGCGTCGGCGCGCGGGAACTCGCCCACGAAGCGCCCCTCGTTCATCACGTAGATCCGGTCGCAGAGGCCGAGGAGTTCGGGCATCTCGGAGGAGATCACCAGCACGCCCCGGCCACCGTCGGCCAACTCATTGATGATGCTGTAGATCTCGTACTTGGCGCCCACGTCGATGCCACGGGTCGGCTCGTCGAGGATCAGCACCTTGGGGCCGGTGAACAGCCACTTGCTCAGCACGACCTTCTGCTGGTTGCCGCCCGAGAGGTTCACGGTCTGCTGCGCCACCCCGAAGGAGCGGATGCGCATCTTGGTGCGGTAGTCGCTGGCGATGCGGTGCTCCGCGTCGGTGTCGATCACCGTGGCGGTGGACACGCCAGGCAGGTTCGCCAGGGTCGTGTTCTTGGCGATGTCCTCGCCGAGGATCAGGCCCAGTTGCTTGCGGTCCTCGGTGACGTAGGCGATGCCCGCCGCGATGGCCCGGTCGATGGAGGAGACGTCGGCTTCGACACCGTCGATGCGGACGCTGCCGCCGATGCCCTGGCCGTAGGACCGGCCGAACAGGCTCATGGCGAGTTCGGTCCGGCCGGATCCCATGAGGCCGGCGATCCCCACGATCTCGCCCTTGCGCAGGTTCAGGCTGACGTTGTGCACCATCACCCGGTCCGCATGGACCGGGTGGCGTACCGTCCAGTCGCGTACCTCAAGGAGCAGGTCGCCGATCCGCGGCTCGCGGACGGGGTAGCGATTCGCCATCGTGCGGCCGACCATGCCGCGGATGATGCGATCCTCGTCGATCGCCGCTTTTCGGCAGTCGAGCGTCTCGACGGTGGTGCCGTCGCGCAGGACGGTGATCCGGTCAGCCACCTGGGAAATCTCGTTCAGCTTGTGCGAGATCAGGATCGAGGCGATGCCCTGCGCCCTGAAGCGGCGCAGCAGGCGCAGCAGCGCCTCGCTGTCGGTCTCGCTGAGGCTCGCGGTCGGCTCGTCGAGGATGAGCAGCCTGACCTTCTTGGAGAGCGCCTTGGCGATCTCCACGAGTTGCTGCTGGCCGACGCCGAGATGGGTCACCAGCGTGTCGGGATCCTCGTCGAGCCCCACCAGCGCCGTCAGCTCGCGGGCGCGGGCGTAGACCCGGTTCTGGTCGATGATTCCGAAGCGTGCGGGCTCGTTGCCGAGGAAGATGTTCTCGGCGATGGACAGGTAGGGGACCAGGGCGAGTTCCTGATGGATGATGACGATGCCGAGGCGCTCGCTGTCGGAGATGTCGCGGAAGTGCCCGGGTCGGCCCTCGTAGGTGATCTCGCCCTCGTAGGAGCCGTGCGGGTAGACGCCGCTCAGGATTTTCATCAGCGTCGACTTGCCGGCGCCGTTCTCGCCCACCAGGACGTGGATCTCGGCGGGTTCGACCGTGAGGTTGACGTCGTTGAGGGCCCTGACGCCGGGAAACGTCTTGGAGATGCCCCGCATTTCGAGGACGGGCTGCATGCGCGCTCTTCGGCTCGGTCGTCACGGTCGAAACCCGCGCCGTCGAGCCGGCGCGGGGCGGAGCGAGGCCGGGCCGCAGCCCGGCGGCGGTTACTTGAGCTGGTCGAGGGTGTAGTAGCCCGTGTCGTCGACCAGCGCCGCCTTCCAGTTGGCCTTGGTGATGATCACCGGCGTCAGCAGGTAGGACGGCACGACCTTCTTGCCGTTGTTGTAGGTCTTCGAGTCGTTGATCTCGGGCTGCCGGCCACCCTCGATGGCGTCGATCATCGCCACCGTCACCTTGGCCAGCTCGCGCGTATCCTTGAAGATCGTCGCCGTCTGCTCGCCCGCGATGATCGACTTGACCGATTGCAGCTCGGCATCCTGGCCGCTGACCACGGGGAGCTTCATGGTGCCCGAGCCGTAGCCGACGCTCTTCACCGACGAGATGATAGCGGTGGAGATGCCGTCATAGGGTGAGAGCACGGCATCGAGATGCGCGGTGCCGTAATAGGCCGAGAGCAGGTTATCCATGCGGGCCTGGGCGGTCGCCCCGTCCCAGCGCAGGGTCGAGACCTTGTCCATGCCGAACTGGCCCGAGCGCACCACCAGCGTCCTGGCGTCGAGGTAGGGCTGCAGCACCGACAGCGCGCCGTCGTAGAAAAAGTAGGCGTTATTGTCGTCGGGCGAGCCGCCGAACAGCTCGATGTTGAACGGCCCCTTCCCGTCCTTCAGCCCGAGCCCATCGACGATTGAGGTCGCCTGCTGCACGCCGACCTTGTAGTTGTCGAACGTGGCGTAGTAATCGACGTTCGCTGTTCCCTTGATGAGGCGGTCGTAGGCGATGACCTTCACGCCGCGCTCGGCTGCCTTCGCCAGCACATCACTGAGCGTCGTGCCGTCGATCGAGGCGATGACCAGGACTTTCACGCCCTTGGTCAGCATGTTCTCGATCTGCGCGAGTTGGGTCGGGATGTCGTCGTCGGCGTATTGCAGGTCCGGCTTGTAGCCCTTGGCCTTGAGCAGCTTCACGATGTTGTTGCCGTCGTCGATCCAGCGCTGGGACGACTTCGTGGGCATGGCCACACCGATCGGATCACCGCCCGCCGCCTGCGCGGGCGGTGCGGCCAAGCCGCTCAAGAGGGCAGCTCCGAAGAAAAATTTCCGAATCGTGTGCTTGCCGAACATAATCCCCCCGTTCTTGTTGTCGAAGTCTGGACGATCACACAGATCCCGATCCGGATCAAAGGATCAATGATATCGCTATTGCTAGGTTAAAAGCCATCAATAGCTGTTGTCGTTGCTCAGCTAAAAGGGGCTATTTGCCATTACATCGACCATCGACGCGTTTTATTTTTAACTATGCGAGACGGCATGTGCTTTTTACTTAGCAGGTGCCAGCAGCTTGAGGTCAGTCTGATCGAAGTCGGCGCGCCGGGCGCTTGTCTTCTCCCTACGGCGACCGGATTTGAGCCCAGCCGTTCTTCGGCGCTTGGTTTGTATGAGTTATAGCGCGGGCCGTCAATCGCGTGCGGGCGCATCGAGGCTCAAAACGCAGGTCTTTGGATGAGCCGTGCCGGTCCGCGCAGACCCTGCCGGACAGCGTACCCCTGCCCGGGGAGGCCAGGCGTCGGCGGGTCCGGGGCCGGCGCCGGAAACGCCACTGGTTTCCGCAGCGCCAGCCGGTTGTGGCGCGTCATTTCATGGCGAGAGAATTCGGTTCGAGGGATCGCCTCCAACCGTCTCCGTCTCGTGTCGCGTCTCTTGTCGCGTCTTATGGGGCGGAGGCGAGCGTCGCGATGCCCGCGTCCTTCGCGCCTTCAGCCGCGTCCGACGAACGGCATCTTGGTGGCCATGATGGTCATGAACTGCACGTTGGTCTCCAGCGGCAGGCTCGCCATCGTCAGGACCGCCTGTCCGACATGGTCCGCGTCCATCACCGCCTCCGCGCGGAGCGACCCGTCGGCCTGGCGCACGCCAGCCTTCATCTTGCCGCCCATAGGCGTGTCGGCGTTGCCGATGTCGATCTGGCCGCAGGCGATGTCGTAGGCGCGCCCGTCCAGCGAGGTCGCCTTGGTCAGGCCGGTCACCGCGTGCTTGGTCGCCGTGTAGGCGATCGAGTTCGGCCGGGGGGCGTGCGCCGAGATCGAGCCGTTGTTGATGATCCGCCCACCCCGGGGGTCCTGGTCGCGCATGAGACGGAAGGCGTGCTGCGTGCACAGGAACAGCGCCGTGAGGTTGGTGTCGACCACCTGTCGCCACGTCTCCAGCGGCAGATCCTCCAGGGGCACCGCCGGTGCACCGATGCCGGCATTGTTGAAGAGGAGGTCGAGGCGGCCGAACGCCGCGTGCGTGCGGGCGAAGAGATTGGCAATCGACGCGGGGTCGGTCACGTCGGTCGGCACCGGCAGCGCCCGATCGCCGATCTGGGCAGCCACCTCTTCCAGGGGGGCCGGCCGGCGGCCGGAGAGCACGACGGTCCAGCCGCCGCCGGCGAGCGCCAGGGCGGCGGCCTTGCCGACGCCCGTCCCCGCCCCGGTCACGATCGCGATCCGATCCGCCCTCGACATGCCGTCCTCCCGGTCCAATTTCCGTCCGCCTGTAGCGGATGGCGTCCGCGGCGCGAAGAGTTTCGGGTTTCAGATGCCGCACGCGGTCACGACGGGCGGCCGGTGGACTATGATTTGACGGGCGGCGGGCGAGAGGGAGGACGGGGGACGATGCGGCGATGCCCGGCGGGAGGCCCGCGCCATCCGGCTGATCCGGTGGTGACGGCGTGAGCACGCCCCTGATCCCTTTCCTCGCGGGTCTCGACGTGGCCGCGATCGAGGCGGTGCGCGCCCGCATGGTGCCGCTCGCCGTCCCGGCCGGCCACACGCTGTTCGAGCAGGGCGCGCGGGGGGATGCGCTCTACACCCTGGTCTCGGGGGCGATCGGCGTCTCGGCGCGCGATCACAACGGGAAGCCGACGCGGCTCGCGCGCCTCCGGCCACCCGAGACCTTCGGCGAGATGGCCCTCTTATCGGATGCGCCGCGGGCGGCCACCGTGATGGCGCTCCGCGATTCGCACTGTCTGCAGCTGACCCGCGAAGCCTTCGAGGCGGTCATCGCCGAGCATCCGCACACGCTCCTCTACTTCGCCCGCATGCTGGCAGACCGCATCCGCGCGATCTACGACGGCTATTCGTTGCACCACGCGCCGCGCGTCTTCACGATCCTCGCGGTAACGGAGGGTCCCGACCCGGCCGCGCTCGCGCCGCGGCTCGCCGCAGCCCTCGACGCGCTCCTGCCGGGGGAGACCAGCTGCCTCACCGACTGGCCTGACGGGGCCGACGAATCGTGGTTCCAGGAGTTCGAGGGCCGGAACGCGCGCACGATCCTGGCCGCGCGCGAGATCGATTGTCCCTGGTGCCGGCAGAGTCAGCGCCGGGGCGACCACGTGCTGCTGCTGGCCGAGCCGGACGCGCCGCCGCGGCCGGGGGCGGCGGCCTACCTGGAGCGTGTGCGCTCCGACTGGATCCGCATGGACCTAGTGGTCCGGCAGGATGCCGGTGCGCGGCGCCCGAAGCCCCTGCATCCCGCGGTGGCCGCCCTGCGGGCGGCCCTGCGGATTCAGCTGCGTGACGACCGCCCGGCGGATCTCGAGCGCCTCGCCCGGCTCGTCAGCGGCACGGCCCGGGGCCTCGTCCTCGGCGGCGGCGGGGCGCGGGGGCTAGCCCATCTCGGAGTCCTGAAGGCCCTCGACGAGGCCGGCTGCGCGCCCGACTTCGTGGGCGGCACCAGCATGGGCGCCATCATCGCGGCGAGCCTCGCGATGGGCTGGAGCACGGCGGAGATCCACGCGCAGACCGAGGCGTTCTTCGCCTCCAGCAACCCGATCAACGACTACACGCTGCCGCTCCACGCCCTGACTCGCGGCGCCAAGGTCGATGCCGGCCTCGCCGCGCGCTACGGCGGCGCGCGGATCGAGGATCTGTGGCTGCCGTTCTTCTGCGTCTCGTCGAACCTCACCACCGGCAACACGATGGTTCACCGGTCGGGCGACCTGCCGAAGGCCCTGCGGGCCAGCATCGCGATCCCCGGCCTGCTGCCGCCGGTCCTCTGCGACGAGGGTGTCCTGGTCGATGGCGGCATGATGAACAACCTGCCGGCCGATGTCGCCGCCGACATGGAGCGCGGGCCGGTCCTGGCCGTCGATGTCGGGAGCGACCGGGCCTTCCAGGACATGCCGACGCGGGGATGGAGCGGCCGGCTCATGCGCAAGCTGATCGGCTCGCCCCTGGCGATGCCGGGCCTCGCGCCGCTGCTGCTGCGCGCCGCCACCGTGTCGAGCGATGCCCAGAGCCTGATGGCCGCGGCCCATGCCACGGCCGTCTTGAAGCCCCAGCTGTCCGGAATCGATCTCCGGGCGTGGTCGCGGTTCGAGGAATCCGCCGAACTCGGGTACCGCGAAACCCGCGCGGGCATCTCGGGCGGGGCGCTCGCGCGCTGGCTCGACCCGGTGCGCTGATCGGTCCTCGTGCGGCACCGCACGCTTGCGACCGCGGACCCTGTAACCCGGCGCGCCGCGCGCCGATCTCCCGGGAGAGACACGCGGAGCACATGACCATGACCCACATCCCTTCGAAGCCGATCGACGGACGCGCTTTCGCTCCCGGCAGCACTGCGATGTCGTCACCCGCCCGCGGAGGCCTGCTCGAGGGCGCGGCCTTCGTGCTGCTGTGCCTCCTGACCCGGACGACGCCGGATCGTCTCCGGGACCAGCTGTCGCCCGAGGCGGGCCCCTGTGCCACGCTCGGGTTCTGAGCGCCGCGCGCCCGCGTCGTGACGGAGCCTCGCCCGATATGGACGTGACAGGCGTCAGCTTTCGCCGGATCGCACTGCCGGACGTGACCCTGCATGTCGCCGAGGCAGGGCCTGCGGAGGGGCCCGCGGTGATCCTGCTGCATGGGTTTCCGGAGTTCTGGTACGGCTGGCGCCACCAGATCGCGCCCCTCGCCGAGGCCGGCTTCCGCGTGATCGTGCCGGACCAGCGCGGCTACGGGCTCAGCGACAAGCCGGAGGGTCGGTCGGCCTATCACCTCGACCGGCTCGCGGCCGACGTGGTGGCCCTGGCCGACGCCTGCGGCGCGCCGACCGTGCGGCTGGTCGGCCACGACTGGGGCGGACTCGTCGCGTGGTGGGTCGCGAGCCTCTACCCAGCGCGGATCGAGCGCCTGGCCATCCTCAACGCGCCGCACCCCGCCATCGTCGGCGACTACATGCGGCATCATCCCGGCCAGTGGCTCCGCAGCATCTATGTCGGCCTGTTCCAGCTTCCCCGACTTCCCGAGCGGCTGCTCACCGCCGACCGGTGCCGCGCCCTGCGGCATGCCCTGGTGAGAACCAGCCGGCCGGGCGCTTTCGCGCCGGCCGACCTCGAACGCTACGTCGCGGCTTGGCGCCAGCCCGGCGCGATGACGGCGATGCTCAACTGGTACCGCGCCCTGGTCCAGCTGGAGCGGGCCGAACCGCCCCGGGTCCGGGTGCCGACACTGATCCTCTGGGGGAAGCGGGACACCGCCCTTCAAGCCGGGCTCGCGCAGGCGAGCCTCGCCTTCTGCGACGACGGCCGGATCCGCTGGTACGAGCGCGCATCCCACTGGCTGACGCACGAGGAGCCGGCCGCCATCGCCGCGGATCTTGAGCGCTTCCTGGCTTGAGCACCTGCTCCGACCGGAAAAGGTCTTCGTCACCTGAGATCATCGGGGCGAGCGGGACCGCGGACAGGTCCTGTCCCGGGCGCGCATCAACCTGTCGCGCAGGGGACAGCGTCAACGCACGACAAGATTGTATCAGATATTCAATCTCGCCTTTAAGTTCTGATCACTGCTGCCTTCGTTCATCGAGCGTACGGATCAGAGCATCCGATAATCCGTGATTTCCTATTTGGACAAAGTCTATTTTTCTAAATGGTCGTGGAACATTCCAATCCAACAGCCCTTAGGTTGTCGCTCATGAGGGCGGATCGGAGATAGCACATCATGTCTTTTCGCACGCTTTTGACCGCCGGCCTGTTCGCGGCTGGTCTTTTCGCGGGCACGGCAGCCGCCCAGGCCGCGCCCGCGATGCCGCAACCCGGCCTCGTCGAGGGCGGTTTGGTCGAGCACGTCGTCATGCATCGCCACCATCGGATGCATCGGCATCGCACCACCCGTCATGAGCGCCGGATGCGCCGCATGAACACGCATCGGCACGGCAACCCGAACGCGAAGAACCCCGCCCTCCGCGGGCACCAGCAGAATCTCGGCAACACCACGAACGGCCCCCGCTACTGAGGACCGGCCGTTCCGCGCGCCGGAACCGCTGCCATCCACCATCGAGGCGGCTTCTCCCCAGCCGCCTCGGTGCCCGCGTCCTGATTCGCGGCCCGCGCTCTGCTAAGAGGCGGCATGGCCCGAACCGCCGTCCGCCCCGCCGCCGATACGACGCACGCCACCGGCCTCGATCCGGTGGGCGCCACGCCCATGATGGCGCAGTACATCGAGATCAAGGCCGCCAATCCGGACTGCCTGCTGTTCTACCGGATGGGCGACTTCTACGAGCTATTCTTCGAGGATGCCGAGATCGCGTCCCGGGCGCTCGGCATTGTGCTGACCAAGCGCGGCAAGCATGCGGGATCCGAGATCCCGATGTGCGGCGTGCCCGTCGATCGCGCGGACGATTACCTCAACCGCCTGATCGCCCTCGATCATCGTGTCGCCGTCTGTGAGCAGACCGAAGATCCCGCCGAGGCGAAGAAACGCGGGCCGAAATCGGTGGTGCGCCGGGAGGTCGTGCGCCTCGTCACGCCCGGCACGATCACCGAGGACCGGCTCCTGGACCCGGCCCGGGCCAACCTCCTGCTGGCGATCGGCCGCCGCAAGACCGGGGAGGGGGCGGTGGCCTACGGCCTTGCCGCGGTGGACATCTCCACCGGCCGCTTCGCCTTGAGCGAGGTGGCCGGCGGCGACCTCGCGGGCGCCATCGCCCGGCACGACCCGCGGGAGATCGTCCTGTCGGAGGCGATCCATGCGGATCCGGCCCTCGCCCGGATCTGGCAGGAGAGCCGGGCCGCCATCGTACCGCTGGCCCAGGCCGAACTGGAGCCCGCCGCCGCCGAGCGGCGTCTGCGCGAGCAGTTCGGGGTCTCGACCCTTGAGGGCTTTGGTCAGTTCAGTCGGGCCGAGATCGCGGCGGCCGGCGCGGCGCTGCTCTACATCGCCCGCACGCAGCTCGCCGCGAGGCCGCCCCTGGCGGTCCCGACCCGGGAGGATGCGGGCGCGACGCTCGCCATCGACGCGGCGACGCGGGCGAATCTCGAACTCACCCGCACCCTGTCGGGAGAGCGCGCGGGAAGCCTCCTCGCCACGATCGACCGAACCGTGACGGCCAACGGCGCGCGGCTCCTGGCCGAGCACCTCGCCGGCCCGCTCACCCACCTCACCGCCATCGCCCGGCGTCACGCGGCCGTGGCACATCTCGTCGAGGATCGGGGGCTGCGCGGTGCGTTGCGCGATGCCCTGGCCCGGTCGCCGGACCTGGCCCGCGCCCTGTCGCGGACCGGCCTTGGCCGGGCCGGTCCCCGCGACCTCGCCGCCATCCGGGACGGTCTCGCGGTGGCGGCGGATCTCGGGGCACGCCTCGCGGCCGTGCCGGATCTGCCGGAGGATCTCGCCCGTCTGGGCGAGCATCTGTCCGGTGCCGATCCCGACCTGATCGCGACCCTGTCGGCGGCCCTTGCCGACGAGCTTCCGCTGAGCCGGCGCGACGGTGGCTTCGTCCGCGCGGGCTACCACCCCGAGATCGACGAGGCGCGAACCCTCGGCCAGGATTCGCGCAAGGTCATCGCGGCCCTGCAGGCCCGCTACGCCGAGCAGACCGGGTGCCGCACCCTGCGGATCAAGCACAACAACCTGTTGGGCTACTTCATCGAGGTCCCGCAATCCGTGGGCGAGGCCTGCCTCAAGGGCCTCCAGAGCGAGTTCGTCCACCGGCAGACCATGGTGGACGCGATGCGCTTCACCAGCGTCGAACTGGGTGAGCTGGAATCGAAGATCTCCGGTGCCTCCGACCGCGCGCTCGCCCTGGAGGGCGCGGTGTTCGACGATCTCGCCGCCCGGGTGCTCGCGCGGGCCGAGCCCGTCGCCGAGGTGGCCGAGGCGCTTGCAGGACTGGACGTCGCCGCGAGCCACGCCGAACTGGCGGTCGAACTCGACTGGCGGCGGCCGGTGGTCGACGATTCGCTGAGCTTCGTCGTGATGGGCGGCCGCCACCCAGTGGTCGAGGCGGCCCTGCGACGCGCGGGCGAGCCGTTCATCGCCAATGATTGCGATCTCTCGGGCGACACCCGCGGACGGATCCGGCTGATCACCGGGCCCAACATGGGCGGCAAGTCGACCTTCCTGCGCCAGAACGCGCTGATCGCGGTACTCGCCCAGATGGGCGCCTTCGTGCCGGCCGCGGAGGCGCGAATCGGGCGGGTCGACCGGCTGTTCTCACGGGTCGGCGCCGCCGATGACCTAGCCCGCGGCCAATCGACCTTCATGGTCGAGATGGTCGAGACCGCCGCGATCCTGAATCAGGCGACCCGGCGCTCGCTCGTGATCCTCGACGAGATCGGCCGCGGCACCGCGACCTTCGACGGTCTCTCCATCGCCTGGGCCTGCCTGGAGCATCTGCACCAGGCCAATGCCTGCCGGGCGCTCTTCGCCACGCACTTCCACGAGTTGACGGCCCTGGGCGACCGCCTGGCGCGGCTCGAGAACGCGACGCTGAAGGTGGCCGAGCACCGGGACGGGGTCGTGTTCCTGCACGAGGTCGTGCCCGGGGTGGCCGAGCGGAGCTACGGCCTGCAGGTGGCGCGGCTGGCGGGCCTGCCCGGCAGCGTCGTGACCCGGGCCGGCGCGATCCTCAAGAGCCTCGAGAAGGCGGAGCGGGGCCGCCCCGCCCGCGCGCGGATCGACGACCTGCCGCTCTTCGCCGCCCTGGCTCCGCCGCCGCCGCCGGAGCCGCCGCCCGAGGACCCCCTCGGCGCGCTCCTCGACGCGATCGATCCCGACGCGCTGACGCCGCGGGAAGCGCTGGACGCGCTCTATCGGCTGAAGCGGGAGCGGGCGGGCAAGGGCTAGGCGAGCCGCACACTCGCGACTCCGGGGATTTCAGAGCGGTGTGGAGGGCCTCAGGCCGGAGCCGGGGAGAAGCCGTCCGGACAGCTGGGCTCGCGCCGGCCGGCGCGGCGATCCGCGACGTAATCGAGGGTGCTGGCCACGACCCGCTCGGAATAGGGCTTCGCGATCACCCCGATCGCCCCGGCGAAGTCCTCCGGGATGCGCTTGGCGTTCGCGGTCATGAACACCACCGTGGTGCGCCGGTCCGCCGACAGCGCCCGCGCGACCTCGATGCCGGTCGGTCCGTCGACCAGATGAATGTCCACGAGGGCGACGTCCGGCGCGGTGGAGCGCCCCATCGCGATGGCTTCGGCCGCGTTGCCGGCGACGCCCACCGTCACGTGCCCCAGATCGTCCAGAAGGCACTCCAGCTCCAACGCGATGAGCGCCTCGTCCTCAACCACGAGGATTCGGAGGGCCGCCGCATTGGTGTCGCCCAGCTCCATATCCACTCCGTTCATCGGCACGGGAACCGGTGAGCTTGAAGCGTCACGGCCGAATCCTCAAGACGCGCCCCGGATCGGAATATCGATCTCCACGGTGGTGCCGGGCTCGGCATCCGACCACGCGATGGTTCCGCGCATCTGCCGGACGACCATCTCCACGAGGTTGCGCCCGAAGCCCGCCGGGTTGGGCGGAGCCGCCGCGAGCCCGATTCCGTCGTCCCGGATCGTCAGATGCATCCCCAACTCGGTGCGGCGGGCCGCGATGGAGACGCGGCCCTCGCGCTCGTCCGGGAACGCGTGCTGCAGGGCGTTCGCGGTCAGCTCGTGGATCAGCAGGGCGAGCGGGGCCGCCATCGCGGCCGCGACCGCGATCGGCTCCACATCGGCCTCCACGCGGCGCCGGTCCGGATCGAGGCCGGCGTTCATGTCGGCCAGGAATTCGGCCGCGAACTCGCCGAGGTTGAAATGCGTGCAGTCGCCCTCCGAGTAGAGCATCCGGTGCGCCGTCGACAGCGCCCCGATCCGCTCGGCCATGCTCTGCAGCGCGTCGCGGGCCTCCCCTTCCGGCGTCCGGCGCGCCTTGAGCAGCATGAGCGACGAGATCACCTGAAGATTGTTCTTCACTCGGTGATCGACCTCGTGAAGCAGCGCGGTCTTCTGCTCCAGCGCGGCGCTCAGGTCCTGCGTCCGGGCATCGACCAAGCGCTCCAAGTGGTCGTTCGTCCCGCGCATGGTCAGTTCGAGCTGGTGGACGTGGGTCATGTCCGCCTGCGCCGCGTAGAAGAACGCCACGCCCTCCGCGTCGCGGACCGGTGTGATGGTCATCGCGTTCCAGAACGCCGTCCCGTCCTTCCGGTAATTCAGCAGTTCCACCGAGATCGGCTCCGCCGACCGGATCGCTCCGCGGATCCGCTCGACGGTCGCCCGGTCAGTCGCCGGGCCCTGCAGCATGCGGCAATTGCGCCCGACGATCTCGTCAGCCCCGTAGCCGGTCGCCGCCAGGAAGGCATCGTTGGCCCAGGCGACGGGGTTGTCGGGCGCGCGGGCATCCGTGATGACCATCGGCGACGGGCTGCGCGCGAACGCGTCGACCAGCGCCGTGGGTGGCGGACTGGGCTTGGCTCGGACACTCAACGCATCAATCCATACACAGGCGACGACACCCGTTTGACCGGCGGCGCCTGCGAAACGCCGCGCGCCGCAGGACGGGGGCACCGCGTTAAGCAAGCTTCGATCAAGATTGAGGCAAAAGACATCACAATCCAGCGAAAAAACCTGCGGCGTAAGGCTGCCACGATTTCGCGGGATCAAGGCCACGCAGGCTCAGGAGTTCCATGCCATGGCCAACCAGCCGCCGGCCGCGCACCGCTTCCGGCTCCGCGACATCGTGGAGGACCGGCGCATCGCGCTGATGCTCGCATTGGGCTTCTCCTCGGGACTGCCGCTGCTCCTTGTGCTCGGGACCTTCACGCTCCGGCTCGCTTTCTCGGACATCGATGTGCGGGCGATCGGCCTGTTCAGCTACGTGGCGCTGCCTTACTCGCTGAAGTTCCTGTGGGCTCCGGCCATCGACCGCCTCAACGTCCCGGTGCTGGGTGCTCGTCTCGGGCGTCGCCGGGCCTGGATGGTGACCACCCAGGCCGCCGTCGCGCTGTGCCTCGTTCTGATGGCCTTCTCGGACCCGAAGACCAACCTCGCGCTCCTCGGCCTCGGCGCCTTCCTGGTGGCGTTCTGCGCAGCAAGCCAGGACGTGGTCATCGACGGCTGGCGCATCGACGCCGCCGGCAGCGACTTCCAAGGCATCCTGGCGGCGACCTCGAACCTCGGCTACCGCCTGGGCCTGATCACCGCCGGCGCCGGCGCGTTGTTCATCGCCTCGGCCGGCGGCTGGACGCTGGCCTACCTGATCATGGCCGCGCTCATGCTGGTCGGGATGATCGCTGCCCTGCTGGCTCCGCCATTCGACACGCATCGCGCGGCACAAGTGGAGGAACCGGGCCGATCGCGGCTGTGGTCGATGCGCCGGGCCGTGCTCGAGCCGCTGACCGAGCTCCACGGTCGCTTCGGCACCGCCCTCTGGGGCATCCTGCTCCTGGTGGCGCTCTACCGGTTGCCGGACTTCCTGTCGGGCGTGATGGCGAGCCCCCTCTACCGCACCCTCGGCTTCGACCTGAAGGAGATCGCCACCGTCACCAAGCTCTACGGGATCTGGATCGGAATCGCGGGCGGCTTCGCCGGCGGCTGGGCGCTGGCCCGCCTCGGGCTGTTCCCGACCCTGCTGCTCGGCGCATTCCTGGCGGCGTCCTCGCACCTCGCCTTCGCGTGGTTGTCGGCAGGCCCAGCCGACATCTGGCGCCTGACCGTGGCCATCTCGATCGAGAATTTCTGCGGCTCCTTCGCGGGGATCGTGCTCATCGCCTACATGTCGAGCCTGACCAGCATGGCCTACGCGGCCACCCAGTACGCGCTGTTCTCCTCGCTCTACGCCCTCCCGGGCAAGCTCGTGGCGGGCTCGTCCGGCTTCGTCGTCGCGGCGATCGGCTATCCGGCCTTCTTCGTGATGACGTCGCTGGTGGGAATACCGGTCCTGATCCTCGCCCTTGCCGTCGGGCGACGGAGCGGCCGCTTGGCCGATGCGGTGCCGGTACGGGACGCGGGTGAGCCGGGGAACCGCATACCGGGGGCCGAACTTCCTTCCACGGCGCGAGCCCCCGGGGCCGCGTGAGCGGGACAGAACCAGGAACCCACGGATGAGCACGAGCGACCTGACCCGCGCCGACGAGACTCTGCCGGCGGCCACGCCCGAGACCGCCCTGAGCGAGGCCGACCTCGCCGCCCTCCGCCGGGCCGTGCGGATCCTGGAGCGGCCGAGCCTGGCGGCACGCCTCTCCGCGGCGGCCGGCGCGCCCCTCGACATCATCGGTCGCTCGCTGCCCGCGCCCATCACAGAGGCGGTCGGCCGCAGCACGGAGGCCGCCATGCGCGGCGCCATGCGCGTCGCCCTGGCGACGCTGCCGCGCACGGAACTCGCGCCGGCCGAGGGTGAGGGTGTCGTGGCCGCCTCCGCCAAGGCCGAGAGCCGGGTCGCGCGGATGCTCGGCTCCGGCGAGACCAAGCATAAGGCGATGGCGGCCCTCTCGGGCGCGGTCGGGGGCGCCTTCGGCCTCGCGACGCTGGCGGTCGAGCTTCCGGTCTCCACCACGTTGATGCTGCGCTCGATCGCTGAGATCGCCCGCGAGGAGGGCGAGGATCTGGAAACAGCCGAGAGCGCACTGGCCTGCGTCCAGGTCTTCGCGCTGGGCGGACGGGCGGCTGCGGCCACCGAGGCGGGATCGGCCCTCACGGAGAGCGGCTACTTCGCGGTTCGTGCCGCCTTGGCGAAGACGCTGGCGGAAGCAGCGCGCTACGCCGGCAGCAAGACACTCCTCGACCAATCGGCCCCAGCCCTCATCCGCTTCACCGCGCAGATCGCGGCCCGGTTCGGTCTCGTGGTCTCACAGAAGGTCGCCGCCCAGGCGGTTCCGATCCTCGGTGCGTTCGGCGGCGCGGCGGTGAACGCCGCCTTCATGGACCATTTCCAGAGCACGGCTCGGGCCCATTTCACGGTCCGGCGCCTGGAGCGGACCTATGGCGCAGCGGCCGTAAGGGCGGCCTACGAGATCGAGAAGGCGGCCCTCGGGATCGCTTGATAGCCGGCTCATATTCCGCGAGACTTCCGACCGTCGACGACGGTGTGTCAGGGAGGTTGCGCTGATCGGCAATGGCGAGATGGTGGCCCGGCTGGCTCTGGCGGCCCTTTTCGGCAGCGTGATCGGCCTGGAACGCGAACGCCTGCTCTGGGCGGCCGGATTGCGGACCCACATGCTGGTCTGCGTCGGCTCCTGCCTGATCATGCTGGTCTCGGCCTTCGGGTTCTCCGACGTGCTCGGAATGCAGCACGTGGTGCTCGATCCCTCCCGTATTGCCGCGCAGGTGGTGTCGGGCATCGGCTTCCTCGGAGCGGGCACGATCCTGCTGCGCGGCGAGGTGGTGAAAGGCCTCACGACCGCGGCCAGCCTCTGGGGCGTCGCGGCGATCGGCCTGTCGATAGGCAGCGGGCTCTACGTGCCGGCCCTGGCGGCGACGGCGCTGATCGTCGGCATCCTGGCCGGGGTCAAGCCGTTCGAGGAGCGCTGGCGGGACAGGATGCGGGCCCAGACCCTGCGTCTGATAGCCCGCAAGGGAGCCCTGTCGATCGACACCCTCAATGCGGCGTCCGGCGAGCGCGCCTCGCGGGTGCGGACCTTCGCGGTCCGCCCGAGCGCTGACCCGGACCTCGACGAAGTCACCGTCACCTTCGTGCGCCTGTCTCGGACGAGCTTCGAGGCCATCGCGGCGAAGCTGCGGGCGCTGCCCGATGTCACGGCGGTGGAGGAGGGGGAGGAATAGACCTGCCAGGCACGCCGCGCATCATCGCGAGTGTCGTAAAAGGACCCGGGGCAGCGCGCCGTGTGTATGCTGTCTCGATGATGCGCGATTGCGTCACGCCCGCAAATGCGAGGGGCGGGAGAGCGACAAACCGGTTCACGCTCACCCCGCCCCGACGCTCTCCCCATCGAGGAACAGCCGGTAGGCCGGATTCTCGGTCTCGTCGGTGGCCGGGTAGCCGAGCGCCTCGATCGCAGCGTCGAACCGCGCGCGCTCAGCGGGGGGCACAGCGATGCCCGCGAGTACGCGGCCGTAATCGGCGCCGTGGTTGCGGTAGTGGAACAGCGTGATGTCGAAATCCGGACCGAGGGCGTCGAGGAACTTCATCAGCGCGCCCGGCCGCTCCGGGAACTGGAAGCGGAACAGGCGCTCGTGCGCCACGCCCACGGCCCGGCCGCCGACCATGTAGCGGACGTGCACCTTGGCCATCTCGTTGTCACTCATGTCCAAGACGCGGTAGCCGGCCTCACGCAGGATGGCGATGAGCGCCTGCTTCTCGCGCTTGCCGCCGGTGACGTTGATCCCGACGAAGATCTGCGCCTCCGAGCCGGCCGCGTGGCGGTAGTTGAACTCCGTGATCGCCCGGGGCCCGAGGGCGTTGATGAAGGCCCGGTAGGCGCCAGGCCGCTCCGGGATCGTGACCCCGATCAGCACCTCCCGCTGCTCGCCGATCTCGGCACGCTCGGCGATGTGGCGAAGGCGGTCGAAATTCAGGTTCGCGCCGGACGAGATGGCGATCAGCGTCCCGTCGCCGCCCTCGCGCTCGGCGTAGAGCTTGGCGCCGGCCAGACTGAGCGCCCCGGACGGCTCCGACACCGCGCGAGTATCGTCGAAGATGTCCTTGACCGCCGCGCACATGGCATCGGTGTCCACGGTGATGACCTCGTCGAGGTGCTCGCGGCAGAGCCGGAAGGTCTCCTCGCCGGCCTGCCGTACGGCGACGCCGTCGGCGAACAGGCCGACCGAGGGCAGGCTGACCCGCGTGTCGGCCGCCAGCGCCGCGGCCATGCAGGCGGCGTCCTCGGGTTCGACGCCGATCACCTTGGTGCCAGGCCGCAGGTACTTCACGAAGGTGGCGATGCCGGCGGCGAGCCCGCCGCCGCCCACGGGCACGAAGATCGCCTCGATCGGGCCGGTATGCTGCTCCAAGATCTCCTTGCCGATGGTGCCCTGGCCCGCGATCACGTCCGGATCATCGAAGGGATGCAGGAAGGTGAGGCCCTGCTCGGCTTCGAGCGCCTTGGCCTGGGCGAGCGCCTCGTCGAAGGCATCACCGTGCAGAACCACTTCGGCCCCGCGGGCCCGGCAGGCATCGACCTTGATGGAGGGCGTAGTCCGCGGCATCACGATGACGGCCCGCGCGCCGAGCTTGGCGGCGGCCAGTGCCACGCCCTGCGCGTGGTTGCCCGCCGAGGCGCAGACTACGCCGCGGGCGATCTGGTCCGGGCTCAGACCCGACATCTTGTTGTAGGCGCCACGCAGCTTGAACGAGAAGACCGGCTGCAGGTCCTCGCGCTTCAGCAGAACCGGGCGGCCGAGCCGCTGAGTCAGCCGCGGCATGGGGTCGAGCGGGCTCTCGATCGCCACATCGTAGACGCGGGCGGTGAGGATCTTGCGGATGTAGTCCGTCACGGTTTGGCTTCTCGACCGGCGCACTGGGCTCTGCCGGCCAGATAGACCCTCCGGCCAGCGGATGCGAGCGCGTGGGACGCGATGCAGGTCAGCCCAGCCGATCGACCAGCGCTGCCACCCATACGACCAGCGCCGCCAACTGCGCCATGAACGTCCCGGCGGAGGCCAAGTCTTTCACGACGCCGATCATCGGGTGGTGCGCAGGGTGGACGTGATCGCAGAGCTTCTCGACGGCGGTGTTGAGGAACTCGGCGGCGAGCATCAGCATCAGGCTGACCAGCAGGGCGACGCGAACCCAGAGGGTTGTGCCGAGGAGGAGGGCCACCGGGACGCCGAGCGCCAGGAGCATCAATTCCTGCCGCACCGCCCGCTCGGTGCGCGCGCCGTGAAGCAGCCCGCGCCAGGAGTTCAGGAAGGCGAGGAGCAGAGCATTCATCGCAACGCGGTTTCCGGTACGGACCTGCTGATCCACTTGGCCAGAAGGGGCCCGGTGAGCAGCACCACGAACAGACGCAGCGTCTGGACGGCGAGGACGAAGGAGACGTCCGCCTTCGAGCCGACCGCGATGATCGCCACCGAATCGAGCCCGCCCGGACTCGTGGCGAGGACCGCGGTGAGGAGATCGATCGGCAGCAGCAGGGTCAGCCCCCAGCCCCAGGCCGCGCATAGCGCGATCACCGAGAAGGTCGCCACCAGAATACCGGGCAGGGCCGTGACGGTCAGGCGCAGGGTCTCCCGGGTGAAGCGCAGGCCGACATAGATGCCGATGCAGGCATAGGCGATCTCGAGGAGTGGGACCGGCAGGGCCATGCGAACCACGCCGGTGGCGTGGAGCAGGCTGCCGAGGACCATCGGTCCGACCTGCGCGCCAGCCGGCACCCGCAGGGCGAGCGCGGCGCCGGCGCCCAGGACGGCGACCGTCAGGGTCGCCAGAAGGGAGAGGGGCCCGGTCACCTCGCCGGCTCCCGCGGCGGCGCCTGGGATGGGAGATTCCATGAGGAACCGCGCGGCCAGCGAGGCCGAGAACACGACGGCGGCAACGCGCACGTACTGCATGAAGGCAACGAGGCGCGGGTCGGCCCCGAAATCCTCGGCCATCGCAACCATGGCGGACGCGCCGCCGGGAGACGAGCCCCAGGCCGCCGTGGTCCCGGGAAGCACGCGCAGCCGCGTCAGGATCCAGCCGACGAGGCCGCTGACCGCGACGGTCACCAGCACGACGGCGACGATGAGCGGGCCGTCCTCCAGCAGCGTCTGGGCGATCTGCCCGGTCACCGCGTGCGCCACGAGGCAACCAATCGCCGCTTGCGAAGCCTGGAAGGCCGGTCGCGGCACCCGGAGACGAGAGCCGCCGACGCCGAACGCGATCGCCGCGATCATGGGCCCGAGCAGCAGCGCAGCCGGAAACTGCGCGCGCATCAGCCCGTAGGAAACGATGGCTGAGACGGCGATAAGGGCGACCCAGAGGCCGAAGGTGCGGAGCGAGGGCAAGGGAACCGGCGAAGTATCCACCCGCTCAAGACGGTCGGGCGTAAGACCCGCGCTACACGGCAATATTGGCTCTGTCACGGCGGAGTTTCGGCACGGCGGCCCCGCATCTCCGTCAAGGCTGACAGTTTTTCGCCGGCCGAGCCCCTTACAGGATCCCATCGCCGTCGCGACAGGCGGCCGTGCCGGGCGGCGCATGCGCGCGGAAGAAGGCCGCGAGACTGGCGAGCCCCGTGCCGCGGGGATCGCTGGCCCGCCAGATCAGCGCCACGGTGCGGCCCGGCCCGTCAACGTCGAACGCCCGCGTCACCGTGAGGCCCGTCGGGTCCGGCCCGGACGGCACGGCCAGGGCCGGCAGCAGCGTGTATCCGGCACCGGCCGCCACCATCGACCGCAGCGTCTCAAGGCTCGTGGCGTGGCGGCCGACCGAGGAGCCGGCGCCGCACGCCGCGATGGCCTGGTCGCGCAGGCAGTTCCCTTCGTCCAGAAGCAGGAGGTCGGGTCCTGCGATCTCCGTCGCCGAGAGGGCGCCGCCGCGGGCGAGGGCGTGCTCGGACGGGCAGGCGAGCCAGAAGGGTTCGATGAAGAGGGGCGAGACCGCCAGCCCCTGCTGCGCCACAGGCAGGGACACCAGAGCGGCGTCGATGCGCCCGTCGCGCAGGCCTTCGATGATCTCGGCCGTGCGCGATTCGGACAGCGAGAGCATTAGCAGCGGGTACTGCTCGCGCAGCGGTCGCATCACCAACGGGAATAGATACGGTCCCAGCGTCTGGATCGCCGCGAGAACGAGTCGCCCCGTAAGCGGAGCGCCGCGCCCCTCGCTGGCCAGCGCGAGGAGCCGCTGCGCCTCCGCCAGGACCACACGCGCCTGCCGCACGATGACCTGCCCCGCCTCCGTGAGCAGCACCCGGCGATTCGAGCGTTCGAACAAGGTGAGCCCGAGCGCGGTTTCCAACTTGCGGACCTGCACGCTGAGCGTCGGCTGGCTGACATTGGAGCGCTCCGCCGCTCGGCCGAAATGGCCTTCGTCCGCGACGGCGACGACATACTCAAGGTCGCGGAGGGATAGGCCGGCGAGGTTCATAGATCACGTCTATCAGAACCTTTGTGACGATGCATTTGCCTCGGGGTTCCACCGAGGTCATAACCATGCACCAGAACGGTTCCAGGCTGGCCCCGTTGTCACCGAGAGCCTTCGCAGAACGGAGAGACGGTACGCATGAGCGATCAACGCCCGATCCTGACCACCCGCCAGGGCCACCCGGTCCGCGACAACCAGAGCACCCGCACGGTCGGTGAGCGCGGCCCCGCGACGCTTGAGAACTACCAGTTCATCGAGAAGATCACGCATTTCGACCGCGAGCGCATCCCGGAGCGCGTCGTCCACGCCCGCGGCGCCGGCGCCCACGGCTGGTTCGAGGCTTACGGCAAGATCGGCGACGAGCCGGCCTCCAAGTACACCCGCGCCCGCGTGCTGAACGAGACCGGCGTCAAGACGCCGATGTTCGTGCGCTTCTCGACCGTCGCCGGCGCGAAGGAGAGCCCGGAGACCGAGCGCGACCCGCGCGGCTTCGCGGTCAAGTTCAAGACCGTCGACGGCAACTGGGACCTCGTGGGCAACAATCTGAAGGTCTTCTTCATCCGCGACGCGATCAAGTTCCCCGACATGATCCACGCGTTCAAGCCGGATCCGGTGACGAACCGCCAGGAGGCGTGGCGCTTCTTCGACTTCGTGGCCCAGCACCCCGAGTCGATCCACATGGTGACGCACCTGAAGTCGCCCTGGGGCATCCCGGCGAACTACCGCGAGATGGAAGGCTCGGGCGTCAACACCTACAAGCTGGTCAACGACCAGGGTGAGGCCGTGCTCTGCAAGTTTCACTGGGAGCCGAAGCAGGGCGTCCGCAACCTGACCTCGCAGCAGGCCTCCGAGATCCAGGCGAAGGATGTCGGCCACGCGACCCGCGACCTCTACGACAACATCAAGGCCGGCAATTTCCCCGAGTGGGAATTCTGCGTCCAGATCATGCCGGACGGCCCGAACGACCACCTGTCGTTCGACCCGCTGGATGACACGAAGCTGTGGCCGGTCGACCAGTTCCCGCTGCTGCCGGTGGGCCGCATGGTGCTCGACCGCGTGCCGGACAACTTCTTCGCCGAGGTCGAGCAGTCGGCCTTCGGCACCGGTGTGCTGGTCGATGGCATCGACTTCTCGGACGATAAGATGCTTCAGGGTCGGACGCTGTCCTATTCGGACACGCAGCGCTACCGCGTCGGCGCCAACTACCTGCAGCTGCCGATCAACGCGCCGCAGCCGGGCGTGAGGGTCTACTCGAACCAGCGCGACGGTCAGATGGCCTACACGGTCGACGGCACCGGCCCGAACAAGCACATCAACTACGAGCCCTCGACCCTGGCCGAGGGCCTGCGCGAGGCGCCGAAGCCCGCGAAGGACTACCACCAGCCGGTGGAGGGCCGACTCGGCCGGTATCAAACCTCGCGTTGCGAGGACGACTACACCCAGGCCGGCGTTCGCTACCGCTCCTTCGCGGACTGGGAGCGCGACGACCTGATCGCCAACCTCGTCGCCGATATGAAGCAGTGCCCCGAGCCGATCCAGCTCCGGATGGTCTGGCACTTCTGGCACGCGGACGAGGATTACGGCCGCCGCGTCGCCGAGGGTGCCGGGATCGATCTGGAGAAGGCCAAGGCGCTGCCGCCACTGCCGGGCCGCGCCGCCCCGGGCAAGCGCCTGCAGTCCGAGACCTACTCGGACGGCTCGCAGGCGCATCGGGTCGCCGCGGAGTAGGCCTCGCGGTCTCGATCGCACTCGGAGCCCGCGCGGTCACTCGGCCGCGCGGGATTTTTGTTTGAACAGCGGGCGAGGGCTGTGATGGCGCATGTCGTGCACCACCGTCTCGGCCCGAACGCTGTCATCGGTGGCATGCGTGTCTCCTATCTGGCGCGCAGCGACGAGACGGCCGACGGGCTTGGCATCTACCGGGTCGACATGGATCCGCGCACGCCCGGCGCCGGATTGCACCGCCACGCCCGGCTGACAGAGACGTTCCAGGTGGAGGCCGGCCGGCTCGCGCTTCACATCGACGGGACGGATCACGACCTCGGCCCGGGCGAATTCGCGCTGATCCCGCCCGGCGTTTCCCACGCCTTCGCTAATCGCGGCGACCGGCCGGTGCGCTTCACGCTGAGCTTCGCGCCGGCCCTCGGCCGTGAGGGATTCTTCGAGGGGCTCGCCCGGCTGGCCGCGAACGGTCGCCTTTCGGATCAGGCCGCGATGACCGACCTGATGGCGCGCTATGATCAGGAGCCGCTGGCCGGGTTGGCCGGGTGGAGCGCGGTCGACGGCTGAGCGGAGGCATCTTGCGGCTCCGGCTCCGCCGCGCTGACCCTTCGGTCGCGGCCGGCGGCCTGACCGATCAGGATCGCCACGACGGCGATGCCGACGAACAGCGCTCCCGGTACGCCCCATCCGCCTGTGGCCTCATGGGCGAGGCCGAACACCAGCGGGCCGAGGCAGGCGCCCGTGTAGCCGATGCCCTGTGCCATGGCCGACAGGCCCGCGGCGCTCGCCGCGTCGGCGGCGCGCAGCACGATCAGGGTCAGTCCGAGGCCGAAGCATCCGCCGACCCCGAAGCCGAGCGCGCCGGCAGCCGGGATGCGCAGCGAATCCGCCCCGAAGGCGAGGACCAGGAAGGCCGCGGCGGTGAGCCCCGGGATGGCGATGATCCAGGCCCGCTGATCCCGGGCGCGGGCGGCCAGCATGGCGGTCAGCAGAGCGCCGGGGGCCTGAACCAGCGTGGTCAGCGAGGCGTAGAGCCCCGCATCCAGCGGTGTCAGGCCGCGCCCCTGGAGGAGCAGCGGCAGCCAGCCGAACAGGATGTAGGCGAGCGACGATTGCAGGCCCATGAAGCCCGTCACCCACCACGCCAGCGGGTTGCGGAGCAGTCGCCCGGCGGAGGGCGCGGCGGTCGAGACCGTCCGGCGGGCGAACGGGATCCACAGGAAGGCAGCGGCCAGCGCCGGCAGCGACCAGATCGCCAGAGCGGAGGGCCAGCCCCCGTCCAATGCGTGCTCCACCGGCACCGCCGCCCCGGCGCCCGCGGCCGCCCCGAGGCAGAGGGTCATGGTGTAGAGGCCGGTCATCAGGCCGCCGCTGGCAGCGAAATCGCGCTTCACCAGGGCCGGCAGGAGCACGTTGTCGAGCCCGATGCCGATGGCGGCCAGCGCCGTCCCGGCGAAGAGCGGCCAGAGACCGCCGAGGCCGCGCAGCGTCAGGCCGGCCGCCAGGATCGTGGATCCCGCCAGCACGGCGAGGTCAGGGCCGATTCGCCGGATCAGCGGCGCGGCCAGGGCGCAGGCAATGCCGAGGCAGAGAACCGGTAGCGTCGTGAGGATTGCGGCGCCGCCGGCGCCCAGGCCGGTCCCGTCGCGGATGGTCGCCAGCAGGGGGCCGACCGTGCTCAGTGCCGGCCGCAGGTTGAACGCGACCAGCATCAGCGCGAGCCCGAGCAGGAACCGACCCGGAGCGGTGCGATCGGGGGTCACGTGAGGCTCACGCGGGGTTCACGGTTGCCGACGCGCGATCAGGGCGCCGCTGAGGCAGGCGGCGAGCATCAGGGCGAAGGCAGCGTCGCCGATCCGGCGGTACAGGGTGCCGCCGATGATCGGGGCGGGCAGATCGGCATCGAGCCACGTTTCCTCGTCCAGTTTGGTCTGGGCGACGATCCGACCGTGCGGGTCGACCACCGCGGAGATTCCGGTATTGGCGTCGCGCACGAGGGGCAGCCCTTCCTCGACGGCGCGCAGGCGTGCCTGCGCGAGGTGCTGGCGGGGACCCGGCGTGTCGCCGAACCACGCGTCGTTGGTGACGTTCAGGATCAGGCCGGGCGCCACCGGTACGGCCTGACCGGCGGGCAGGATCGCACCGGGAAAGATCGCCTCGTAGCAGATCGTCGCCGCCACCGGTGGCAGGCCCGGAACTGTCAGGATCCGCTGGGCGGCGGCCGACCCGGCGGAGAAGCCGCCCGGGATCGCCACGAACTGGCGCAGGCCGAGCGCCCGCAGGGCGGCGTCGAGCGGCGCCGGAAGGTACTCGCCGAAGGGAACGAGGTGAACCTTGTCGTAGGTGTCGGAGATCGCACCGCCCGGGCCGATCACCATCACGGCGTTGAAGTAGCGCAGCCGCTCGCCGGGCAGCGGCTCCTCCGCGCGGGCCGCGCCGGTGATCAGGTGCTGACCCGGCTTGAGGCCGGCCGCGACCTTGGCCAAGGCGTCGGGATCGCGCTGAATCAGGAACGGGAAGGCGGATTCCGGCCAGACGATGTGGGTCGGCTCGGCCTCGCCGGCCCCTACGGGACGCTGGCTCAGCTCGATGTAGCGGTCCACGATGTCGGCCCGGTTCTCGGGCCTGAACTTGGCGTCCTGAGGCAGGTTCGGCTGCACGAGGCGCAGCCGAACGCCGGCCACGGCCGGATCGGGCGGTCCGAGGCGCGCGGCGCCGTAGAGACCCA
The DNA here is from genome assembly GCF_053346215.1 of Methylobacterium sp. A49B. Taxonomy (NCBI): domain Bacteria; kingdom Pseudomonadati; phylum Pseudomonadota; class Alphaproteobacteria; order Hyphomicrobiales; family Methylobacteriaceae; genus Methylobacterium; species Methylobacterium sp. A49B. The sequence continues at coordinate 408,149 of NZ_JBKFBO010000117.1, forward strand.
TGCCGATCAGCACGATTGCGGCCGCCGCGCTGGGACCGTACCGGCTGCGCGGGTGCGATCCGGTGGCGAGCGTCGCGGGCGCGGCGCAGATCAGGACGGCCAGGATCGTCAGGCCGTAAAGCCCGATCTCCGCGGCCCACTGCATCAGCCAGAGGTTCTGGGCGAGCGCCATCCCGAGGGTGTTCCAGGGAAAGCCCGTGAACAGGTGGCCGCGGAGCCACTCGGCGCCGCCGAGCCCGAAGGCCAGGGCGGCGATTCGCGCGGGCCCGCGCCCCCACAGGAGGCCGGCCGCCCCGAAGCCCGCCCCGTAGAATAGGCCTAGCCCGAAGGGCAGGCCGATGACGCCGAGCGGTAATGCCCAGAGGAACTCGTCCGCCTCCACGAGGAAGGCCTGTCCGAGCCACCACAGGCCGGCGGTGAGGTAGCCGAAGCCCCACGCCCAGCCGAGCAGGAAGCACGGCCAGAATCGCCGAAGGGTCGTGAGGCCGGCGGAGGCCCCGTCCTGGAGCCAGACCGCGACGGTCAGGGAAAGGATGAGGGCCGGCAGCATGCCGTAAGGCGGCATCGCCAGGGCCCCGAGCGCGCCGACGATCCAGGCCAAGCCGAGTCGGCGCCATCCGGTCAGGCGCAGGATGACCAGGACCGCACCGCGCGGGGGACCAGACGCCGGCTCCCGCGCAGATACGCCCGGCGCCGCGGAGGAGCGGGCATAGCCGTCCGCTAGTCGAGTCATGCCGCGCCCGTCACGGGTGCGGCGTCTCGGTGACCGGCGCGCTGGAGGGCGGGGGCAAGGCGAGGGGGACCACAGTGGCGATCCGCGCCGCGCCCTTGTGGAAGCGCAGGCGCTTCAGGCGCCGGGGATCGGCGTCGAGCACCTCGAACTCAAGGTCGCCCGGACCGGCGATCAGTTCGCCGCGCGACGGGACGCGCCCGGCCAATGTCACGATCATACCGCCCAGCGTGTCGATCTCCTCGGCCATCTCACCGACCGCCGCCACCAGATCGACGCCGGTCGCCTCAGAGACCTCGGCCAGCGGCGTGCGGGCATCGGCGACGAACACCTCGCCCTCGCCGTCGACGCGCTGGACATGCTTGTCCTCGGCGACGTCGTGCTCGTCCTCGATGTCGCCGACCACGACCTCGATCAGATCCTCGATCGAGATCAGGCCGTCGGTGCCGCCGTACTCGTCGATGACGAGGGCCATGTGGGTCCGCGTCGCCTGCATCCGCACCAGCAGATCGATCGCCGGCATGGAGGGCGGCACAAACAGGACCGGACGCTGGATGCGCGCGGCCGCCAGGGTCGTCGTCAGGTCGACCTTGCCGAGGTCGAGCCCGCGCGGAAGCCGGGCCGCCACCCGGCGAACCCGCGGCGCGACCGACGCATCCGCGACCCCGTCGACGCCAGGCTCCGCGGCCTTGACGGCGGCCGGGGCGCTGCGGCGGGCCGGCTCGGCCTTGGCGGCGATGTGGTCGACGAGATCGCGGATGTGGACCATGCCGCGGGGATCGTCGAGGGTCTCCCCGTAGACCGGCAGACGGGAATGGCCGGCGGTGCGGAACAGCTTGAGCAGATCGCCGAGGCTGGTATCGTTGGACACCGCGACGATGTCGGCCCGCGGGATCATCACGTCGTCGACGCGCACCTTGTGCAGGCCCAGAACGTTCTTGAGCATGATCCGCTCGAGCGGGGTAAGGCCGCTCTCGCCGGCATCCGGCTCGGCCAGCGCCTCCTCAAGGCCCTCACGCAGCGAATCGCGCGGCTTGAGGTGGAGCGCCTGGAGCAGGCGGTCGTACCAGGGCTCCCGAGTCTGGGATTCGCCCTCGGTGGAACTGGGCGCGGCCAGGGCCGCGCCGCGACTTCGATCGTTGGTCATGTCTCTCTGATCTGGGAGCGTTCGGGCGTCGTGCGCTCAGGCGTAGGGGTCCGGGATGCCGAGGGTCGCAAGGGCCGCGACCTCAAGGGCTTCCATGGCATCGGCCTCGGCCTCGCCGATCTCGTGGTCCTGACCGAGACAATGCAGGGTGCCATGGACGAGGAGGTGCGCGAGGTGATTCTGGAGCGGCTTCGACTGCTCCGCACTCTCGCGCACCAGGGTCTCGTAAGCAAGGACCACGTCGCCAAGCGGCGTCGCGGCTTCGAGATGCCTAGGCTGAGAGGCCGCCGGGAATGAGAGGACGTTGGTCGGCTTGTCCTTGCCGCGCCATGTCCCGTTCAGCTCCCGGACGGCGGCGTCGTCCGTCAGGACGATGCTGACCGCGACGGGGCCCGCCGGGTTTTCGGGGACGATGGCCAGCCCGGCCTCCACGGCGCGGATCACGAGCGATTCGAGATCCGGGATCGCGGTCTCCCAGCGCTCGTCCTCGACGGCGAGATCGATCTCATGCGGCATGATCACACCAGCGGCCGGCGCCTGGGGTTCGGATTCCGGTCGGCCTCGCTGACGCCGTGGGCAGCGCGCTCGTAGGCGGTGACGATCCGGCGGACGAGGTCGTGGCGCACCACGTCGACATCCTTGAACCGGACATGGCCGATCCCCTCGACGCCCTCCAGCACGCTGACGGCCTCGACGAGACCGGATTTTTGACCGGGCGGCAGGTCGATCTGGCTCGGATCGCCCGTGATGATCATCCGCGAGCCCTCGCCCAGGCGCGTGAGGAACATCTTCATCTGCATGGAGGTCGTGTTCTGCGCCTCGTCGAGGAGCACCACGGCATTGGTCAGGGTCCGGCCGCGCATGAAGGCCAGCGGCGCGATCTCGATCGTGCCGGTCTGCAGGCCGCGGTCGACGTGGCGCGCCTCCATGAAGTCGTAGAGGGCGTCGTAGATCGGCCGCAGGTAGGGATCGACCTTCTCACGCATGTCGCCCGGCAGGAAGCCCAGCCGCTCGCCGGCCTCCACCGCGGGCCGGGACAGGATCAGCCGCTCGGCGTGGCCCTGCTCCAGCAGCGACACGGCATGACCCACGGCGAGCCAGGTCTTGCCGGTGCCGGCCGGCCCCTCGGCGAAGACCAGCTCGTTGGTGCGCAGGAGCTTGATGTACTCGTCCTGCGCCGGGTTGCGCGCCCGCACGGCTCCGCGCTTCCGGGTGGCGATCTGCTCGAAATGCGGCTTGTCGGCCTCGGCCGCGATGACCTCGGCCGGGAACAGGGTCGCCTGCGCGGAAGCCTCGCGGATGGCACCGTCGACGTCGCCGAGCGTCAGCGTGCTTCCGCCGGTGCGCACCCGCGCGTAGAGCTTCTGGAACACGCGCCGCGCCGTCTCCGCGGCGTCGGCCGGGCCTTTGATGACGAGATGATTGCCCAGTGCCGTCGCGGTGACGTCGAGCCGGCGCTCGATATGGGCGACATTCTGGTCGTACTGGCCGAAGACGAGGCTCGCGAGGCGGTTGTCGTCGAAGGTCAGAGGCACCTCGACCGCCTCGTCCGATCCGGGCGGCCGCGCCGCCGGGCCGCGACCTCGCAGGGCGCCGCGCGCGCCCCCACCGTCCGATGCGCTCAAGCCGTGATCCTCGCCGCCATCCCGACCGCCCACATCCTCACGCCGCCGCAGCCTCCGAAACGAGCCGCCCGAACAGGCTGTTGGCGCCGGCCTCGGTGATCCGCACCGGCACCACGTTGCCTATATGGTGAGGCGCGGCGTCGAACTGGACGGCGAGCAAGTGCGGCGTCTTGCCCGCGACCTGCCCCGGATGCCGTCCGGGCTTCTCGACAAGGACATCGAAAATCCGGCCCTCGGCTGCCCGCTGGTAGGCGTGGCGCTGGCTGTCGAGGAGCGCCTGCAGCTCCGCCAGCCGCCCCGCCATCACGGCCTCGGGCACGTGGTCCGCGCGGTCCGCGGCCGGCGTGCCGGGACGGGGACTGTACTTGAACGAGAAGGCACTCTCGAAGCCGACGTCGCGCACGATCCGCAGGGTCTCGGCGAAATCCGCGTCGGTCTCGCCGGGGAAGCCGACGATGAAGTCGGAGGACAGGGCGATGTCGGGCCGCGCCGCGCGCACCCGGTCGATTAGGCGTCGGTACTGGTCGCCGGTGTGCTTCCGGTTCATGGCGGCCAGGATCCGGTCCGAGCCCGACTGCACGGGGAGGTGCAGGTAGGGCATCAGGGCCGGCACCTCGGCATGGGCCCGGATCAGCGCGTCGTCGAAATCGTTCGGGTGGCTGGTCGTGTAGCGAATCCGCACGATCCCGGGAATCCGCGCCACCGCGCGAACCAGCTCGGCGAGGCCCACAGGCGCGTCGGCGGCGCCGGCACCGTGATAGGCGTTAACGTTCTGGCCGATCAGCGTGATCTCGCGCACGCCGCCCTCGGCGAGCCGCTCCGCCTCGGCCAGCACCGCCCCGACCGACCGCGAGACTTCGGCACCCCTCGTGTAAGGCACCACGCAGAAAGCGCAGAACTTGTCGCAGCCCTCCTGCACCGTCAGGAAGGCGGAGGTCCCGAGGGTCCGGCGACGGGGCAGGTGGTCGAATTTGTCCTCGATCGGGAATTCAGTGTCGACGACGCGCCGCTCGCGGGAGCGGGCCAGGAGGTCGGGCAGGCGGTGATAGCTCTGCGGACCGACCACCACGTCGACCGCGGGTTGACGCGCTTGAATCTCGGCGCCCTCGGCCTGGGCAACGCAGCCGGCCACGACGATGCGGGTGTCGAGGCCCTGCGCCTTCCGCTCGCCCTTCAGGACTCGCAGGCGACCGAGTTCCGAATAGACCTTCTCGGCGGCCTTCTCGCGGATGTGGCAGGTGTTGAGGATCACCACATCGGCATCCTCGACCGAGTTGGTCGCCGCATAGCCCTCAGCGCCGAGGACGTCGGCCATGCGGGCCGCGTCGTAGGCGTTCATTTGGCAACCGTAGGATTTGACGAAAGCCTTCTTCAACGCGTGCCGTCCCGAACCAATCCGCTCACGTTCTCGCGCCCGCCCGTGGGAAGGGGCTGGCGGGGGCCTGTAGCACGGATCGTGCGGCCCGTCGCGGCGCCAAAACACGACCGGCCGCCCGAGGGCGGCCGGTGCAGGTGCGGTGCGGAGGCTTCCGCCGCCGACCTCAGTGCGCGGCCGGGGCCGCGGCGGGCAGGTCGATGACCATGTGCTGGAAGAACGGCACGTAGGCCTGCAGCATCACGAACAAGCCGACGAGGCAGGCGAGCGCGATCGAGTGCCAGAACACGAAGCGGAGGATCTTGCCTTCCTGGCCGAAATAGCCGGTGGCCGTGGAGGCGACGACGATCGACTGGGCGTCGATCATCTTGCCCATCACGCCGCCCGACGAGTTCGCCGCCGCCATCAGCACGCCGGAGAGGCCGAGCTGCTCGGAGGTGATCCGCTGCAAGCCGCCGAACAGCACGTTCGAGGCCGTGTCCGATCCGGTGAGGGCGACGCCCAGCCAACCGAGCAGCGTCCCGAAGAACGGGTAGAGGATGCCGGTGCCGGCGAAGGCGAGGCCGAGGGTGGCATCGACGCCCGCGTAGCGGGTGAGGACGCCGAGCGCGAGCATCGCCGAGATCGTGATCAGCGAGTAGCGCAGGGCCCAGATGGTCTCGAAGTAGGCCGTCACGAGGCGCAGCGGCGAGAACCGCATGATCAGGCCGGAGATGATCGCGGCGATCAGCACGCCCGTGCCCGTGTAGGACATGTAGGTGAACAGGAAGACGGCGCCCTCGGGTACGGGCTTGGCCACCACCGGCGGCACCTTCATGATCACGTTGTGCAGGCCCGGCACCTCGTACTTCCAGGTGAAGAGCGGGTTGACGATGCCCTTGAACCAGCCGGTTCCCCAGACCGCGACGATCACCGAGAGGACGATCCACGGCACCCAGGCCATAAGGATCTCGCCCTGCGAGGCGGTACGGGCGCCGACATGGACCGGAGGCGGCATGTCGGGCACGCCGGCACCGAGCGCCACCGGGCGCGGACCGGCGACGGCCAGCGACGGATCGTGCCCGCGCAGAGCCGGCGACGACCAGATCTCCTTGGGCTGCCAGATCTTCAGGAACAGCACGAGGGCCAGCATCGAGACGAGCGAGGCGCCGATGTCGACGATCCACGGGTTCACGTAGTTCGAGATCAGGAACTGCGCGACCGCGAATGAGGCGCCGCAGACCAGGATCGGCGGCCACACCCGGATCATGCCGCGGAAGCCGGCGAACACCCAGATCAGCCAGAACGGCACGATCAGAGAGAACAGCGGCAGCTGCCGGCCGATCATCGCACCGAGGATCTCCGGCGGGTAGCCGGTCACCGAGGCCAGGCCCTGGATCGGCGCGCCGAGCGCTCCGAAGGCGACGGGGGCGGTGTTGGCGATCAGCGACAGGCCAGAGGCCGCGAGCGGCGAGAAGCCGAGGCCGATTAGGATCGCGCCGGTCACCGCGACCGGCGTGCCGAAGCCACCCGCGCCCTCGAAGAAGGCGCCGAACGCGAAGGCCACCAGGAGGAGTTGCAACCGACGGTCGGCCGTGATGCCGGCCACCGACTGCTGCAGGATCGCGAACCAGCCCTTCTCTACCGTCAGCCGGTAGAGGAAGATGACGTTGAGGATGATCCAGCCGATCGGGAAGAAGCCCGTGACCATGCCGAGGATGGCGGCGCGGGTGGCGAGGTCGGTCGGCATGCCGAAGCCGACGATCGCCACCAGCAAGGCGAGGCCGAGGGCGATGACGGCCGCGATATGGGCTTTCACGCGCCCGCTGGCGATCATGGCGAGCAGTGCGATGACCGGCACTGAGGCGGCGAGCGTCGAGAGCCACGGGCTCCCGAACGGATCGTAAACCTGATTCCAGGTTTGCACCGGGCGTCCTCCACAAATCCCGACTGTTACGGGTTGCGGCCTAGCTAGCAGAGAGGTTCAGCCCGCTCAATGCGCTGCATCATGTATTCTCGCGGTCTCTTCAAAGGATCATTTTCGATGAAGATCTGATCGTTCGGGTGCCGGGTGCGTCCCCTTGCCCGTGCTCAGACCGCCGCGATCTCAGGGCCGTGCAGGCCCAGGCCGGCTGGTTCGGCCGGGGCCTCCTCCCCGAGCTCATCCCCGCCGCGTCCAGTGCGTAGAATCTGCAGGGTGCGGCGGACCTCGGCCTCTGCGGCGGCCGTGGCAGCCTTGCGGTCGGTGCTGGCCTCGAAGACGATCGGCGCACCCCAGACCACGTGCACGTCGACCGGCCCTTCCTGCACGAAGGCGGCGAGGTGCGGGGCCAACTCCGTGTCCCCGAACCAGGCGATCTCGGCGCGCTCGGCCCGCGTCGCCGGAAGGCCGTTGCGCCGGGGATAGGCGATGGCCAGCGGCTGCAGGCGAATCCGGCCGCGCCCGGCCTCGGCCTGCAGGGCGGCCCGCGCGGCGCCGACCAGGGAGGAGCGGAACGGCAAGAGCCGCGTGCCATCGCCTGTCGTGCCTTCGGCGAACAACACCACCAGCTCGCCCTCGGCCAGGCGATGCCCCATCGCGGTGCTCACCGCAACTGTCGCCCCGCGCCGCTGCCGGTCGATGTAGAGCGTGCGCTGCAGTCCCGCGAGGGTGCTGATCACCGGCCAGCCGGCGATCTCCGACTTCGCCACGAAGGACAGCGGTCGCAGGGAACCGATCGCGATAATGTCCAGCCAGGACACGTGGTTGGCGAGTACGAGGGCCGCCTCGCCGAGGGCGGGCGGCGTGCCGCTCTGCGTCACCCGCACCGAGAACAGGCGCAGGAACACCCGATGGAACAGGACCGGGGCGAGGCTCGCGCGGCGGCCGAGGAGCCGCAGGGCAATCCAGTGCGGCGGACCCAGGATCGCGAAGGCGAGGGCGAGGGCCGCGACGCGCCAAGCGATGCCGAAGCGGCTCACGGCGCTACAGGTCGGCGCTCATCGTCAGCGCGGTCGCCCGGCTGCCGTCGGCCTTGAGGTAATAGCCGGTGCGCGCGCCCACCTGCCGGAAGCCGTGGCGGGCGTAGAGCTTGAGGGCCGGAGCATTGCCCTCATCGACCTCCAGGTGCACCCGGGCGATCCCGGCGAGAGCGAGGCTCGACAGGTGCTCCCGCAGGAGCTTGCGGCTATGGCCGCCGCCCCGGAGCGCAGGGGACAGCACCACGGTCAGGATCTCGGCCTCGTCCGCGGCCCGGCGCGAGAGCACGAAACCCTGAAGCGTGCCGGCCCGCCACAGGGCGTGCGCCTGCGTCGAGCGCTCACACAGCATCCGCTCGAACTCGTGCGCGTCCCAGGGCCGCGCGAAGGCGGTGGCGTGGAGGCGGGCGAGGGCAGGGGCCTGCGATGCGTCGGTCAGGGGCGCGACGTAGGGCTCGGGCGTGAGGGCATCCCACCACGCGAACCACCAGTCGAAGGGCCAGAACGGGATCGGCCGCGTCATCGCCGGGCAATCCGCGCATGGTCCTGGGGCCGCGCATCGGGGCCGCGCAGGTAGAGGGGTCGCGGCAGGGCCTGGGTCGGATCGGCGAGCAGACCGAGGGACGCGACGGAGGCGATGTCCGGTCCGGCCACGCCTGCGACGCGGGCTTCGACACCGCGCTCGGCCAGCGCCGCCGCCAGCAACGGCGCCCCGGAGCCGGTCAACACGATGGGCCCGCTCCCCAGATGGTCGGCGGCGTCCGCGATGGCCAGATGGGCGGGCGCAAGGCCTTCGCCGGAACCGAGGGCCTGCGCGTAGACCGCTCCGTGCCGGGCGTCGATCGCCGCGGCGATCGTGCCTTCGACGGTGTCGGCCAGAAGGGGCGCCAGCAGCGCCGAGAGCGTGCCGACACCGACCACCGGCTTGCCCGTGGCGAGCCCGATGGCGCGGGCGGCCGACAGGCCCACCCGCAGGCCCGTATAACTCCCCGGCCCCACCGTGACGGCGACGCGGTCGATGGCGTCGAAGCCGCCCTCGACCCGAGCGATCACCCGCTCGATCAGCGGCAGCAGGGACTCGGCATGTCCCCGCGCCATAGGCAGCGACTCGTCGGAGATCGGCGCCTCGTCATCCTCCGCAAGGACGCAGGCGGCGCAGGTGTCCAGCGCTGTGTCGATGGCAAGGATACGCACGACCACTCCCGCAAGCCGGTCCGGACCGGCCGTCGCCTCCTGAACGTCCCCGGAGGACGCGAAGAGTCTTGAGCGTTAAAGCAATTCGACCGGCTCGTCAGCGGCGGGGCGGCCGGGGCAGGCTCATCAGCGGTGGAGTGTTGCCGGCTTGCGCCGGTTATCCCCTGCGACTCGACCGCGTTCAGCCCGCGCTCATTCCGCACGCACGGCGTCGAGGAAGCGGTGCACCTCGTCGCTCAGCCGGTCGGATGGATTGCCGTGACAGCGCGGAGGCAAAGGCCAGCACCTGGGTCCCGCGGCGCCGGCGCCTTCCTCGTGAGAATTGCCGTGCGCGAACAGGCCCATGCGGATCTCCGGAATGGATGCACCACGAAGGTGGCGCCAAAACTTTCCGTCAAGCCGCAAGCCTGAAGATCCCGCCGGTAACGACCGGCGACAAGATCTGTGAACACGCCATCCCGGAACGGAGCTTCGGCTGGGTCCGATCCGGTATCGAGGCTTCTTCGATCGGAAATCGCAGATTCACGCCTGATCGATTGATACGTGACGAAAAATCGAGGGCGTTGCTGGGCCATCCTTCCTGATGACGGGCGCCAGCGTCCTGCCACCCGGGGACCGCGCCCCCGGGGTCGATCCGGTGATCCTGTACCGGCGCTCAGATGGCCTGGACTTCCCGGACTTCCGGCAGGAAATGCCGGAACAGGTTCTGCACGCCGTGCCGCAGCGTCGCCGTGGAGGAGGGGCAGCCCGAGCAGGCGCCCTTCATCTCCAGGTAGACCACGCCTTCCTTGTAGCCGCGGAAGGTGATGTCGCCGCCGTCGCCCGCGACCGCCGGGCGTACCCGCGTCTCGAGCAGGTCCTTGATGGTTACCACGGTGTCGTGGTCAGCCTCGTCGTAGAACTCGTCGCCCGGCTCTATGTCGTCGTCGGCCCCCTCGGCCATGACCGGCGCACCGGACTGGAAATGCTCCATGATGGCGCCGAGCACGGCCGGCTTCACCTGGGCCCACTCGGAGCCGTCCTCGGCCTTCGTCACCGAGATGAAGTCGTGCCCGAAATAGACGCCGGAAACGCCCGGGACGGCGAACAGCGCGGAGGCGAGGGGCGAGCGGCCGGCAGCCTCGGCGTCGCGGGCCTCGAAGGTGGATTCGGGCAGCACCACGCGTCCGGGCAGGAACTTCAGGGTCGCCGGGTTCGGCGTGGCTTCGGTCTGGATGAACATGCTGGGCAACTCCGCTGCGCCGGTTCAAGGCCGGCCGGGACAGGCGCCGCGCGGCGCCGCCTTCCATGTGGACCGGCAACCGGATTTTCTCAACCTGGGCTCAGTCCGCGCAGAGGGGGGCGGAGTAGACATTCGGCGGCGGGCGCGACAGGACGGGCGTGACCGAGGTGGAGGAGCCGGACGTGACTGCGGACGAGACGCTCGCGCCGAACCTGTTGAACGACCTGCGCGAGACCCAGGCCAAGCTTGAGGAGGCCCGTGCCGAGGCGGCCTCACTGAGGGTGTTGCTGGCTCTGCGGACGCATCAGCACGACAGCGCGTGGCGGGAGGAGCGGCGCCTCGCGGCTGAGCGCGATGACGCGCGGGCACAGGCGGCGGCCCAGGCCGCCGGGCGCGACGCAGCCGGACCCGGCCCGGCGGCCGCGGAGGCCCTGGCGGTCGCCGAAGAGCGCGCCGAGGCCGTCCGCACCGTGCTGGGCGCCGTGCTGGCGAGCATCGGCCAGCGCGCCCTGGACCGGAAGCGCTTCCAGGATCTCATCGCCCGTGCCGGCCGCGCGGTGCCGGACCACGGCCCGGCATCGGCGCGGCACGCGGTGCTGCTGACCGAGGCGCGCCGGGTGCTGGGCATCCCGCAATAGGCATGGCGGGCGACGCCGGCGGCCGCAGGACAGGCGTCCGCGCAGCACGCCGACGAGGTTAACCGACCCTTAACCCTGTCCTCTGATCCTCTCAGCCGGGACGGACAGGAGATCGACCGCATGCAGATCAGCGAGCAGCACGTGCGCGAATGCGCCTATTACATCTGGGAGAACGAGGGCCGCAGGCACGGCCAGGCCGCGGCCCACTGGCTCCGCGCGGAAGCCGAGCTGCGCGCCAACGCCATCCTGGCAGCCGGCGAGACCGTCAAGGCCCCTGCGAAGGCTGCGGCCCCGAAGACCGTTAAGCCCGTCGCCAAGCCTGAAGGCAAGGTCGCGGCGACTGCGCCGACCGCCGCCAAGGCTGCCACCAAGTCTGCCACCAAGCCCGCGGCCAAGGTCGCCGCCAAGGTTGCCGCCAAGCCGGCCGCACCGAAGCCCGCCCGGGCGTCGAAGGCGGCCGTGACTGCCGGCCTCGCCGCCAAGGCGAAGCCGGCCCGCACGCCGGCCGCGATGCACTGACGCGCAGCCCTGCAGGCGCACCCACGCCGCCGGAAAAAATCCGGCATGCCGCCAGAAGCCCGCCCCCACCCGGGGGCGGGCTTCTGGCGTTTTTCGGACCCTGACGGTCCGCTCGAAACACATCACGGCGGAACAGCGCGGTCGCCGCCCGGTTGACGGCCGTGGCGCGGGCGTCCCGCGCCGAGGCGAGGCAGGGATGCGCGCGGCAATCTTCGACATCGACGGCACGCTGCTCGACAGCGTCGACCTCCATGCCCGCGCCTGGGTCGAGGCCTTCGCGCATTTCGGCGTCGAGACCGATCAGGCCGATGTCCGGCGGCAGATCGGCAAGGGAGGCGACGAGCTGATGCCGGTTTTCCTCCCGGAGGCGCGCGTCAAGCGCGAGGGCGAGGCGATCGAGGCCTACCGCTCGGACCTGTTCAAGCGGACCTACCTGCCCGAGGTGCGACCGTTCCCGGGCGTGCGCCCACTGTTCGAGCGCCTGCGGGCGGCCGGCCTCAAGATCGCACTCGCTTCGTCGGGCAAGCGTGAGGAGGTCGAGCACTACACCGGGATCCTGAAGATCGGCGACCTCATCGACGTGGCGACCAGCTCGGACGATGCGGACCGCTCGAAGCCGCATCCCGACATCTTCGAGGCGGCGCTCAAGAAGCTCCACCAGGGGTCGCACGACGTCATCCACGCGATCGGCGACACGCCCTACGACGCCGAGGCCGCCGGGCGGGCGGGGCTGCCCACGATCGGCTTCCTGTGCGGCGGCTTTCCAGAAGCCGATCTCTCCGCTGCCGGCTGCGTCGCGATCTACCGCGATCCGCAGGACCTCCTCGACGGATTCGACCGTTCGCTTCTGGCGGAGACGCGAGGCTGAGAGGGGACGTGACGTTCGCGCCCCACGCCACGATCCACAGGTTTCCGCCCGTCTGTTGCAGCGCGGTGACTCGTCTGGATGCCGGCTACGTAAATTCGAGAAAGGGGCTGGTGCAGCACGATCGAAAGGCGTAGCGAGCCGGCCGCCAATCTGGATCTCTTCGAAGGACGCGCGCCTCGTATGCCCCAGACCCACCAAGCCGGCCCGGCACCGCGCTTCATCCCGGACGTCAAATCCCTGTCGGACCAGATCGCCGAAGCGATCGGCAGCCGGACGACCCCGCTCAGCCAGCTCCTGCGCTTGATGTCGGCGCTGGAGGCCGAGGGTGGCGACGAAGCGCTTCGCCTTCAGTTGCGGACCCGTATCGGCGCACCGCTCGACGCTTGACGCGGAGACCCGTCTCAGCGCCGCCGATGACGATGGCCGCGCCGTCGTCCCGGATTTTTGCCCGCCTGGGCGTTGGCTTGGCCTAGGCGGCTCATGCAGGCGAAATAGATCTGGCGTCCGATCTGCTCCAGCTCCAGACCGTGCGGATTAGGCGTCGAGAAGACCTTGGCGCGGGCCTCCAGGCGGCAGGCCGCATCCTCCGGACTCCGTATCGGAGGCTCGGCCCGCACGGGATCGGAGGCGAACGCGAAGCCGATCAACGAACCGGACACTATCGATACGGCGATTCTCGCCTTCGCCCCGATATGCGCCATTCTGAAGTGCGATCCCCGCTGATCGAACCGCAGACATAGCGCGTCTTGGCTTCCGGTGAAGCTTGGTCAAACTGCTGGTTGCACAGTCATTCGCGCGTCGGGGCCGGTGTCAGGGCACGATCCAGCGGCATCGGCCGCCCCCAGCGACGGTCATGCACTCGTACGGGGCTCCGCCGATCATAGCCCGCTGCTCCACGGTGCCGACTTGGCTCCGCGGGATCCGGCGACACTCGGCTTCGGAAGCGGCCGGCTGCCCCGAACCGGCCGCAGCGTCGATCCGGCGCGCCGCGATCAGTGTCTCGCAGGCCGTCACGGTCGCAGAATCCTGAGCAAGGCTGAAGCTCGCCCATGTCACGGCGGGCATGAGTGCCAGAGCGAATCGGAAGCGCATCGCGTCCTCGTGAGCGGACCGCGCAGGGGTCTTCCCTCTGTCCTGCGCCGCGGCCGTCAACGCCGGAAGCCATATTCGGGTTGCCGACACGGTGAAACGCCCAAACACGAAAACGCCCGCCTTGCGGGCGGGCGTCTATCGACACTCAAGCGTCGCGGCTCGCGCTCAGCGCTTGTTGGCCTTCGCCTTTCGGGCCGCGTAGCGCGCGTCGCGCTGGGCCTTCTTGGCGACGAGCTCGGCGGACTTGCGCTCCTGCGCCGCCGCGAGTTCGGCGGCTTCCCGGGCGATCTGCGCGGCGAGTTCGGCCTCTTCCCGCTGGCGCTTCTCCTCCGCAGCCTTGCGCTCGGCAGCGATCCGCGCAGCCTCGCGTTCACGGGTACGCTCCTCGCGTGCTTTGGCAACGTCGGCGCGAGCTTTGGCCTTGGCGATCACCTCCGGATCGTCCGCCGGCGGTCGAGCCTTGAACTTGGCCAGCAAGGCGGCCTTGGCATTCTGTGAGTTCTGGCGTCGGTCGTCGAAATTCCTGTAGTCGAATGCGCTCATCTGACCTTTCTCAGTTGCAAGCGTGAAGCGTTTCGGGGGGACACCCGTCTGTTTCGATCAACGCGAGGTTCCGAAGCCGTCCCCTGTGCCTCGGAACCGCACCGATCCATCGGCGCTGCCGATGGTCCGACCCGAGCGCTCGGCCTGCGCCGGAGCGCTCGGGTCGGACCACGTCTGTAATTTCGGAAAGCCCTTAACCAGAGCTCCATCCCATATGCAATCGCCGCCTGAGGCACAGACTGCCGACGCGGCGACAAACGTCATCATCTCTGTAAGAGTTTCATCGACCGATGCCGAAAAACCGCAAGCCGACGGTCGCACGCGAGTTCAAACGCTCAAAGAGAGGCGCGTGGAGATCCGGCTCGCGACCGCACTGGAGATAGGGCGCCCCCGCGACTGGGGCAAGGTCGACGCGGCGGTGCAGGGTAGGAAGAAGTAGGAAGATGCCGGATCAGCCCTGTTCGGGCTAGTGTCGATGCCGTCTTCCGTATTTGACGCACTGATCTTCATCGGCCGGCTCTTCGCATTCGACAATGCAGACCTGCATTTTTCTCATTGGCTTGCTTGGGCGACCTCGGGCGCGCGCGCCGTTTATGGACGCCGCCTTCGCGGCATCGCTCCGTCCGGCGTCATCAAAGCGGGATGGTACCGCCTAGCGTCACCGCACGGGACGAAATTGCACATCGAATAGGCAGACGCGGCGCGCGCCTGTTCGCGCTCCTGGCTCGCCCACACTGTGCTTCTTCGATGGGCAGTTTTGACACGGGCTCCTGAGAGATGCGCCAGACGTGCCTTCGCCCACGACTGCCGAGCTAACCGGGCATTTCACGCCGTCTCCTCAGAAGACCGGAGACGAGACCGGACCCGAGCGCCGTCGATGCCCCTGCTCGGAGCATCGGGGATGTGGATCGGAGCTCCGCACTGCGGTGTCGCGTCGACAGGGTGACGCGACGCGATGGGTGAAGATCTGCGGCGCGGACCGAAGGATCGCGCGTCGCTTCGAGATGGAACGTGCGACAGTGTTTGACCCGAAGCATCCATAAAGCAGGCGGCATGGGCCCTGCTTCGGCTTCGATGCCCATCCACAAGCTTGGCGGCTGAGAGATCGTGATGCCAGAGACCTCATCCTTCGATCCCGAAGCGTACGCGGCCGCGGCGTCGGCCCTGCTGGCGCTGGAGCTTGATCCGGCCTGGGTCCCGACGATCGCGGCGAACCTGCGCGTCCTGGCCGCGGCTGCTGAGTTGGTGAGCGGGTTTCCGCTTCCCGACGAACTCGATGCCGCGCCGAGATTCGAAGCGTGAGTACGCCTTTCGATGCCGCGTCGATCGCTGCGGCGGTCGCGGACGGACGTGCCAGCGCCCGAACCGTCGTTCTGGACGCCCTCGAACGGATCCAACGGATCGACGGTCGCGTGAACGCGTTCACCGACGTGCTCGCCGAACGCGCGCTCGCGCGGGCTGACCGACTCGACGCCGCCATCCGCGATGGCGTCCGGATCGGACCGCTCGCGGGCGTGCCCTTCGCGGTGAAGAACCTGATCGACATCGCGGGGCTGCCCACCCGCGCCGGCGCGAAGATCAACCGGGATCGGCCGGCGGCCGAACGGCACGGCGCGCTGATCCGGCGTCTGGAGGCGGCGGGTGCGATCTTGGTCGGCGGCCTCAACATGGGCGAGTACGCCTATGACTTCACCGGCGAGAATGTCCACGACGGCGACGCCCGCAATCCGCACGCTCTCGGCCACATGACCGGCGGCTCCTCCAGCGGCTCCGCCGCGGCCATCGCCGCCGGACTGGTGCCGCTGACGCTCGGCTCGGACACCAACGGCTCGATCCGCGTGCCGGCCGCCTTCTGCGGATGCTTCGGACTGAAGCCGACCTACGGACGTCTGAGCCGTGCGGGCAGCTTTCCCTTCGTCGGAAGCCTCGACCATCTCGGCCCCCTGGCCCGGAGCGTCACAGATCTGGCGCTCGCCTACGATGCCCTGCAGGGACCCGATCCGGACGACCCGGTGGCGACGACCCGGCCGCCGGACCCCGTCACACCGGCGCTCGAAACGGGGACCGACGGCCTGCGGATCGCGGTAGCGGGCGACTACTTCGCCCGCGGCGGCGACCCGGAGGTCTTCGCAGCGGTTGCGCGCGCGGCCGAAGCGCTGGGTGCGCGAAGCACCGTCGTGTTGCCGGAGGCGCAGCGTGCCCGCGCCGCAGCCTACCTGATCACCGCGGCGGAGGGCGCCACTCTCCATCTCGACCGCCTGCGCGCGCGGCCGAAGGATTTCGACCCAGCGGTGCGGGACCGCCTGATCGCCGGGGCGATGCTTCCTGCGGCGCATGTGGAACGGGCGCAGCGGTTCCGCCGCTGGTACCGGGCGCGGGTGCTTGAGCTGTTCGACTCCGTCGACGTGATCCTGGCCCCGACCACGCCTTGCCGGGCGCCGAAGGGCGGCCAGACGCACTTTGTCCTCGATGGTGTGAGCCTGCCGGTGCGGCCCAATATCGGCGTGTTCACGCAGCCGATCTCGTTCATCGGCCTGCCCGTGGCCGCCGCGCCGGTCTGGCTCGACGACGGATTGCCGCTGGGCGTACAGGTCATCGCCGCCCCCTGGCGCGAGGAAATTGCGCTGCGGGTGGCGCGCCATCTCGAACGGACCGGCGTCTGCGCGGCGCCGGTCGCGGAGCTTGCCTGATGATCATCGACGATCCCGCCGTGAAAGCCGAGGTGGAGGCCGCGTTCCGGGCCTACGAGATTGCCCTGACCACGAACGACGTGCCGACCCTGGAGGCGCTGTTCCGGGACGATCCGCTGACCATCCGGTACGGCATCGGCGAGAACCTCTACGGCATGGACGCGATCCGCGCCTTCCGCCGGGCGCGCTCCCCGGTGGGTCTGGAGCGGACGCTGGCGCAGACGCAGATCACCGCCTACGGGCGCGACTTCGCAACCGCCATGACGCTGTTCACCCGGGCCAGCGCCCCCGGCAAGATCGGTCGCCAGAGCCAGACCTGGGTGCGCTTCCCGGAGGGCTGGCGGGTGGTCGCGGCCCATGTGAGCCTGATCGACGCCGCGTAGGGGCAGCCGGCTTGAGCCCCCACGGCGGGGCGTGTGGCCGCGGGCTTGCATACGGTCGAGCGTATTCCGTGCCTGCAGGCGCGGACCAACGCGAGTACCCAACCCAAGATGCTGTCCCGTCTGAGAAAAATCGGCGCCCGTGCGGCGCTCGCCGGCGCCCTGGCGCTCTCCGCGAGCGCCGCTGCCCTCGCGCAGGGAACGCTGCGGATCGGCATGACCGCCTCCGACATCCCGCTGACCACCGGCCAGACCGACAACGGCGGCGAGGGCATGCGGTTCATGGGCTACACGGTCTACGACGGGCTCATCAATTGGGACTTGTCGAGTGCCGGACTCGCCTCCGACCTCGTCCCAGGCCTCGCCACGAGCTGGGGCGTCGACGCCACCGACAAGACGAAGTGGACCTTCACGCTCCGGCCGGGGGTGAAGTTTCACGACGGCTCCGACTTCACGGCCGACGCGGTGGTCTGGAACCTCGACAAGCTCCTGAAGGCCGACGCACCGCAATACGATCCACGGCAGTCGGCACAGGGCAAGACGCGCATTCCGGCGGTCGCGAGCTACCGCGCCGTCGACCCGCTGACCGTCGAGATCACCACGAAGGCCCCCGACGCGACGCTGCCCTACCAGATCGCCTGGATCATGATGTCGTCGCCGGCCCAGTGGGAGAAGCTCGGCAAGTCCTGGGACGCCTTCGCCAAGCAACCCTCGGGCACTGGCCCTTGGAAGCTGACCCTGTTCGCCCCGCGCGAGCGCGCCGAGATGGTGCCCTTCAAGGCGTACTGGGACAAGGACCGGATCCCGAAGCTCGACAAGCTCGTGCTGATCCCGCTGCCCGAAGCCAATGCCCGGACGGCCGCGCTCCGTTCCGGTCAGGTCGACTGGATCGAGGCGCCGGCGCCGGACGCCGTGGCCTCGCTCAAGGGCGCCGGCTTCACGATCGTCACCAACGCCTACCCGCATAACTGGACGTGGCACCTCTCCCGGGTCGAGGGATCTCCGTGGAACGACATCCGGGTGCGCAAGGCCGCCAACCTCGCCATCGACCGCGAGGGCCTGAAGGAGCTGCTCGGCGGCCTCGCGATCCCCGCCAAGGGCTTCATGCCGCCCGGCCACCAGTGGTTCGGCCAACCGACCTTCGACGTGAAATACGACCCGGAGGCCGCCAAGAAGCTGCTGGCCGAGGCCGGCTACAGCCCGGCCAAGCCGCTGAAGCTGAAGGTCGCAATCTCGGCCTCGGGCTCGGGCCAGATGCAGCCGCTGCCGATGAACGAGTTCGTCCAGCAGAACCTCGCCGACGTGGGCATCCAGGTCGATTACGAGGTGGTCGAGTGGAACACGCTGATCAACATCTGGCGCGCCGGGGCCAAGGCGGACCTTTCCCGTGGCGTCTCGGCGATCAATTATTCCTACTTCATCCAGGACCCGTTCACGGGTTTCATTCGCCACCTGCAGTGCAATTTCGCGCCACCGAACGGCACGAACTGGGGTTATTACTGCGACCCGGCCATGGACAAGCTGTTCGATCAGGTCCGCAACACCTTCGACAAGGCCGAGCAGACGAAGGTCCTGGAGAAGGTCCACGAGAAGTACGTTGATGACGCGCTGTTCATCATGATCACGCACGACGTGAACCCGCGGGCGATGAGCCCGAAGGTGAAGGGCTTCGTCCAGGCGCAGAACTGGTTCCAGGACTTCTCGAAGATTACGATGGCGACGGCGGGACGGTAGCGGAACGGGACACCTCTCTCCTCCCCCTTGTGGGGAGGAGAATAGCCTCGGCTGTGCATGACGACAGGCCCTTGAATGCTCCTCTACACCCTCAAGCGATTGATCTACGCGACCCCCGTGGCGTTCGGGGTCAGCGTCGTCTGCTTCCTCCTCGTCCACCTCGCGCCGGGTGATCCCCTCAGCGCGGTCCTGCCGGCCGACGCCACGCAGGCCACCATCGACGAGATGCGGGCCGCCTACGGCTTCGATAAGCCGCTGCCGGTCCAGTACCTTATCTGGCTCTGGCACGTGCTGCACGGCGATCTCGGCGTCTCGATCGCCACCGGCCGGCCGGTACTCGGCGAGGTCAGCCGCGCCGTCGTCAACTCCCTGATCCTCGCCTCGGTGGCGACCGTGATCGGCTTCACCTTCGGAACCCTGTTCGGCTTCGTGGCGGGCTACCACCGCAACTCGCTGGCCGACCGGTCAGCGTCCGCGCTCTCGGTTTTCGGCGTGAGCGTGCCGCATTATTGGCTCGGCATGGTGCTGGTCATCGTGTTCTCGGCGACGCTGGGCTGGCTGCCGCCCACGGGCGCCGGACCCGACGGCTCCGGCAACTGGCGGCCGGACTTCGACCACCTGCGCTATCTGATCCTGCCGGCGGTTACGATGTCGGTGATCCCGATGGGCATCATCGCCCGCACGGTCCGGGCGCTGGTGGCCGACATCCTGTCCCAGGATTTCGTCGAGGCCCTGCGCGCCAAGGGCATGGACGAGCGCGGCGTGTTCCGGCACGTGGTGCGCAACGCCGCCCCGACGGCGCTCGCCATCATGGGCCTGCAGCTCGGCTACCTGCTGGGCGGCTCGATCCTGGTCGAGACCGTGTTCGCGTGGCCGGGCACGGGCTTCCTCCTCAACGCCGCGATCTTCCAGCGCGACCTGCCCCTCCTGCAGGGCTCGATCCTCGTGCTGGCGATGTTCTTCGTGCTCCTCAACCTGCTGGTGGATGTGATGCAGACCGCCCTCGATCCGCGCATCGAGCGCGTCTGACTTGGAGGCGACCATGACCGCTCCCGTCACCGCCGCGTCCATCGCCCTCGACGGTGGCGTGCTTGCCGCCGAGGACGTCGCCCACGGTCCCGAGGCCGCCTTCGTCCCATCGCGTGGCTTCTGGGGCCATGTCGGCCACCGCCTCGTGCGCGATCCCGTCGCGATGAGCGCGGGCGCCGTGATCCTGATCGTCGTGCTGATCGCGATCCTGTCGCCCTGGATCACCCCGATGGATCCCTACAAGGGCTCGATGCTGCGCCGGCTCAAGCATGTCGGCGACGCCACCTACTGGCTGGGCTCGGACGAGCTCGGGCGCGACATGATCAGCCGGCTGATGCTGGGCTCGCGGCTGTCGCTGTTCATCGGCGTCACGCCGGTGCTGATCGCCTTCGTGATCGGCTCCGGCATCGGGATCCTGGCGGGCTATGTCGGCGGCTGGACCAACACGATCCTGATGCGCACCATCGACGTGTTCTTCGCCTTCCCGTCCGTGCTGCTGGCGATCGCGCTGTCCGGCGCGCTCGGCGCCGGCATCTTCAACTCGATCGTCTCGCTGACCTGCGTGTTCGTGCCCCAGATCGCCCGGGTGGCCGAAAGCGTCACTACCGGCATCCGCAAGCGCGACTACATCGACGCCGCCAAGCTCTCGGGGGCCTCGGCCCTGACGATCATGCGCGTACAGGTGCTCGGCAACGTCGTCGGGCCGATCTTCGTCTACGCGACCAGCCTGATCTCGGTCTCGATGATCCTGGCGTCCGGCCTCTCCTTCCTCGGCCTCGGCGTGCGCCCGCCGGAGCCCGAATGGGGCCTGATGCTCAACACCCTGCGCACCGCGATCTACGTGAACCCGGTCGTCGCCGCGCTGCCGGGGGTCTGCATCTTCATCGTCTCGATCGCCTTCAACCTGTTCTCGGACGGCCTCCGGGCTGCCATGGAGATTCGCCAGTGAGCGTCATCCCGGACGCCCTCGATCCGTTCGCCCGCGACCGTGGCGGACCAGCCCAGCCGCTCCTGTCGGTGTCGGGCCTGATCAAGCACTTCCCGGTCCGCAAGGCCGGGGGCAAGAAGCAGGTGGTCCGCGCCGTCGACGGCGTCGACTTCGACGTCCTGAAGGGCGAGACGCTGGGCATCGTCGGCGAGTCCGGTTGCGGCAAGTCCACGACCGCCAAGCTGCTGATGGGCCTGATCGAGCGCGATGCCGGCACGATGCTGTACGATGGGCAGGCGGTCGGCGAGCGCGCCATGCCCTGGCGGTCCTACCGCCGTCAGGTCCAGATGGTGTTCCAGGACAGCTACGCCTCGCTCAACCCGCGCATGACCGTCGAGCAGTCGATCGCCTTCGGCCCGAAGGTGAACGGCGTGCCCGGCCGCGAAGCCGTGGAGCGCGCCCGCGCCCTGCTCGCCCGGGTCGGCCTGGAGCCGAAGCGCTTCGCCGGCCGCTACCCGCACGAGATCTCCGGAGGCCAGCGCCAGCGGGTCAACATCGCCCGGTCCCTCGCCCTGGAGCCGCGGCTCGTGCTCCTCGACGAGGCGGTCTCGGCGCTGGACAAGTCGGTGGAGGCGCAGGTGCTGAACCTGCTCCTCGACCTCAAGGCCGAGTTCGGCCTGACCTACATCTTCATCAGCCACGACCTGAACGTCGTGCGCTTCATCTCCGACCGGGTGATGGTGATGTATCTCGGCCGGGTCTCCGAGATCGGCCCGTCCGACACGGTGCTCGAGGCGCCGGCCCATCCCTACACTGAGGCGCTGCTCGCCTCGATGCCATCGCTCGACCCCGACAACCGCACCCAGGCCGCCTTGCTGGCGGGCGACCCGCCGAACCCGATCGACCCACCGCCGGGCTGTCGCTTCCATCCCCGCTGCGCCCTCGCGGAGGGCGTCTGCGGTGAAAAGGAGCCACCACTCGACACAGTCCGGCCGCTGCACCGCGTCGCCTGCCTCGCCCGGCAGCCCGGCTCGGGCCACTCAGCGGCCCCCGCGGGCGCGCTGGCAGCATGAGCAACCCGATGTCCGGTTCAGAACCCGCGGTCGCGTTGAAGGACCTGCGCGTCGCCTTCGGCAAGGTGCAGGTCGTCGACGGCGTCGACCTGACCCTTGAGCGCGGTCAGGCGCTCGCGCTCATCGGCGAATCAGGCTCCGGCAAGAGCGTGACCCTGCGGGCGATCCTGCGCCTGTTTCCCGAGGGCCGCAGCCGAATCGAGGGCGGCATCCGGGCCGCCGGCATGGACGTGCAGGCGCTGACCAAGCGCCAGCTCGCCGATTTCCGCGGCGGCGACGTCTCGATGATCTTCCAGGAGCCGCTTCTGGCCTTCGATCCGGTCTACACGGTCGGCCGGCAGATCACCGAGGCGATCCTGCGCCACGAGAGGATCTCGAAGGACGAGGCCCGCAAGCGCGCCCTCGCGTTGTTCGAGCGGGTTCGGATCCCGAGCCCGGAGCGGCGGCTCGACAACTATCCGCACGAGATGTCGGGCGGCATGCGCCAGCGGGCCATGATCGCGCTGGCGCTCGCCTGCCGGCCGCAGGTGCTGCTCGCCGACGAGCCGACCACGGCGCTGGACGCCACGGTGCAGATCCAGGTGCTGCTGCTCCTGCGCGAGTTGCAGCGCGACCTCGGCCTGTCGATCATCATCGTCACGCACGATCTCGGGGCGGCGGTGGAGGTCGCCGACCGGATCGCCGTGATGTACGCGGGCAAGATCGTGGAGACCGGCACGGCGCATCAGGTCGTTCTGAACCCGCATCACCCCTACACGATCGGCCTCCTGCGCAGCCGCGCGGAAGGGGCGCTCGCCAAGGGCTCCCGGCTCGAGACCATCCCGGGCAGCCCACCCGACCTCGCCAATCGGCCCCCGGGCTGCCCCTTCGCGCCGCGCTGCTTCCTGGCCGAGGATCGCTGCCGCCGGGAGATGCCGCCGGTCGCCGAGATCGCCACCGGCCATCGCGTCGCCTGCTGGCGGACCGCGGAGGCGGCGGATGCCTACCGCGCCGGCCCGACCCCGGTGCGCGCCGCCGAGCCGGTCCCCGCCTGATCTCGACGCCTCCGCGCGGAGCCGTTATCCGGCTTCGCGCGGTTCCGCGGCGGAGGGCCGCCGCCGAAACGGCCGCCCGGGCATCACGATGAGCCAAGTCCTTTCCGGGCAGGTCCCCTCGGAGATCCTGCTCGTCCCCCGAGGCGACGCCGGCCACTTCCTGCCCGCGGCCCTGTGCTGGATGGGGAAGCCGGTCACCGTGACGGCGGACCCGGGCGGGGCGAACCACGTCCTCTGCCTGCCGGTGCTCGATTTCGTCCGTCTGGGCTTCCCGGAGGCGAACGGGCGCCTCGATCTGCTGCGGCCCGGGGACGCCGAGAACCTGCGTGACGGGCGGGCGGCGCTCCTGCTCGACCTGTCGAACGAAGGGCCGGGCCTTCACGGGCCGACCTTCGAGGCGCTCCACCGCAACCTCGACGGGCTCGGGATCCCGCGCGCGCGGGTCATCCTGGTCTCGCAGAACCCGGTGCTGCGGCTGGACTACGAGCGGCTCTACGGCGAGGGTCTGCGCTTCTGGTCCTTCGAGTTCTTCCCGCTTCAAGTCGCCCTGTGGCTCGACGCGGAAGCAGGGCCGCGCCTGTTCCCGCAACACCCCGTCGACCGCGCCGGGTACGCGCCCCTCGCGCGCGCAACCGGACCCGCTCGCTTCCTGTGCCAGAACGCCGCCCTGCGCTGGCACCGGGTGCTGCTCTACCGGTGGTTCCAGCTCAACGGCCTTGACCGCGAAGGACTGATCTCCTTCCACGGGATCGGGGCCGACAACCCGAAGGCGGGCGGCATCAATGTGTTTCACGCGCCGCCGGAGATCGCGGCCGCCTTCGCGCCGCTCCTCGCCGGTGTCGGCGACTGGATTCCGCGCCAAGCCCGGCGGATCGACGCCGACCAGGGCACCGATATGGTGATGACCCTGGATACCGGGGCCTACGCGGCGTGCGACCTGACGGTGATCTCGGAGACGGACTTCTTCGAGCTCGGCGTCGAGCGTGTGACCGAGAAGTCGCTGAAGGCCGCGGCGGCCGGGCTGCCCTTCGTGATGGTCGGCGCCCCGCGGGCGGTGGCCCGGCTCTCGGAACTGGGCTTTGAAACCTTCGGCAACCTGATCGATCACTATTACGACCTGATCGCCGACCCGGCGGAGCGCCTGCCGCAGGTGTTCCGCTCCATCGAGCGGGCGTGGTCCGCCTGCCGGGGCGACCGCGCCGGCTGGCAGCGCCGGGCGCGGGAGCAGGCGGAGGCCAACGTCGCGCACGCGCGACGTGGGCTCCTCGCGCAGCTCGACCGGGTGATGGTGAGGCCGCTCGTCCTGCGTCTGGCCCGGTTCGCGGAGACCGGCGAGATCGCCCGCTGATTGGCGCACCCCGTGATCGCGGAGCCGACACTGCCGGAGTACCAGTGCGGGGCCTGCGGCCGCGGGCATTTCGTCTCGGTTCCGTTCTGCCCGTTCTGCGGATCCCGGCAGGATGATCCCCGGCCACCTGCGTCGCCTGCCGTGCCACGGGTCGTCAGCCGCGACCGTGCCACGCCGACCGATCCTGTCCCGACGCCATCCCCGAGCGGACCCGCCACGCCGGACCGGCCGCAACCGGGCGCGCGCAAGCAAACGACACCGCATCCGGCGGCGCGGAAGACCTCACCCTCGCGCTGGAGCCTGCGTCTACGCCAGGCCGTTCTGGCGGCCCTGATGGTGGCAGCGCTCGCGACCCTCGCACCCGAGCGGCAGACGGGCGCACCAACACCGTTGCGGATCGCGGTCGGGCCGGCCTGGACCGCCGTGTCGCTCGCGCCGGTCCGCGCCGCGCCGCAGCTGCACGTGAGCGGTGACGGCGCGTTCAGCCTTCGAATCGACGGGACGCGGGTGGTGCGCGTCGCGCCGGACGAGGGGATCACCGTCGGGACGTCCTACCTGCGCAGCCTCGAACTGCGCGCCACACGCCCGACGATCGTCACGCTGGCGCCGCAGCGGGACTGATCGAACCGGCCTCACGCAGCGTCTCCGCCATGCGCCGCACCGCCGGATCCATGGCGCGCTCCGGCACCGCGGCGTAGCCGAGGAGCAGGCCCGGCGCCGACGATCCGGCATAATAGGTCGAGAGGGCGACGGCGGAGAGGCCGGCCCGCGCCAGCGCGGTCGCGGCGGCCGCGTCGGTGAGCGTCGCGGGCCAAGCCGGTCCGGGCCGGGCGATGAGGTGCATCCCACCCTCCATCGGGGCGATCGTCACGACATCCGCGGCGCCGCGGCCGGCCGCCTCGACCAGCGCGGCCTGTCGCAGGGCGTAGAGCCGTCGCGTGCGGCGCAGATGGCCGGCGAGATGTCCCTCCTCGATGAAGCGGGCGAGGGCGAATTGACCGATCACCGGGGGCGGCGGGCCTGTTCCGGAGAGGGCTTGGCTCACCGGTCCCAGGAGGCCCGGCGGCAGGACGAGGTAGCTGAGGCCCATGGCGGGCAGGAGGAGCTTGGAGAAGCTGCCGACGTAGATCACCCGTCCGCGGCGATCGAGAGCCCGCAACGGCGCCAGGGGACGCCCGGCGTACCGATAGGCGCCGTCGTAATCGTCCTCGACGATCCAGCCGGACGCTGCCTCGGCCCAGTTCAGGAGATCGAGCCGGTTCTTGAGGCTCATGGCATAACCGAGGGGGTAGTGCTGGGCCGGCGTGACCACGGCGAGCCGCGCCCCGGGCGCCAGGGACGCGGCCCGGCTGGCCGAGAGGCCACCGGGACCGATCGGCACCGGAACCGGCCGCAGCCCGGCCTGCGCGAGGGCCTGGGCGATCCCCGGAAAACCCGGCTCCTCGACGAGGGCGGTCTCGCCGGGATCGAGGAGCAGCTCCGCGATCAGCCGGAGACTCTGACGGATGCCCGCCGTGACGATCACGTCCTCCGCCGTGCAGGCGACGCCCCGGGCCTGCCCAAGATAGGCGGCGATGGCGCCCCGGAGCGCGGGCGATCCGCGCGTATCGGGCCGCTCCGCCGGACCGTGGCGCCATTCGGCCTGGAGCAGGCGCGCGTAGACTGCGTACGGGAAGGCGTCCAGCGCCGGCCGGCCGAGCGCGAATGCGTCGGCGGCGCCGGGCTCCGCCATGAAACGCCGCTGCGCGGCGCCGACGAGGCGGGCGCCGCGCCGCGACAGGTTCGGCAGCGGCGCCTGAGCGGGCGCCTCGGCCCGCACCGAGGCCGGCACGCTGTCGTCCGGAAGCGTCGCCGCCACGCGGGTCGAGGCGCCGGGCCGCGCCGTGAGGTAGCCCTCCGCGGTGAGCTGCTCCAGGGCGAGTACCACCGTGCCGCGGGCGCAGCCGAGATCGGAGGCCAGAACGCGGGAGACGGGGATCCGGGCGCCGCGCGGCAGCCGACGGTCGAGGATCGCGGCGCGCAGCGCCTCGCGGAGCTGCGCGTGGAGTGGCAGGGGTGAGGCGGCGTCGAGGCTGAGGGAGAGGGGCGGGATCGCCCGGGCCATGGGACGAAGCGGTCCAGTCGAGTTTCGGAAACTGGACCTTTCTCCTGGTCCGCCGATAGGTCAATCGGCTTCTCGCGGTGACGCCGCCCAAAGTCGTTCCGAGTGCCGTTTCGAGACCCGCCTCCATGTACCAGCCACCGCATTTCCGCGAGGGGTCCCGGGCCGCGCAGCACGCGCTCATCCGTGCCCATCCGCTCGGCCTCCTGGTCACGGCCGGGCCGGCTGGGCTGCTCGCGAACCCGATCCCGTTCCTGCTCGACGAGGCCGGTCCGCACGGGACCTTGCGAGCCCATCTCGCCCGCGCCAACCCGCAGGGGCAGGAACTCGCGGCGGTCGCGGAATGCCTGATCGTGTTCCAGGGCCCGCAGGGCTACGTGACGCCGGGCTGGTACGCGAGCAAGCGCGAGCACGGCCGGGTCGTGCCGACCTGGAACTACGCCACGGTCCACGCCTGGGGCCGGCCGCGGGTGATCGACGACCCGGCCTGGCTGGGGCGGCAGGTGGCCGACCTCACCGCCCTGCGCGAGGGCTCCCGCGCCGAGCCCTGGGCGGTCTCGGACGCGCCGGAGCCGTTCGTCGCCGGGCAGTTGCGGGCGCTCGTCGGCGTCGAGATCCCGATCACCCGCATCGAAGGGAAGTGGAAGATGAGCCAGAACAGGCCCGAGGCCGACCGGCACGGGGTCATCGCGGGTTTCCGCGCCGAGGGCGCGTCGGACCTCGCCGGGCTGGTGGCCGAACGGAGCAACGCATGAGCACGCGTCTCAATACTTTCGGACAGCCGATCGGTCCCGCCCTGCCGGACTGGACGCCCCGTCCGCGCCCGCCCCGGACACCGATGGAGGGACGCCTCTGCCGGCTGGTGCCGCTCGACGCGGAGGCGCAGGCGGACGCCCTGTTCGCGACCTACAAAGCCGCGGCCGACACGCGCGGCTGGACCTATCTCGGCGACGACATGCCGGAGAGCGCGGCGGCCTACCGGACGCGCCTCGAAGCCCAGCAGGCGAGCCAGGACCCGCTGTTCCACACGATCCTGGACCGCGTCAGCGGCGACGCCCTCGGGATCGCCTCCTATCTCCGGATCGATCCCGGCAACGGCGTGATCGAGGTCGGCCACCTGCATTTCGGGCCGCGGCTGCAACGCGCGCCGGCCGCCACGGAGGCGATGGCGCTGATGATGGCCCGCGCCTTCGACGAGCTGGGCTACCGGCGCTACGAGTGGAAATGCGATAGTCTCAACGCCCCGTCCCGGGCGGCGGCCCTGCGCCTGGGGTTCACGTTCGAAGGCATCTTCCGCAATGCCGTCGTGGTGAAGGGCCGCTCCCGCGACACGGCGTGGTTCTCGATCACGGACGCCGAATGGCCGCGGGTGCGCGCCGGCTTCACGGCCTGGCTCGACCCGTCGAACTTCGACGCCGAGGGTCGGCAGCGGCGCGGGCTCGCGGAGATGCGCGAGGCGGCACGGTGACGGCGGGAGTCCGCTGGAGAAAGGTCTTCCGGAGGATCGTGCGTTACGGGTCCGTCGCGAGCACCGCGAAGCTGGCGAGCCAGTGCGAGCCCATGTAGTGGGCCGTCAGGTGCGGGAGGCTGGTCTCCAGATGGATCTCGGCCGCCGCCAGCATCGCGGATCGGCGGGGATCGGTCGCCGGCAAGACGCCCGCCAGGGCACGGAAGCACCATGCCCGGCTGAGGTTCAGCCCGTCGAGATGGGCGATCTTACCGTCGCTGCGATCGCTCACGATCGCCGGCTCGAACAGGGTGGCGGGCTGGCGAGACGCGAGGCGCGGCAGGTAGCGATCGAACCAGGGCAGGAATCGCCCGGCCGGCAGGAGGCGCCGCATGCACTCGGCCTCGATCAGAGTCGAGGACAGGAAATCGTCGCCGCTCGGCTCGCCCCAGGCCGGACAATCGCCATCTCCGCCGTACCAAGCCTCGGCCGTGTCGACCATGAGCTTGGCCAGGACCGCGTCATGCGCGCCCTCAGCATAGTCGAAGGCCATCCGGAGCCCGAAGGCGGTGTTGAAGTGGGTCCCGACCCGCACCGGATAGCGGGCGAGGGGCAGGAAGTCGCGGACGCGCTGCGCGAACAGCTGGGCGAGCGGTGCGAGCGCACGCGACCAGCGCGTCTCCGGGAGATACGACAGCTCGTCGGCGAGCTTCAGGAGCCAAGCCCATCCGTAGGGACGCTCGAACCCCCGGGCGGTGGGTGCAGCGAGGTAGCGGCATTCTCCGTCGATCGTGTCGGGTGTCAGCTGCCGGTCGAACAGGGCGTGGATCGCGGCCGCCTGCGCACCCGCCGGAAAGCGCCGGAGCACGCGGGCCAGGAGCCAGTAGCCGTGCACGCAGGAGTGCCAATCGTAGCTGCCATAGAAGACCGGATGCAGTGCGGACGGCGTGCGCGCATCCTCCGGCCCTGCGAGCACATGATCCAGCTTGTTCGGATATTCCTGCGTGACATGCCCGAGCGTGACGGCGGCGAAGCGGCTCGCGGCCTCGGTGGTCAAGGGGTGACGCAACGGAGCCTCCTTGTGCGGTTCCAGACCATACTCTGCCGATGACGTCAGCATCGCCGCTCTCGCGAGCGCGGCGCCGCGACACCGCAGGGGCCCTGCTGATGATCCGGCCTCCTATGGTCCCGGCGCCGACGAAGGCTTCTGCGATCCCACGTGGCGGCCCAGGAAGTCGCGCGTCAGGCTGGCGATCTGGTCCGTTGCCTCATCCAGCGCGAAGTGCCCGGCGTCGAGGATGTGGAGCTCGGCTTTCGGCATGTCGCGGAGGTACGCTTCCGCGCCCGGCACGATGAAGGAGGGGTCGTGGCGTCCCCACAGCACGAGCGTCGGCAGTGGATGGTCCCGCATCCAGGCCTGCCAGGCCGGGTAGGACGCGACGTTCGTGCGATAGTCGTAGAGAAGTGCCGCCTGGATCTCCCGCCGGCCCGGTCGCGCCAGGATGGCGTACTCGTCCGCCCAGGTGTCCGGGTTGTACCGCTCAATGTCGGGGCTGGTGCCAAGGTGGCGCTGCTTGGCCGCTTCGAGGGAGGTGAAGGCATCGACCTGCTCGGGATGGGCGGCCGGATCGGCCCAGTAGTCGGCGATGCCGCGCCACTTGGCACCCAGGCCCTCCGAGTAGGCGTTGGCGTTCTGCACGATCAGCGCGGTCACCCGCTCGGGATGCGCCAGCGCCATGCGGAAGCCGACCGGGCCACCGTAATCCTGCATGAAGAGGGTGTACCGCTCGATGCCGAGCTGCGCGACCAGCGCCTCGACGGTCGAGGCGAGGGCGTCGAAGGTGTAGGTGTACTGCCCGGGCGGCGGGGCGTCGCTTTGACCGAAGCCCGGGTAGTCCGGGGCGATCAGGTGATAGCGGTCGGCAAGCAGTGGCAGCAGCGGGTCCCACTGTCGCGACGATGACGGATAGCCGTGCAGCAGCAGGATGGTGGGCGCGTCACGCGGACCGGCCTCGCGATAGAAGATGCCGACGCCGTTCACATCGGCTCGATGATAGGTCGTCGTCGCCGAGACGGAGGGAAGCGGCTTCGGCGACCCTTGCGCGAGCGTCAAGGCGGTTGCGGCGGCGAGGATGGCCTGTGTCGGCATCATCGATCTCCCACATCGATCTCCAACGACCCAGATAGGGGCGGTGCGCCGGATGCGACACCGCGCGCGCTTGCCCGCTGCCGAGCCTCCTTCGCTGGGGTCGATCGTGACCGTGGCGCAGACGCCGGCGCCCGCACCGATACGGCGGGTCGCCACTTCGGTTCCCGCCGCCGGCCGGCCGGGAAACTCAGCCTTCCCTCACGGTTCCGCCGCCAGGAACGCCTCCGCGCTGCGCAGGCTCAGCGCCATGATCGTGAGCGCCGGATTCGCGGCGAGCGAACTCGGGAAGGTCGAGCCGTCGCAGATCCACAGGTTGTCGATGTCGAAGCTGCGGCCCACGGGATCGACCACGGCGGTCGATCCGTCACGCCCCATGCGGCAGGTCCCGATCGTGTGGGCGACACGTTCCAGCACCCAGATGTCCTCAGCCCCGGCCTCCTCCCAGAGACCCCGCATCACCGCCGTGGCGTGCGCGTTGAGCCGGTTCTCGTTGGTGCCGTAGCCGAAGCTGATCTGCGCCTTGCGCATTCCGCGCGCGTCCCGCTCGTCCGACAGGGTCAGCACGTTCGCGTCGCAGGGCAGCGTCTCGCCGTTGATGCCGATGCCCGCCAGGCGATTGTAGCGGTCGAGGTAGTCGAGGAGCGGCTGTCCCCACAGGCCGCGCCCGCGCGCCGCTGAATTGCCGAAGGTCACCGGCACCACGCCGAGGCTCTGGATCAGGTAGCCGCCGGCAAAGTCGGCGCCGGGGCGTATGAAATCCTCCGTGATCAGCGACGAGGGGTAGCCCCGGTTCATCCGCACCTCGTGCGGGAACGTACCCCAGACCTGGGTGGCTACGTGGCCCATGTAGTTGCGGCCGACCTGATCGCTCGAGTTGGCGAGCCCGAGATGCAGCAGCAGGCGTGGCGTCTCCACGGCTCCGGCGCAGAGGAACACCGCGCCGCAGCGCTGGCGCCGGTCCTCTCCACCCTGCCGGTAGACGACCCCGGTGATCCGCCCGTCGGCTCCGCGCTCGAGGCCGTGGACGAACGCCTCCGGCCGGATCTCCGCACCGCGGGCCACCGCGAGGGGCAGGTAGGTGACGTCCATGCTGGCCTTGGCACCGTTGCGGCAGCCCTGGTGACAGTAGCCGCAATTGATGCAGGCGTTGCGCCGCGGACCGTCCTCGGACTGGAAATCCCGCGACACCACTGCGGCCGGCGCGTCGGCCCAGCGGATGCCGCGCGCATCGCAGGCCTGCGCCATGAGCCGCGCGGGGCCGTTGCGGGGCACGGGGGGGAGGGGGTAGCGCCGGTCGGCATCCCAGGGATAAGCCTGCGCCCCGGAGACGCCGAGGAAGCGCTCGACACGCTCGTAGAACGGGCGCAGCTCGTCGTAGGTGAGGGGCCAGTCCACCCCCTCGCCGGTCTCCGTGTGGAGACGCAGGTCGCGGGCATCGGCCCGGGGCACGAAGGCGCCCCAGTGCAGCGTAGAGCCGCCGACGCCGGTACCGCTGTTGTTTGCCCCGAAGGCCTCCGGCGTCGAGCCGCCGCTCAGGCGCTCCTCGGTCCAGTAGATCTCGTCCGCCAGCGTCTCATCGAAGGCGAAGCGCTCCGGCGTGAAGTTCGGCCCCGCCTCCAGGGCCACGACCTTCAGTCCGGCCGCGGCGAGACGGGCGAGGAGGGGCGCGCCGCCCGCGCCGGTTCCCACGATCACGGCATCGACGGCCTCGTCCCCGCGGTAGGTCCGCATCCCCGCGAGGTTCATCGCGCCGCCTCCGTGTGGAGCGCCCGAGGCTCCCAGGCCTCCGGCGCGTCGAGCCCGACTTCGTGGAAGCCCGGCAGGCCGTCGGCGATCTCCCCGGCCCGGTCACCGCCCGCCCCGATCCCCGAGAAGCCGATCCGCGCCAGCGCCGCCGGATGGCTAAGCCAGAGCCGGACCGCGTCGGCGCGCAGATCCTCGAACCAGAACCGCATCCGGTCGGCGTCGAGCCGGCCCCCGAGGGCGTCCGGGACCGCGAGGTCCGCGCGCGCGCAGAGGGTCAGCAGCGCGTCTTGATCTCGGCCGTCCAGGACCACGAAGGGTCGGTCATGCGCGGCCCGGGCCGCGGCATCCAGGGTGCGCAGGGCCGCCCGGTAGGCGTCCGGGTCCGGCGGCAGCGCCAGAAAGCGCCACCCGTCGCCGCCTCCCGCGGCCAGCCGCCGGTCGAGGCGGGCGGCCAGATCCAGGTGCGGCACCGGCATGACCCGGCAGAGGGCGGCGCGGAGGATCGCGAGTTCCACGGGATCGACGGCGTCCGGCTGGTAGTCCGGGTCGTCCGGCGCGGCGCGCGCGTCGAGGGCATCGCGCAGGCGGCCGTTCACCCGCTCGGAAGCGATCAGGGCCGCGTAGGCCGGCGGAACCGCGGGGCCGGTCCGAACCGGAACGCGGGGCCGGTCGACGATATGCGCGCGAATCTGGTCAGCCAGGATCTCGGGCCGCTCCAGCGGCAGGAGGTGGCCGACGCCGTCGACCGTGACCCGGCGATGATGGGCGAGGTGCGGCGCCATCAGGGCCTGCTGCGCATCGGCCCCCAGGTCGGCGTCCTCGGATCCCGCCAGGATCAGCGCGGGCGTGCGCAGAACGCCGATGCGGCGACACCAATCCTCGCGGGCACCTGCTTCGAGCCAAGCCTTCCAGGCCGCCGGCTCGGCTCGCAGGACATCCGCCACCGCGCGGTCCTCAAGATCCGGATCCAGCCGCACCCCGACATTCTCCCGCACGAAGGCGCGCGCCTCGCGGCGCCGCGTCTCGCCATCCCCGTCGATCCACGCGAGCATCCTGTCGCGCCGATCCTCCGGGATCGGCTCGGGGCTCGGTGGCGAACCGGAGATCAGGATGAGGTCAGAGAGGCCGGCCAGACTCGGCTCCCCGTCCTCGGCGCGGCGCGCCAGTGCCAGCGCGACCTTGGCGCCCATGCTGTGTCCGGCGAGGCCGAAACGTTCAGGCGCCCGCGCGCGAATCGCGTCGGTGACGGCATCGGCCATCGCGGCGACGGAATAACCGGGCGTCGCCGCCGACGCGCCGAAGCCGGGCAGGTCGACCGGGATGCATGTCGGCTTGCCGTCGAGGGCGCCTGCAAGACGATCCCAACTTCGGGCGCTGCCGCCCAGGAAGTGCAGGCAGAACAGGACTTCAGGTTCAGACATCGCGGAGACATCGCGCGGCCCCACACTGCTTCAAGCGTACGCGACGCCGCATGGCCGAAGTCTTGGTGGCCGAAGTCTTGGCGAGTTGGCCCGGCGCGGCGGATTGGCCCGGCCTTTGGAGCATGCGATCAGGCGGCCGGGAGTGTGTGTCGATGTCGGATCTCGAACAGGCCTGGCGGGTGGAGGAGGCCTGCCTCAACGCGTGGCCGAGCCCGCGCCAGCTCTTGGTCCACGGCTACCTTCTGCGCGCCGCCGGGGGGCGCTCGAAGCGCCAGAATTCCGTAAACCCCTTACGCGGAAGCGGGGCGCCCGAGCCGGCCCTCGCGGCGGCCCACGCGGTCTATGCGCGTCTCGGCCAGAGGCTGATCGTCCGGGTGCCGGCCATCGCGTCGCAGATGGAGCCGCTTCTCGCGCGATCCGACTACGCCGTCGTGGACGAGACCTGCACCCTCTACCGCACCCTCGATGATCTGCCGGCCGACACCGACCCGTCGGTGACGGTCGCTGCGTTGCCCGGGGCCGATTGGCTGACGCTCTGGGACGCGGTGAACCGGGCCGACACCGAGGCCGCGCAGGTGTTCCGCGAGACGGTCGCAGCCCTCGTCCTGCCGCGCGCCTTCGCGGCGGTACAGACCCGAGCCGGGATCGCGGCCATCGCGTTCGGCGTGCTCGACCGCGATCTGCTGGTGCTCGAATCGGTCGCGACGCCCGAGCCTCTGCAAGGCCGCGGCCATGCCCGGCGCGCCGTGGCCGCGCTGCTGCACTGGGGACGGAGGGAGGGCGCCAGGGCCGCCTGCCTGCAGGTCGTTGCGGCGAATACACCCGCCCGGGCGCTCTACAGCGCGCTCGGCTTCGAGCAGGAATTGTATCGTTATCACTACCGGGTCGGGCCGATGCCGGGCTGAGTGCCGCCGAATGCGGTCTCTGTCTGATGGACGCCGCGGCCCGGATTGCTTCGCCGTGCTCGCGAAGTCGGCGGCGCAGGCATGGTCCGGGACGGGGATCAGGCGTCGAACAGCGAGCCCTGCCGCGCCGACCCGGTCGCCGCGGCGCTCCGCCTGCCGGGCGCTGATGGCGCGCCGGCACCGCTGCGCCGGGCTTGTCGCGCCGAGGGTGCCGGGTCGGTCGATCCCTGGGGCAAGGCTTCGACGGTCCCGTCGGCGAATTGCAGGCTGAGGCGTTCGGCAGCGGCCGCATCCGCGGCGCGCCGGACCGGCAGCCCCGCGGCGTCGCGCACCAGCACGTAGCCGCGTTCCAGAACGGCATGGTAGCTGAGCGAGCCCAGCAGGCTGGCCAGGCCGTCCAGACGGTCGCGGCGCCGCTCGAGGCCGCGGGAGGCCGCCTGGGCAAGGCGCTCAGACAGAGCGAGGAGGCGGTCGGTGCGGCGCGCCTGCAGCGCCCGCGCCCGCTCCAGGCTCGCCTCCCGGGCGACGACGAGGCGACGCCCGAGCTGGACCAGGGTCTCGCCTTTGCGCTGGACGTCGTTGCGCAGGGCGTGCAGCGGCCGGTGGTCGATCCGCGCCAGCCGCGCGCGGGCATTGGCCAGCGCCACGTCCGGCGAGCGCCGGGCCATCCGGTCGAGGAGGAGCTGGAGCCGCGCCCGGTGCCGGCTGGCCCCCGCCGCCAGCGCCGGCGAGAGGCGCGCCTCGGCGAGGTCGAGCCGCTGGCGCTTGGCCGCCAGCAGGGCATCGGCGCCTGGCAGGGCGCGACCGAGGGCGCGCAGGTCCGCCCGGTCACGCTCGATCCTACGTCCGACCGCG
This sequence comes from Methylobacterium sp. A49B, assembly GCF_053346215.1. Taxonomy (NCBI): domain Bacteria; kingdom Pseudomonadati; phylum Pseudomonadota; class Alphaproteobacteria; order Hyphomicrobiales; family Methylobacteriaceae; genus Methylobacterium; species Methylobacterium sp. A49B. The sequence continues at coordinate 442,879 of NZ_JBKFBO010000117.1, forward strand.
CCGGTTCCGCGCGCCGACAGGTCGGCCACGGTGGCGATGAGGTCGACGCGGACCGGCACGGCCATCTCGGCGGCTCCGGTCGGGGTCGGGGCGCGGCGGTCGGAGACGTAATCGATCAGTGTCGTATCGGTCTCGTGCCCGACCGCGGAGATCAGCGGGATCGCGCTCTCGAACGCCGCGCGGACCACGCATTCCTCATTGAAGGCCCAGAGATCCTCGATCGAGCCGCCGCCGCGAGCCACGATCAGGACATCGGGGCGCGGCATCGGACCGCCGGGCGGAAGCGCGTTGAAGCCCCGGATCGCGGCGGCCACCTCCTCGGCGGCGCCATCGCCCTGTACCCGCACCGGCCAGACCAGGACCGGGCGGGGAAACCGGTCCTCCAGCCGGTGGAGGATGTCGCGGATCACCGCGCCGGTGGGCGAGGTGACGACGCCCACGACCCGCGGCAGGTAGGGAATCGCGCGCTTGTGCTCGGGGGCGAACAAGCCCTCGGCGGCGAGCTGCTTCTTGCGCTCCTCCAGCAGGGCCATCCAGGCGCCGAGGCCTGCCGGCTCCAGGCTCTCGACCACGATCTGGTACGAGGATTTGCCCGCGAAGGTGGTGATCCGCCCGGTGGCGATGACCTCAAGCCCCTCCTGGGGCCGCTGGCGCAGACGTCCGAACACGCCCTTCCAGACCACGGCGTCGATGCGCGCCTGCCCATCCTTGAGGGAGAAGTAGGCGTGGCCGGAACCGTGCTGCCCCCGATAGCCCGAGATCTCGCCGCGCAGCCGCACGTGGCCGAACGCATCTTCGAGGGTGCGCTTCAGGGCGCCCGCCAGCTCGCCGACCGTCCATTCCGGCTGGTTGGCGGTGAGCACGCTGGTCGGCGGGACATCCGCCGCTGGCTGGGCTGCGGGGCGCGGGGGCGGAACGAGGGGCATGGCCGGACGCTAGGGGGCTCCGGCGGGACAGTCAAAGGGATGGCGGGCGGTGAGGTGTTGGCTGCAGGAGCCGCCTACTCCACCGCCAGTTCCCGCGGCCCGTCCGAGATCGCCACTCGGGGCACGAGGAGCGACAGGAGCAGGGTCAGCACCGCCACCGCGAAGACCGTCCAGAACGTGCCGTGCAGCGCGTGCTGCAGCCCGTCGCGGATCGCGTCGCCGCCGCCGCCGAGGCTCGCCGGATCGTCGAGCAGGCGCCGGAGCTGATCGGCATCGACCACCGGGCCGGTCGTCGGGTGCGCGAGCCTGTAGTTCAGCACCGCGCCAAGGACGGTCGCGCCGAGTGTCGAGCCGAGGTTGCGCGAGAAGATGTTGGAGGCGGTGGCCGCCCCGCGCTGGGCCCAGGCGACGCTGTCCTGGATGATCACGATGGCGGCGGTCGACAGGAAGCCCATGCCGAGCCCCATCACGATCGAGCCCCCTGCCGCCACGACCGGCGAGGTTTCCGAGCCGAGGATCACGAAGGCGACCGCGCCGAGCGGCAGCAGGCTCGCGCCGACCAGCAGGATCGCCCGCAGGCCGAAGCGCACGAAGCTGCGCGCGGCCGTGGTGGCGCCGATCGGCCAGCCCAGCACCATGAGGGTCAGCGTCAGGCCGGCCACGAGCGGCGATTGCCGCAGCACGCCCTGCACGTACATCGGCAGGAACGCCGTGAGCCCGATCACCGTCATGCCAGAGAGCAGCGTCGCGGTGTTGGCGGTGGCGATGGGGCGCTGCATCCACAGGCGCACGTCGAGCATCGGGTCCGCGGCGCGGCGCTCTTGCACGATGAACAGGATCGCGGCCACGACGAAGCCGACGGCCGGCCACAGGGCCGCGGCCACGGATTCGCCAGCCTCCGTCAGTGCCATCATGAGGGCCGCGATGGCGGCGGTGAACAGGGCCGCCCCGATCGTGTCGATCTGTCGGCTGCGGCGCGCGACGCCCTCGTGCAGGTAGCGCAGGAACAGCCCGGCCGCGATCACGCCGATGGGCAGGTTGATCCAGAAGATCCACGGCCAGCTGAGATGGCCGATGATCAGGCCGCCGACGAGAGGACCGGCCACCGACGAGATCCCCCAGACGCTCGCGAGATAGCCCTGAATCCGGCCGCGCTCGCGCGCCGCGTACAGGTCGCCGACGACGGTGAGGCTCACCGGCTGGATGGCCCCGGCGCCGACCCCCTGTACGAGGCGGAACAGGATCAGAGACGGCATCGACCACGCGACGCCGCACAGGAGGGAGCCCGCCAGGAACACCGCGATGCCGAAGAGCAGCACCGGGCGGCGTCCGTACAAGTCGGACAGCTTGCCGAACACCACCGTGGTGGCCGTCTGCGTCAACAGGAAGGACGCGAACACCCAGGCGTAGAGGTGGAGGTCGCCGAGCTGGCCGGCGATCTGCGGCATGGCCGTCGAGACGATCGTCGCCTCGATGGCGATCATGAACATCACCGCCATCACCGCGGCGAGGACCAGCGGGCGGCGCGTCTCAGGGGGTGTATGCATGACGACGGTCTAGGGCGGCCCTGGACGGCCACCTAGCGACGCGACGGGGGTCCTCATGCGACCGGAACGAGCGCAGTGCGGGAACGCACATCGTCTGAGGCACAGCCTCGCGGCGCATGCATGCATTCTGGCGCGCAATGCGCCTGACGCATGCATTCCGCGCGGGACAGTCAGGCTTCCGCGTCGGCGTCGAGATCGCGCCCGCGCGTCTCGGGCAGGAAGATTGCCGCCACCGTTCCGATCAGGCTGAAGGCGGCGAGGTAATAGGCCGGCGCCAGCCGGTCCCCGGTCGCGGCGATGAGCCAGTTGACCATGTAGTTGGTGCTGCCGCCGAAGACCGAGACCGAGACCGCGTAGACGATCGACAGGCCGGCGCTTCGCACCGCCCGCGGAAGCGCCTCCGGAATGCCGACGATCACCGCTGCGGCGTTGATCGACGACAGGGCGGAGAGCAGGAAGGTGACCGCGTAGACGCTCGCGGCGCTCGGCGCCCGCACCACCCAGGCGAATGCCGGCACGGCCAGGATCAGGATCAGCGCGCGGGGCCAGATCATGACCGGGCGCCGGCCGACGCGATCGGCCAGCCAGCCGCCCAGCAGGGGAAACACCACCGAGGCAAGCCCGAGCGCGATCGGCACCGCCGTAGCAGCCGTCTCGCTCAGGCCCAGCGTCGCGCCGGCGAAGACCGGCATGTTAGTTCCGACCGCGTTGGAGACCGTCGAGGCGGCGATGACCAGGAAGGTCAGGCCCAGAAGGCGTCCGTGATCCCGCAGGAGCCGGCCGACCACCGCCAGGGTCGAGGCCGCCGCATGCGGATCCTCGTCGGCCCCGGCCGTCTCCGGCAGATGGCTGCGGATGACGAGCCCGACCGGCACGACGCACAGGCCGAGCGCGAACATCAGGCGCCAGCCCCACTGGCTCATGGCCTGGTCGCCGACCGCTAGGGCCAGGCATGTCGCGATGATCCCGGCGAACAGAGCGGCACAGCCCTGGCTGGCGATCTGCCAGCTCGTGACGAAGCCGCGCCGGTCCGGCGGCGCGGCCTCCAGCAGGTACGCCGTGGACGGGCCGACCTCGCCGCCCAGCGCGAGGCCCTGGACGAGGCGTCCCGCGATGACGATGACCTGCGCCCAGCCGCCAATCGCCGCATAGGGCGGGCAGGCCGCCAGCATGAGCATGCCGAGCGCCATCAGCGCGATGGTGATCAGCATCGCGGGCTTGCGCCCCGCCCGGTCCGCGAAGGCCCCGATCAGCACGCCGCCGATCGGGCGCATCACGTAGCCGATGCCGAAAAGGGCCAGCGACGCCAGGAGGCTATGGGTCGGGTCGTTGGCCGGGAAGAAGGCCTCGCCGATCGGCTTGGCGAAGAAGGCGTAGACCGTGAAGTCGTAGAATTCGAGTGCGTTGCCGAGCACGACCGCGCCGACCGCCTTCCGGTCGAGGGGAGGGTGGGCTTCCGCGCCGGGGGGGGCTCCGATCCGCGCGTCCATCAGCGCTCAGGGCCCGCCGGATGCTTGGCGATTCCGCCGGTCACGGGATCGGCCCCGGCCGACACGGCCTCGTCGTAGCCGGACAGCCAGAGCACGCGCGCCTCCGTGCCCTCCGCGTATGGACAGGCCTCGCGGGCCAGACCCTTGCCGGGCGCGGCCTTGCCGAGCGCGCGCGCGTCGAGGTCGTTGGGGGGTGACTCCATCCTGCCGCGGCTCCTGATCCGTCGCGTCGCCATCATGTCCGCCGCGATGTAGGGCGCAACGGATCGGATGGCCGCCCTCAATTCAGCGTCGGATCTCCCGGCGACGGCAGCGAGACGGCCTCGCTGAACGGAAACTCCAGCACCACCTCGTCCGCGGCATCGGTGACAACCAAGCACGCCGTCATCAGGCGGGCCTGATCCTCGGGCGTGCGCAGGGCGGCGCGGATCGTGGCGCGGGCCTTCTCCCAAGCCTCATCCGGATCGCGGAGTTCGATGCCGGCGGGGTCGGTGATGAGATCCTCGCCGATCTGGGTGTGGAAGAAATAGCGCGGCATGGCGTTCGGCCCCGTTGGGATGTCCGCGACGGCGGGCGGCCTCCCCCAGGTGGTAATCGCGAACGGCCGGCGCAGCACCCTGTCCCGCGCCATCCCCATGCCGGATCGCGCGGTGCGGTGTTCAGCCGTTGGCGGCGCGGGCCTCGGGCGCAGCCGGCACGGGACGAAGAGTCCGGACCTGCGCGGAGGCGCCGCCAGCGCGATGGTGCTTCTCCATCATCATCAGCGGCCTGAGTTCCGGCTCGGCGAAGTCGAGCAATTTGGCGTTGCGCCAGCGCGGCTTCGCGTTGCCGCGGCCGAACCAGCGCGGACGCTCCTCCTCCACGAGGAGGATCAGCCGCCCGGTCCAGGTTTTCCGAAACCAGAAGCGTCCGGTCAGACTCATCGCTGCTCTCCCGACCCTGCAGCCGAGCTTCGCCGCTCGAACCGACTCCACACAATCTTGGACGGACCGATACCTGACTTGGTTTAGAATGGGTCTTCGATCGCATCGATGACCGGTCCGGCCACCGATATCCACAGCGTCCTGGCCGCAGGAAGACCGCCGTCTCAGCGCCCGAAATGATGGATGAACAAGGCCATCACGCCGAGCCAGACGAGACCCGAGACGCCGTAGACGAAGCCGCGCAGCACTGCGGATTCCAGTGCCGCATGTGACGAATGCCGATCGGGCGCCTCCGCCGGAGGCGTGGCCGGTTCCAGTCCAGGTCCGGTCGCGCACTGCGGCGTCTCGAGGAGGCGCGTCAGGCAATCCGGAAGTGAGGGTTCTCGCGCACGCACGGCCCGCAGGAGCCTAAAGAAGCTCGGGTCTCCCGGCAAACGGGCATGGGCGCTCAGGGTGCGCGGTGCCGGACGGAGTGCCCCGGCACAGCTTCCAACTGCTCCAGGGAGCCAAATCGGGCGCATCGAGTTGAGGGAGGCGGCGGCGGGACGCGACCACCGCGACCGCAGACTGGGCTATTGACGGCCGAAAACTCGGCCGTTGCGCCCTGTAGGCGGATTATTTAGAGCTGTTCCAGGCAGGCAAGCTCTGCCCCAGCGCTGCCGCGGCGGCGGCCAACAGGAGGAAATCCATGCGTTCACTCGTTCTCGGCGCCGTCCTCGCCGTCCTGATCCCGCTTTCGGCGCAGGCCCAGGAGGCCGGAGACGCGGCCGCCGGCGAGAAGGCGTTCGCCCCCTGCAAGGCGTGCCACAACTTCCAGAAGAATGGTGTCGGCCCGGATCTCAAGGGCGTCGTCGGCCGCAAGGCCGGCACCTACGAGGGCTACAGCTACTCCGCGGCGCTGAAGAATTCCGGGATCACCTGGGACGAGGCCAACCTGCACGAGTGGCTGAAGAACCCGAAGGCGAAGGTCCCGGGCACCAAGATGATCTTCCAGGGCTACCCCGACGACAAGAAGATCAACGACGTGATCGCCTACCTCAAGACGCAGTCCTGACGTCGACAGCTCCGGCGTTTCGAGGGGCGGCCAACGGGCCGCCCCGTCCCTAATCGGCGAGCAGGCCGTCCTGAAGGCCGCGCCGCAGGTTCACAAGATCGTCAAGAAGGGTCTTGCGGCCTTCGAGGCTGAGCCCGGTCAGTCCGCCGGCATCGTCCGGGATGCAGGCCAGAACGTCGCGCAACTTCAGTCCGTCCGGTGTCAGGAAGATGCTGACTTGGCGCTCGTCGACCCTGTCACGCGCGCGCCGCACCCGTCCCGAGGCCTCCAGGCGCTTCAGCAGCGGGGTCAGCGTGCCGGAATCGAGGAAGAGGCGGGTGCCGATCTCCTTCACCGACAGCCCGTCCTGCTCCCACAGCACGAGCAGAACGAGATATTGTGGATAGGTCAGTTCGTAGCGACCGAGGAGATTGCGATACGCGCGGCCGAAAGCGTGGGCCGCGGCGTAGACGGCGAAGCACAGCTGGTTGTCGAGGCGCTGCCGCTCCTGCCGGGTGGCCTGATCGACGGCAGCCTGCCCCGTCTGGCTCGGCTCGGCGCCGCTCTGCGCAGCCGTCGGACTCGACATAGGGGTGGTCTCTCTCTGGTAAATGCGGATCCGCATACCGGTATGGCGAAAGTTCACTCTTAGGCAGTTCGCAGCACCTGTACAATGCGCGGTGGTATAACGGACGGCGTCGCGCTGTAGGCGGCGGCGCTCAACCGTCCATCAGCGGGTGCAGATCCCGTACCATGGCCTTCAATCGTTCATCGAGGACGTGCGTGTAGATCTGCGTCGTCGAGATGTCGGCATGCCCGAGCAGTTCCTGGACGATCCGGAGATCGGCGCCGTTCTGCAGGAGATGGCTGGCGAAGGCGTGGCGTAGCACGTGCGGGCTGATCCGGTCCGGACGCAGGTCCGCCTGCAGCGCCACGGCTTTGAGGTCGCGGGCGAAGGCCTGCCGGGTGAGATGCCCGCTCTCGCTGTCGGCGGGAAAGAGCCACGCGGAGTCCTCAGGGACCGTTTCGAGGTGAGCCGCCATGGCGGATCGCGCCGCCTCGGTGAGCGGCACGAGGCGCTCCCGGCCGCCCTTGCCCTTGATGAACAGGTAGCGCTCGCGGGTCGCGCCCGCCGCGCGCGGCAGGGCGACGAGTTCGGACACGCGCAGGCCGGTGGCGTAGAGCAATTCGAGCAGGCAGACCATCCGCCGCGCCCGGCGAGCCACGCCGGGCGCCCGTTCGGCGGACGCCTCCGCCTGCGCGACGCCGAGGAGGCGATCGACCTCCGCGACGGACAGGATCTTCGGCAGGGACCGTCCCCGGCGCGGCCCCGACACGGCGACGCTGGGATCGGCTTCGGCGACCCCCTCGGCATATAGGAACTTGTGGAAGCCGCGCACGCAGGACAACCGCCGCGCCGCCGAGGACGCCTTCAGCCCCCGCGCCTCGAGATCGACAAGGAAGGCCCGGAGCGTCCCGGCATCCACCTCCGGAAGGTCGATCCCGGACCGGGCGAGGAAGCCCAGATAATCGTCGAGGTCCCGCCTGTAGGCGGACAGGGTGTTGAGACCGGCACCGCGCTCCGCGGCCAGCATGTCGAGATAGTCGGCGACCTCGGAGGACGGCGCGTGGGAGCCCTCGTCGCTGCCTTGGACCGCGGTCAACGATTGCCCGGCTGAAGCTTCGAGGCTGGGATGGTCACGGTCATCTCCCGGGGTGTGGGCTGGACGAAATTGGCCAGCGCGAACATCGCGGCAAAGACGAGGCCCGCCAGGATCGCGAGGGTGGCGAAGAAACGGAACAGGGTCGGCACGTGGGTCGAACCTCGGGCGGACGGGTGCGGTCACGGGGACCGGTGCGGGGACCAGGGCGGCAACCGGAATGAGCGGGGGCCTGCTCCCGGAAGCGCCGGGTGCCCGGTTTCGATCATGCGATGAAGGCGCTGACAAGGCCCACAACGCAACAGCGATACGTTTCGCTGGTCGCTTGAATCGCGCTAAGAGCCTGCCGCAGGATGAGTGCGGCCCCGACGCTCGGCGGCCGGGACATGGGAAGAGGGCGGTAACGCCACACGGATGCGGTGCAGCGGTCGATGAGTGAGGAGGCGGCGGGTGAACCGATCGAGGCGCGCTTGCGCCGGGCGCTTGGCCTGCGCTCGATCGTGCTCGTCGGCCTCATGGGAGCAGGCAAGAGCACGGTCGGCCGCCGCCTCGCGAGCCGCCTGGGCCTGATCTTCAAGGATGCGGACTTCGAGATCGAGGCCGCGGCCGGCCTGACCATCCCCGACATCTTCGCCATCTACGGCGAGCCGAGCTTCCGGGACGGAGAGGAGCGGGTGATCGCGCGGCTGCTCCGGGCCGGGCCCCTGGTGCTGGCCACGGGCGGCGGCGCCTACTTGCGCGAGTCCACCCGCGCGCGCATCGCGGAATCCGCGATCTCGGTCTGGCTCAAGGCCGATCTCGACGTCCTGATGCGACGGGTGCGCAAGCGCGGGAACCGCCCGCTGCTGCAGACTGAGGATCCGGAGGCGACGATGCGCGACCTGATGGCCGTGCGTCACCCGGTCTACGCCGCGGCCGACGTGATGGTCATCTCCCGGGAGGTCTCGCACGACCGCGTCGTCCAGGACGTGCTCGAGGCGCTCGACGCCCATCTCAACGGCGAGCCGCCCGTTCCCGTCGCCGCCCAGTAGAAGCCAGCGAGCCTGTCCGTGACCGAGCCCCAGACCAACGCGGATTTCCTGACGGTCCATGTGCCGCTCGATGGCGGCCGTGCCTACGACATCCGGATCGGACGCGGCCTGATCGACGCCGCCGGCGCGCCGGTGGCCGCTCTGGGTGCGCGCCGGGCCGCCATCGTCACCGACGCAACGGTCGGGCCGCTCTACGCCGGGCGCCTGCAGGACAGCCTCGAGCGGGCCGGCCTTCATGCCGGTCTCGTGACGGTCGCGCCGGGGGAGGGCTCGAAATCCTACGCGGGTTACGCGCAGGTCTGCGACGGCCTTCTGGCGCTCAAGGTGGAGCGCGGCGACCTCGTCGTGGCCCTGGGCGGCGGCGTCGTCGGCGATCTCGCCGGCTTCGCGGCGGCGACCCTGCGGCGCGGCGTGCGCTTCGTACAGGTGCCGACCAGCCTGCTGGCCCAGGTCGATTCCTCGGTGGGCGGAAAGACCGGGATCAACGCACCGCTCGGCAAGAACCTGATCGGCGCGTTCCACCAGCCGCGGCTGGTCCTGGCTGATACCGGGGCCCTCGACACCCTGTCGGAACGCGAGATGCGCGCAGGCTACGCCGAGGTCGCCAAATATGGGCTGATCGCCGATCGCGGCTTCTTCGACTGGTGCGAGGCGCACTGGCGCGGGATCTTTTCCGGCGGCCCGGAACGCGACGAGGCGGTGGCCGCCTGCTGCCGCGCGAAGGCCGCCGTGGTGACCCGCGACGAGCGGGAGGACGGCGAGCGGGCCCTCCTGAATCTCGGCCACACGTTCGGTCACGCCCTGGAGCGCCTGACGGGCTACGATGCCGGCCGGCTGGTGCACGGGGAAGGGGTGGCGATCGGCATGGCGCTGGCCTTCCGGTTCTCGGCCCGGCTCGGCCTCTGCGCCGGCCAGGATGCGGGCCGCGTCGCCAACCACCTCGCGCTGGCCGGTCTGCCGACCCGCCTGCAGGCCGTCCCGGGCGGATGCGGCGATGCCGAGGCGATCCTCGACGCCATGGCTCAGGACAAGAAGGTCCGCGACGGCGTGCTCACCTTCATCCTCGCCCGCGGGATTGGCCAGAGCTTCATCGCCCCGGGTGTGGAGCGGGCGGAGGTGGCGGCGTTCCTCCGTGACGAGTTAGCAGCTGATCACGGCGGCTGAGCCCGTTCGGCGCGCTCCGGCCTTGCCTAAAACGGGTCGGGCCGCTATGAGCCTGCCAGCCCGGCGTAACCCGTTCTGCGCCGTGCCGGGTCCGGATACAGGGCCCGGGCCGCAATAGCTCAGCTGGTAGAGCACCTCATTCGTAATGAGGGGGTCGGGGGTTCGAATCCCTCTTGCGGCACCATATGTCCACCAACGGTGACAGTAATTTCGCGAGTCCTTGGCGTTGCGGTTCGGCGCACCTTTGGCCGTCGCGTCACCGACGCGGACCATCCCGACGCGACTTGAGTTCTTTGGTCGGCGTCACCCACGACTAGGGGCTTACGCACATCGACCTGGCGGCCCTGCCTGTAGTGGGGAACAGCAAATCGCTTGCCGCCGCCGACCGTTCTGCGGAAATAGGAATAGCGAGGCAAACGCGGCGAACAGCGAGAAGATGCAGGGGTTTGTGACAGGCCGGCGGGGCGCCTCCTTCAATCCCGTTCACTCAGCCAAGCAGACGGCAGAGACACTCGGCGTCTGTACGAAGACCCTTCATGACCTGCGGGTTCGCGGCGGCGGCCCTGAAGACCTGCGGGTCGGTGCGCGGATGATCGGCTATCGCGTCTTCTAAAAACTCAAGCTCGAGTGTCTGTCGGCCGACAAGCCGTTCGAGCGTAGCAAGCCTGCCCCATAGGCCGGAATCCTGTCGGCTGCCGCCGCACCGCCGCAGAGCGCGCGGGCGACCACTGCCGCGGCAGGCTTGAGGCCGAACAGGTCCCGCAGTAAGTTCGCTTCCGTGGCCGCGACGGGGTCAAGCCGCGAAGGACGATATGCACTTGTCCGCCGAGTCGTCTGACGATGGACACTGTCAGCGACGATCGAGGAGGCATCAACCGATCAGTCTTCTTATGGTCCCTTTGGCAAACTAAGGTCGAGCGTGCGGATGATGCGCCGTGGCGCTGCCGCCGTCTGAGCGCGGCGTCAATTCGCTAACTTTACTTTCTTTTCTTCCAGTCAATACACAACGCCGGGCGCTGGCCGCTGTTAAGCTTGCGCGCGATCGGCTGGACGCTCGCCTCCGCACTTGCACTGCACAAACCGCTCGTGCACGAATGAGTTGTCTGCGCCGACTTATAGATGGCGCCTCAATATGCTACTCCGAAGATCGATTGCAGCATCAAAGGGTCGGTTTAAGGACCGACACGAAATATAAGCTGCCCGAGGGTAAACAATGGATAGAGCCGAGTTGATGCATGGCTTGGAACACGCGCGAACTTCGAATGTCGAACGAGCGCCAATCATTCCAATCCGCGAGAGACGGTTGCTAACCATTGCTCCACGTATATTGCTCGTAGGTCTCGCATTACTGGTCGCCGCCGCCTCTTTTTCCGGATACTACACAAAGTGGCAGTTCCGCGATGTCGCCCCGGAGTCAGGGCTCAATAAGATGCTTGATGGGACCGCAATGCGACCCTACGCTTATCGAAGGCTGGTCGTGGACACGGTCAACGCGATCGATCAGGTTGCACCCCCTGCCGTCAGGCTTCTCGCCGCTCATTTTTTGCATCGGCGCGACGGCACGCCCCGGCTCGCCTTTCCCTCCTTTGTCGAGAGCGATAGCAGCAAGATACTGCGCTACGTACTGGTATATTTTATCACTTATTTAAGCGCAGTCGCACTTACTGTGCTCGGATACATGCTTGCTCGAAGTGAAGGTTTCGGGCCGTTTGCTTGCGGTGCAGGCGCTGCATCGTTCATGTTGATATTTCCGTTAATGCAATCTTTTGGTGGATTTTTTTATGATTACATCGAATTGGCATTTTTCTGCTTGTTCCTGCTGCTGGCTCGCAAAGCGTGGTGGCCCGCCATGCTCGCAGTCACGGTGCTCGCCACATGGTCAAAGGAAAGCTTCTTTTTCTTCGCGTTAACTGCCTATCCCTTGCTGCGTGAGCGCAAATCGGTACCCATGTCTGCGGCAATCACCGCAAGTTGCGTCGCCCTTGCAGGTCTTACCTATGAAGTTGCAAGAATTCGCTTCGGAGCCAATGCGGGCGACACTGCCGAATACCACCTCATCGATCAACTCAATTATTTTCTGTCCGGTATTTTTCTCGTCAAGTGGGAAATTACCTACGGAGTTCCCCTGCCGCACCCGTTCAGTCTGCCCTCGATCATCGCGGTCACCGCGTTGGTTGCGGTCGGTTGGCGATGGGTGACTCCGGCGATGCGTCAGCAGATTGCAATTGCGGCCGCACTCAACGTGCCTCTTTTCCTGCTGTTCTGCGCTCCGGGCGAGGCGCGGAACCTGAGTATGCTGTTTCCGGGTCTGCTTGTCATGATGGCGGCTGCATTCCAAGCTTCCACACTCTGCAGCAGCGCCTATCAGCTGCAGAGGTGACACCATGCTCGTTTGGATACTCCTCGGGATCACTGTGGTGCTCACCGGGTGCGCGCAGATCTGCCTGAAGCTCGGCGTGCAGTCGCTGCTCGCCCATGCCGATCCCGCGCGTGGCGCACTGGGGCTGGTGATCGCTTTTTGGCTGGAATGGCGGCTCCTCGGCGGACTCGCGCTCTACGGTATCGCGACGCTCACGTGGCTCTTCGTGCTGTCACGCCTGCCGTTGTCGCTGGCTTACCCGTTTGTCGGGCTGAGCTTCGTAACAGTTGCGGCACTCTCGGTCGTGCTGCTGGGTGAGCGCATCGTGCCTCTGCAAGTGGCTGGGACGGTGCTGATCGCGCTCGGCGTCGTGCTGGTCGCGATGTCGGGCAACGCGAATCCGAAATCACCGCCGATGATGTCGGCCGCGGAGGGGAACAATGAGCCTTGAGCAGCTGACCACAGCACAAGCGAGGTCAGACAAGACGCCGCTTTGCGTCGACCTCGATGGGACGCTGATCCACGGTGATCTGCTGTACGAGGCGGTGTTCGCCGCGCTCAAGCGGTCTCCGGGCGCCGCCTTCGAGCTGCTCGGCGCTATGCTGCAAGGACGATTGGCGGTCAAACACGTCCTTGCGCGCGTGGCGCCTTTCGATCCTGCACTCCTTCCCTATCGCACCGACCTCGTTGAATACCTGCGCCAGGAGCGTGCGATGGGTCGCCCGATCCATCTTGTCACAGCTTCGCCCAGAGCCTGGGCGGAGCAAGTTGCCGCGCACATCGGAATCTTCGATGCCGTGTATGGGTCGGAAAGCGTCAACCTGAAGGGTGCAGCCAAGGCGCGCTTCCTCGCCGAGTCCCATCCGGACGGCTACGACTATATCGGCGACGCGAAGGCTGACTTGCACGTCTGGCAAGGTTCACGCCGCGTGTTGCGCGCTGGTCGCGGGACGCGCCTGCAACTCGCGGACGCGAAAACGTCGCATCGCGACTTCCCGACAAACGTTTTCCCGCCCTTCCCGCTGCTGCGAGCGATGAGGCCGCACCAGTGGCTCAAGAACCTGTTGATCTTCCTGCCGCTGTGTGCCTCGCACCAGATCGACAACCTCGGGCTGGTCATTGATTCCGCATTCGCATTCATCGCGTTCTCGTTGACGGCATCGGCCACCTACTTGTTCAACGACCTGCTCGATATCCCGTCGGATCGCGCCCATCCGCGTAAACGCACCCGGCCTTTCGCATCGGGAGCACTGTCCATCCCGGTGGGTGTGGCGGCGGGCGCCATACTGTTCGGCGTGGCGTTGGTGATTGCGGCGATGACCGGGGTCGGCTTCTTGGCCGTACTGATCTGTTATATATTACTCACTGTTGCGTATTCAGTTCGTCTGAAGTTATCTATGTTGATCGATGTGTTCACGCTTGCGACGCTCTACTCCGCCCGCGTCGTTGCGGGCGGGGCCGCGACCGGCGTGCCGCTGTCGATTTGGCTGCTCGCCTTCTCGATGTTCCTGTTCTTGGCGCTGGCGATCGTGAAGCGATGCGCCGAGCTCGTCGACCGTACGAAGGCTGTTGACGAGCGGATTTCGGGGCGCGGATATTTTGGCGGCGATCTATCGGTCCTGCAATCGCTGGGCAGCGGGAGCAGCTTCGCGGCTGTCCTCGTCCTGTCACTCTACGCTGCTCAACCGGAGGTCACTCGCCTTTATGCCAATCCGGCACTGCTGTGGTTTATCGGACCCATACTACTATACTGGTTAAGTCGGATGATGCTGCTCGCGCAGCGAGGCCACATGCATGATGATCCGATTATCTTCGCTCTTCGTGAGCGAAAGAGCCAAATCCTGATCTTGATTTGCGTCCTAGTGGCGCTCGCGGCGGTTAAGCTCGACATGCCTATGGGATTGATCCTGCCGGGAAAGTGATGGTGATCTGCCCCCACTGGGTGGTCCGCGCGTAGGGTCCGTGCATGTTCGGCCTGGAGTTGACCCGGTTTGTGATCCACCGCCGTTACAAGTTCTCGGGCTGTGACAGCTTGGTTGGCGAAGGCCCTGGTCGTCGAGTCGCCCAGGGCCGTGTGGGGTCAATCTTCAGCATCATGACACCTTCAGCCCTCGATGCGCTCGCGGGCATCGGCCAGCGACTGGACCCCCAGGGGGCTCAGACATTCCGCCCGCAGGCGGCCGGTGGCCACTCGCAGGCTTTCTGGCCGACCTCGCCCCTGGATTGAGGCGTCGAGCGCTTCGGTCACTTGGAAGGCGCGGTAGGTGGCTCTCGGTGTGAACCGAACCGTCGCGGCCTGCCCTCGGACGCAGCTCCCGGTAGATTGGACGACCGCCATGGGCGGAGTTCGATGGAGAACTCGCGGTTGGTCTGGATCGAGGTTTGACCGGGGTCTTGGCCGAAGGCCTTCCGCCCGGCGGTGAGGCCGGGCTCGGCTGCCCAAGGTGATCAGCGTGACCAGCTTCCGTCGGTTCGGGGCGGCGGCCGCGCGATGGAACTCGTCCCGGGCCCCGTCCGGCCCCCGCAATCGAAGCCGATCCACCCGCAGGGTCCGCGCGAGGTGCTCACACAGCATCTCGACCGTCCTGCGACTCCGCCGCGAGGTACGGGCTGCCTCCGAGGCGCAGATGTCGCGCGCCATCTGCCGGGCGTCCCCGTGGATCGAGCGCGGGATTTTGCGGGCGGATGCGGCGGGGCAGCATCGTGGCTTCAGCGCGCAGGCATCGCAGTCGTGCTTGCTCGCGCAGTGGCACTGCATCTCGTCTGCGTCGACGAGCGGGGTCAGTGACCTGTGGACCTTTTGACGTTGCCACAGGTGCTTGCCGGCCGTGCAGATGTAGGCGTCGGCGCCGAGTCGCAGGTGAAGGCCAATCGGCTGAAGGTGCCGTCGCAGCGCTCGGACTCGTCAACGACGGGGATGAGCGGCTCGATGCCCTGCTCGTGGACGAGCCAGCCCAGCATCGGGGCCGAACTGTCGCCGCCGTCACCTGCGAGCCGGGCGGGGTAGAGATCGGAGCGCTCGCGCGAGCGCACGATCATGCGAATGGCGGCCGTGACCTCGGCCTGCCGGATCGCGGTGGTCGGCTCGACGTCCACGCACACCGCGTGGTCGAGGTCGATCAGATGGTTGGCCGCGTAGGCGAAGTCGGCCAGCCCATCGTCCGCGCCCGTCCAGCGCGCGGCCGGGTCGGCGGGGAGACGAGCTTGGGCACGACCGGCCTCGCAGCGCCGAACGCGGCGTCGAGCACGGCCGGGTACTCTCCGGCGGCACGTCTGACAATGTCGGGTAGCAGGCCGTTCATATCCTCGACGCCCATCTGCCGATTGGTATCGGCCTTGATCAGGCTGGCGTCGGTCGATCATCGGTTCCCTCACCGCGCCTTCAGCTCGGCTGCGCACTTCCGGATTTATTCCCGGCAAAATCCGCGCTCATGTCGCCCTGCCAGCGTCGAGTGCGACGGGATCGACTTCTTCGCTGCAAGGGTAGGCCCGCGCGACGGGGGGCGGCCAAAGGGTGCCGTCCACATCTGTCCAGGAACTCGCGCCTGCATTAACGTCCTGCCGAAAGGGAGGAGGGCCTGATGCGACGGCTCGCAACGGCGTTGACGGCGATTGGATTGGCGACGACTGGAGCCAACGCTGCCTGCCATAAGGTGCCGGTCATCGAAACCTCGAAGGTTCTCATCGGCGCGTTCTCGCAGCGCATGAAACAAGTTGGTGCCGACGACTGGCACTTCGGTACTCAGACGACCCGCGGCCCGATGTTCTTCTCCCTGGACTCGCGCGTGCAACTCTTCGTCAAGGACGCCGATGGGCTCGCGGGGGAAGTGGGCCTGCTGCTCAACAAGCCGACACCGACCGACAACGTGCAGTTCGAAGCAGCGGCCACGTTTCTCGCAGCGTACATCTCCGGCGTGCCCGAGAGCGCCTTGCGACCGCTCATCGTCCGCGCGATTGCCGAAGTCCGCAGAACCCGCGAGAACCAAACCGTTCGGGACGGCGAGACGACGCTGATCCTCAGCAGTCCGGACGTCGACACCGTAGCCGTGATCTCTGGACGTTTGCGATGCGACCGAGATCGGACTCATTACGCGACCTCGGCGGCGAGCTGACTGACCAGCGCCTGATCGGCACGCTCATGGCGCGTCATCCGCTCATCACAGCGCCTCTGCTCGCCCATCGCTGAGCTCCGGCAGCTCGCGCAGGCCACGGAACGGGCGGACGACCCGGCTACCGTTCTGGCGCTGGATCAGGACGTTGTGCGGAGCGCGGCGGCAGCTCCAGCTGCAGTCGTTCAGCGGGCTCATCGGTGCAGACGATCCGGCGCTGGTCTTGCCCCAACGGCTCAGCACTCGGACGGACCAGCCCGCCTCGAGGTCGGTGCGGCCGATCATGCCTCATCCTCATCTGACAGGAGAGCAAGGGCGGCTTCGGCTAACGCTTCCCAGTGATTGACTGAGGCGGGGCAGAGAGAAGCGTAAGATCTCTGCACATGGAGCCGGTCTGCTGATCGCCGGTAAAGCTCGCGCTGTTCCTCACTTAACACCGACCAATCCCTGCGGTCGTCAGCTTCGCGGTGGAGATCGCGGGCGCGTTGTTCACGGTCATCAATCATCCCGGATTCCCGCTGCGCCGAATCTGACCTCTGTAACGGCGTAATATTGAACGGTAAAAGTCGGCTATGCCAGTAGTTTTCGCGGCTCTATCGCTCTTGTTTGCCATACGTCGTCCGGAGATAAGCTCGTGAGCTTCGGCTTTTGGCGCCTGTCCAGGAGATTGTTGGCGATGAGCGGTGGCGTCTCAAAGAAGGCATTCGCGGTGGCGATGCGTGTGCAGCGGCCGCCTCAGGACTCGACCACGCCTTCGCCCGAGCAGCCCGAGTTGCGCCTTCCGAGGATACGGCCAAGCGAGGTCGCCGCCGCCGCTGGCGTTGATGCGGTCCGCCGTGCGCTCGAAGGATTGCTGGTCGAGACGCGACCGGCGGTCTGACGCGGCACTGAGCGCTCAGCAGTGCGGTCGGCCGACCATCAGCGTACCTTCCCGCCGAACAGATCGCCCTTCGCGCCCTCGGCGTCGGTCTCAGCTCGGAGCTTGCGGGCGATCGCCTGCTGAGCGCGGTCTGGCGGTCGGCGAGCGCGATCCATCGCGGAGAGGCTCGAAGGCGCTGGGCCAGCTCCCGCTCGGCGCCGGCTGCCAAGTTGGCGGCGGTGAAAGCCTCAGCCATGGACGGGCTCCCAATCGATCACGGAACGAACCGTGCCGCTGGTCGCTTCATTTTCCATAAATTAGGTGGCGCTCCTGCCGTGCGCGGGCGACTGGACACGCTGTGCTCCGTTCGTCCGACGCATCCGGAGAACATCGGAAGTGCGCGATGACAGGCGGCGAGAATGACGGCGTGGTGCCGTCCTCGAAGGACGTTGGGAAACGGTAATCACCCGGGCGACGTAGTAGAGGCGGCTGTGCTCGCGGCGGAACGCGCCCCAGTCGGCCATGCGGGCGAGCTTCCATTCGGTTGACCCACCGAGGAAGATGCCCACGCTCGGAGCGGCGCGAGGTCGGCGTGGTCCATGCCACCCCGCACGGCGATCAGCACGCGTGGCACGACTGACAGGCACCGATTGAGGTAACGGACGGACAGGTCGGGCGGGGGAGGCCCGCCTGCGACGATCCGAAATCGGATCCGCTCACCCGTTTTCGGTCAGGTCCACTCCCCCACGCGCCAGACGCCAGCGCGCGGGATGAGCAAGCCCCAACCGTGCCGGCCGAGGGCATCGAGGTTGCGGCGCCTGCCGGTGCGTGAAGCCCAGCACCTCATGCCGCCGCTTCTGGTGCCAGGTTCGCGGACGAGGCCCCATCCACATAATTCACAGCCGTCACAAACCTGTTTCTAACTGATGTTAGAGACAGCATTGCTCCTTCATGGAAGATTAGCTGCTCGCGTCGAGAGTCGTCATGGGCGCCAGTGCAGTCATGATATCGGCCCTGGCAGCGATCACCTTCATGGTCGTTGGTCATGACGTTTTGAGCGACGGCCGTAGATTTGCCGAAGCGATTCACGACTTCGTGTGGGTCGCATCGGGTCTGTTCGCTGCTGTGGCGGTGTGGTTGTTCGTCGCTCAGCCGGGACCGTGCGTCAGAACAGCTTGCGATCAGACTGTTCGCGCAGGCTCTGGATCGGCCGGGCCCGGCGCGAGAGACGAACTGATTCGGGGCCAGTTGCGCATCATTCAAGACGGCGGCACCCACCCGTTCCCTGAACGGCGGAAGGAACGCGGTGCGGATAAGCAGCCAAGCGTTTTGATGAAACCGCACGGACCCGCGCCTGAAATCTAACCCGTATTGGCGCGGCAGGCGTGGACGCCCCGTAGGTCCGCACCTGTGAACTCTAGCACCGCGGCGCTCTGCTATGCGTTCGCTGTCTCGTGAGAATGCGGGCCATTCATACCCGCTTCCCATAAGGGCTGCAGGCTACGCCGGCTTCTCTCCGGTCGGGTTAAACCAGAACGATGTCTGGATCGCGGTGCCCGGCATGCATCCCGATCCGGCGGCTATCGGCCGGTTCGTGATCCACGGCGCCGTCAACGGCGTAGTCAGGCGATCACCTCTTCTCCGGATTGGGGTCGGGACGCTGCACGGTGACCCTGCCGTCGCACTCGCTGCCGGGGACGGTCTCCCACCCGTGCTGTGCTGCGGCTTGAGCCTGATCGAGCGTCACAGGCATCTCGCCATGAGCAAGGCGATCTCCGAAGGCGCTAAGCCACAGGTCGCCGGACGAGTCGGCTATGTCGCCGGGCTCAGTGCAAGGGATGGGGAGCCTGCTAGGGCTGCCGAGTTCGAAAGCTGTCGGCTGCTTAAAGAGCATGGAGTTTGGCCCCGGTACGATATCCTTTTTCATGGCCAATCTCTGCAACCTCGCTGGCGTGAGTTAGAGGCGCGACCGCACGACGACAACTCTCACAGGCGTCATACTTCCGGATCCAACCGGCGTCGCGTACGTGACCGCGCCCGACCGCTTGGCTGGACGACCAATCGCGCATCGCACCGGATTTGCAGTCGTGATCCAGGTCGACGGCTATGCGGCCTACGAAAGCTTAGCCCACGGCGGCGCAGTACATCCTCTCGCGCGACGGCCTAGTTTGCGCAAGAGCCACTGCCCATGTCTCGTCTTTGCCCTCGTTTAGAGGCAAGGTCAATCGAACCCCGAAAGCGGACCTCGCGGCATCCCTGACTGTCAAAGTTTTCGAGATACCTTGCCTCGTCAGCGAATACCGCCGTCGCTCAGCCGATACCAACCGATGATCGCAGAGACGTACAGGCGGTGCAGCGCGTGAAGCGGCAGGGGCCTTACCGGCGTGGGCAACAGAGGAAGGCTGTCGGCATCGCCGGTCGCGATGTACGCGGCGATCGCCCGGCCCATCGCCGACTGAAGACCGACGCCGCGGCCCTGGCAGCCGATGTCGATGAGCAGTCCAGGTGCCGGTTCGTGAAGATGAGGTAGATAATCCCGGGTGATCGCCACGCGGCCACACCAGCGGTGATCGAAAGCGATACCGTCGAGCTGCGGAAAGAGCTTGCCGACGATCCGTTCCAGATGGACCCAGTCGTGCGGGCTGCGCGGCTCCCGGAAAGGGCCGAGGGCGCCCATCAGCAGCCGGCCCGTATGGTCGAGCCGGAAATACAGCAACAGCTTGCGCGTGTCCGAGGAGACCTGCCCCTCGGGCAGGATCGAGCGCCGCAGGTTGTCAGAAAGCGGTACCGTGGCGACCTGGAAGGAGTTGGCCGCGATCACCGTCCGGGCCAGGCCAGGCCAGAGCCCGCCGGTGTAGCCGTTGGTGCAGAGGACGACGCGCTCGGTCGCAAGGCGAGCTCCCTGCGCCGTGGTGACGGTCCAGCCCGATCCGGTCCGGGCGAGGGTTGTCACGGGCGATCCTCCGTGGATCGCGGCCCCCGCCGTCAGGGCGGCCCGGGCCAGACCCCGGGCGTAGCTCAGCGGCTGGATCGCGCCGCCGCGACCATCGAGCCAGCCGCCGAGGTACCGCTCCGTGCCGAGCAGCCGGTCGGTCTCGTCCTTGTCGAGGACGCGGGCCGGGGCACCGAGGTCCGCCCACTGGCGCGCCCGCCGCGCGACCTCCTCCAGTCCGGCCTCCGTGTGGGCGCCCTGGATCCAGCCCGCGCGCCGGTGCGGCACGTCCATCGCGTGCCGATCAATGAGATCGAAAACCACGTCGGCGGTGCCGCCGGCGAAGCGGGCGAGCCGTTCGCCGCGCTCGCGCCCGAACCGGGCAATGAGATCGGCGGGGTCGTACTTCAAACCCGGGATGACCTGACCGCCGTTGCGCCCGGAGCCGCCGAAGCCGATCTCGCGCGCCTCCAGGACGACCGGCCGGATCCCCCGCTCGGCGAGATGCAGGGCGGTGGACAGGCCGCAGAAGCCGCCGCCGACGATCACCACGTCGGCCTGGCCGGACTCGGCCAAAGGCGGCGTCTCCGGCGCAGGCTCCGCAGTGGTGGCCCAGAGCGATGGGGCGAGCGGGAACGGTTCGGCCACGGCCTGTCCTACAGCGGATGCAGCACGCGCTGCAGGAAGTCCTGAGTGCGGGGGTTCTGTGGGCGGTTCAGGATCTCGGCGGCGGGCCCCTGCTCGACGAGGCGCCCCCCGTCGAGGAACAGGACCCGGTCGGCCACCTCCCGGGCGAAGCCGATCTCGTGGGTCACGACGATCATCGTCATGCCCTCGTCCGCGAGGCCGCGCATCACCCGCAGCACGTCGCCGACGAGTTCGGGGTCGAGCGCCGAAGTCGGCTCGTCGAACAGGATCGCGTCAGGCCGCATGGCGAGCGCCCGGGCGATGGCGACGCGCTGCTGCTGACCGCCCGAGAGCTGGTCCGGCCGGGCATGCTCCTTCCCCGACAGGCCGACCCGGGCGAGCAGCGCGACGGCCCGCGCCTCCGCCTCCGCACGGGGCTCGCCCTTCACGTATAACGGTCCCTCGACGACGTTTTCGAGGGCGGTGCGGTTGGCGAACAGGTTGAATCGCTGGAACACCATGGAGACCCGCGTGCGGATCGCCTTGATGCTGCGCGCATCCCGGTCGACGCGCGTGCCGCCGACGCGGATCTCGCCGCCGTCATAGGCCTCGAGCCCGTTGATGCAGCGCAGGAGTGTCGACTTTCCGGAGCCCGACGGCCCGATGATGCAGACCACTTCGCCCTTGGCGACCTCGGCCGATACGCCCTTGATCACCTCCAGCGCGCCGTAGTGCTTGCGAACATCCTCGAGGACGATCATCGATGCCGACCCTTGGCCTCGAGATGGCGGACCAGCAGGATCAGCGGCAGGCTGAGAGCCAGGTACATCAGCGCCACCATCGTGTAGACGCTGGTGTTCTTGAAGGTTGACGACGCGATCAGCTTGCCCTGCAGGGCGAGTTCCGCGACCGTGATGGTCGAGGCCTGGGACGAATCCTTGAGCATCATGATCATGATGTTGCCGTAGGGCGGCAGCGCGATCCGGATCGCCTGCGGCAGGATCACCCGCCGCATCGTCATGCCCCAGCTCATGCCGATGGAGAGCGCGGCCTCGACCTGCCCGCGGTCCACGGCCTCGATGCCGGCGCGGAAGTTCTCGGCCTGATAGGCCGAGTAGGCGATGCCGAGGCCGATGATCGCCGCCTGGACGGCCGTCAGCGACAGGCCGAAATCGGGCAGCACGAAGTAGATGTAGAACAGCTGCACGATGATCGGGATACCGCGCAGGATGTTGATCATCACGGCGCTGAAGCCCGCCAGAACGGCGATGCCGGAGACCCGCAGCACGGCCCAGACGAGGCCGAGGAGTGTCGAGACCACCAGCGAGGCGAGGGTGATCAGGACCGTGAGTTGCACGCCCTGGAGCAGGATCGGCAGGTAGTCCTGCGCGTCGGCGAGGAACTCGCGCACGACGGTCAGGACCGGTCGGCGGACGGCGGCAAGCCCCATTTGGTCAGGATCGCCTGAAGCGTCCCGTCGGCCTTGAGCTTGGTGAGTGCGGCGTCGATCTTGGCGAGCAGGTCGGTTTCGGTCTTGCGCACGCTGAGGCCCACCGAGGCCACGACGGTCGGCTTGAAGGTCTCGACCAGGCGGACGCCGGGGAAGACGCCCTGCTTGACGTAATAGGCCAGGATCGGTGCGTCGGCGAAGCCGGCCTTCAACCGGCCGGAATTCACGTCGCGGATGATGTCGGGGATCGTGTCGTAGATCTTCACCTCGCCGAAGAGGCCCGACTTCTTCAGCGGCTCGACGAAGGCGGTGCCGACCTGGGCGCCCACGGTCTCGCCCTTGAGGTCGGCGAAGGAGGTGTAGTCCTTGGTGTCGGTCTTCGGGACGATCAGGCCTTCGCCGTAGCTGTAAACCGGCGCCGAGAAGGCCACGACCTCCTTGCGCTGAGGCGTGATGAACATCGCCGCGGAGATGACGTCGATCTTCGAGGCGGTGAGTGCCGGGATCAGCGTCGAGAATTGGAGCGGCTCAACCGCCACCGTGAAGCCCGCCTCCTTGCCGACCGCGTTGACGAGGTCGACCATCACGCCCTGGATCGTGTTGGTCTTGGTGTCGAGAAACGTGAAGGGCAGGCCGGTGGGGGTCGCGCCGACCTTCAACGGTTGGGCGCTCACCGCACCACACAGATATCCGACGAACAGGGCCGACGTCAGGCACAGTTTGGCCAACCGTCTTCTCATCTTGCCGCTCCCATGCAGTGATCGCAGCACGCGACGTTCGTCGGCGCCAGTTTTCATTGTCGTGAAGAATACCGCATGTTTTCGGTATCGACGCAAGCGGCTTTCACGTGCATGAAAGAACGCGCGAAAGGCAGGCTGGTGTGACGGTGGGCATCCCCCGAGGCGAGATGATAGGTCCGGAACCGGTCGACCGTGCCGTAGGTCAGCGCCTGCGTGGCCTTCGGCGGGCGCGGGGGCTGTCGCTGGAGGCCGTTGCCTCCAGCACAGGCCTGTCGATCGGCTTCATCAGTCAGGTCGAGCGGGGCCTGTCCTCGCCCTCGCTCCGCGTCCTGGCGCTCCTCGCCGACACGCTGCAGATCGGGATCGGCGGCCTGTTCGAGCCCGGCCCGCAGGCGCCGGAACCGGACCCGATCGTGGTGTTCCGGAAGGATCGGCCGGAACTGCAGCTCTGGCGGACCGGCATCACCAAGCAGTTGCTCACTCCGCCCGGGGGCACACAGGGCATGAGCCTGTTCCACATGGTGCTGAGGCCGGGCGCCAGCACGGGGGACGAGCTGTTCAGTCACGACGGCGAGGAGGCGGGTCTCGTCCTCGAGGGCCGCCTGACCCTGGTCGTCGAGGCGCGCACGCTCCAGCTGGCGGAAGGCGACAGCTTCCGCTTCGAGAGCCGTCGGCCGCATCGCTTCGGCAATCCCGGGACGCACGACCGGACCATCGTGCTTTGGGTCAATGTGCTGGGGTCTTCTCAGATCGATTCGCCGTAGCTCCGAAGGGCACGCGGGATCGAAGCGCCGGGGCCTCGAGGCGCGCACCCGAGACCGTCGAGTGTGGCGTCGAGGATCCGCTACTGACCGCCCAGCAGGCGCGTCCCGAGGGCGGCCCAATAGGCCGCTCCGATCGACAGGGCCGCGTCGTTGAAATCGTAGGCCGGATTGTGAAGCGGGGGACCGCGCTCGGCCCCATCCGTCCCGATCCACGCATAGGCGCCAGGGCAGGCTTCGAGCATGTAGGCGAAATCCTCGGATGCCATGGAGGGCACGACCTCGCCATGGCGCGCGGAGAGCTCAGGGACGGTCCCGGCCGCCTCCAGGGCGGTGCCGACCGCGTCTGCGGTGTTGACGGTGGCGGGGTATCCGAACCGGTAGTCCACCTCCGCGCGGGCGCCGTGCGTGCCGGCCGTCCCGCCCGCGATCGCCTCGACGAGCTCCGCGACGCGCTTGCGCACGGCCTCGTCCAGGCACCGGACCGTGCCGCGGATGACAGCGCGCTCGGGGATGACGTTGTAGGCGTCGCCGCCGTGGATCTGCGTGACGCTGAGCACGACTGGGTCCGTGGGCGCGATCCGGCGGCTCACGATGGTCTGCAGGGCGAGGACGAGCTCGGAGGCGACGACCAGGGTGTCGGTGCCGCGCTCCGGCATGGCCGCGTGGGTGCCGAACCCGGCGACCGTGATCTCGAACGTGTCGAGGGAGGCCATGATGGCGCCGACCCGGGTCGCGAAGGTCCCGAGCGGCAGACCGGGCCAGTTGTGCAGGCCGTAAACGGACTCGCAGGGGAACAGCCGGAACAGGCCGTCCTCGACCATGGCGCGCCCGCCGCCCTCGCACTCCTCCGCCGGCTGGAAGATGAAGTGCACCGTCCCCGTCAGATCGG
Organism: Methylobacterium sp. A49B; assembly: GCF_053346215.1. Classification (NCBI taxonomy): domain Bacteria; kingdom Pseudomonadati; phylum Pseudomonadota; class Alphaproteobacteria; order Hyphomicrobiales; family Methylobacteriaceae; genus Methylobacterium; species Methylobacterium sp. A49B. Next base: position 467,383 of record NZ_JBKFBO010000117.1, read on the forward strand.
TGCGCGCCGCGAGGTGCCGCGTCGCGCCGAGCAGCATGGCGACGTGGCCGTCATGGCCGCAGGCATGCATCACGCCGGGCGTCCGAGAGGCGTGAGCCACGCCCGTCGCCTCCTGGATCGGCAGGGCGTCCATGTCGGCGCGCAGGCCGACAGTCGGGCCGTCGCCCCGGCTCAGGGTCCCGACCACGCCGGTGCGGCCGAGCCCGGTCTTCACCGACAGGCCGCAGGCGGCCAGCTCCCGGGCGACGAGATCCGCCGTGCGGACCTCCTGGAAGGCCAGCTCGGGATGGGCGTGCAGGTCGCGCCGCCACGCGACCATCCGCTCCACGGTCTCCGCCTCGATGCGCATGCGACCTCTCTCTGATGCCGGAGGCTGCCAGACCGCCTCGATCCCCCGTCCGGACCCTACGCCGTTCGGCACGGCGGTTCACCCCAGTGGCGGGTGCATGAAGAACTGCGCGATCAGGACCGCGCCGAGGAACGTCCCGGCATTGGCCATGAACGAGACCACGACGATCCGCCAGCCGAGGCGGCGGAGCGCGGGCACGTCCTTGGCGACCGAGAGGCCCGCGAAGGTCAGGATCGGCGTGGCCAGCGCCAGGAAGTTCAGCTTGCCGGTCAGGGCGGCGATCTCGGCGGCGTGGGGCGTGCCGGGATAGGTCAGCGCCATGCCGATGATCGAGACCCACAGGACGGCGGGCAGGCGCCGGCCGAGGAGCAGGTAAAGGCCCCAGCCGGCCAGCACGGTGCCGATGATGATCGCCATCCCGGCGACGACCTGCGCGTCGGGGACGACCCCGTAGGTCAGCCAGTTGCCGATCAGCCCGTAGGCGCCGATCAGGATCCAGGCGAGCACCGTCTCGCCGAGGCCGATCCGCGCCTCCGGATGGGCCGGCGCGCCGCCCTGCGGCTCTGCGGCCGTCGAACGGGCCGCGTCCGGCCGGTTGCGGCCGAGGATCGGCTCCAGCTTGCCGTAGGCCCAGATCGTGAAGGGCAGCGACAGGAACAGGGTGAAGTACGTGCCGATCGTAGTGGTGACGAGGTTGCTGGCCGCCGCGAAGGTGGCGACATCCTTGGCGACCTCGGGCGTCTGCTGGGCCGCGATCGCCCCCGAAGCCGCGGCCATCATGCTGCCGGAGCCGACCCCGGCCCCCATCGCCAGCGCCAGGGGGTTGAAGAGGCCGAGGCTGGTAATCAGCCCGGCCAGAAGGGCGATGAACACCGCGCCGAACACCGTGCCGGTCAGGTACTCGGCCAGCACGCCGCGCCCCTCCGGCGAGTCCATGCCGTAGCGCTCGCCGATGATGGCGAGGCTGGGCTCGCGGCCGACCGAGAAGGTCGCGCCGATCGCCTCGCGCTTGATGCCGAGCAGGAGCGCGACCGGCAGGCCGAACACCATCGTGCCGAAGAAGTGGCCGAATTCCTGGAAGGCCAGGGCCCAGCCCGAGGCCATGATCTTCGGCAGCGACCCGCCGACGAGCAGCCCGAGCTTGGCGATGAAGATCAGGAGCGCCGGCTGCAGATAGGCGCCGGCCGCGTTCTGGAGCGCGCCCGACAGCCGCAGCGGCGCCGGCAGGCGCGGGCTCATCAGCCCCAGCGCGCCGCCCAGCAGCAGGGCCCAGAGCAGCGGGAGCAGCACGATCTTGCCGGCGCCCACCGGGATGCTGACGTTGCCGATCGCCTCCGCGATGACGACGATGACGAGGGCGAGCAGGAACAGCGTCAGCTTACCCCCGCCCGAGACGGGCGGCGCGACCGCCCGCGTATTCGTCGCAAACAGTTCCCCCGCCATCGTCATCCTCCTCGACCCCCCTCGGGGCTGCCCGTTGCTCCGCCTGCCGGTCTTGATCGCCGGCTTGGCGTTAGATCGTCTCGGTCATTGCGCCCGTGGCGTCGGGCTCAGCCCACGTAGCCGAAGGTGACGGCCGGCGCGGCGGCGGTCTCGACCCAGACGCTCTTGGTCTGGGTGTAGGCCATCAGCGCCTCGCGGCCCGAGGAGCGGCCGAAGCCCGAGCGGCCGAAGCCGCCGAAGGGCGAGGCCACATTGATCGTCTTGTAGCCGTTGACCCAGACGGTGCCGGCCCGCAGGGCCGCCGCGACGCGGTGGCCGCGCCCGCCGTCGCCGGTCCAGACCGCGCCGGCGAGGCCGTAGGGCGTGCCGTTGGCCAGCGCGACCGCCTCGTCCTCGCCGTCGAACGGCAGGACCGCCAGGACCGGGCCGAACACCTCCTCCCGGGCGATCGCCGCGTCCGGCGCGACGCCGTCGACGATGGTCGGGCCGTAGTAGAAGCCGCCCGTGTCGCGCAGGGAGGCGGGGCAGGCCCCGCCCGCCGCAATCGTGGCGCCGGCCCCCGCGGCGGCCTCGACCATGTCGGCGATCTTGTCCCGCTGGCGCCGATTGTTGATCGGGCCGATCTGCGTCGCCGGGTCGGTCGGCGCCCCCACCGGTATGCGCGCGGCGGCGTGGGACAGGCGCGCGACGAAGGATTCATGGATCGAGCGGTGCACGAGGAGCCGGGAGCCCGCCACGCAGCTCTGGCCGGCGCCGCCGAAGATCGCGGCCTGCGCGCCGATCAGCGCCCGGTCGAGGTCGGCGTCGGCGAACACGATGTTGGCCGACTTGCCGCCGAGCTCCAGCACGCTCGGCACGATGGCGCGGGCCGCCGCGGCGGCGATCTGCCCGCCCGCCTCGGCCGAGCCGACGAACACGACCAGCCGGGTCTCGGGATGGGCGACCGCGGCGGCGCCGGTGGTCGGGCCGGCGCCCGCCAGCACCGAGACGAGGCCGCGCGGCATCCCCTCGGCGCGGTCGCAGAGCAGGCCCAGCGCCAGCGAGGTCAGGGGCGTCAGTTCGGAGGGCTTCAGCACCACGGCGTTGCCGGCGCAGATCGCCGGTGCGATCTGCCAGCCCGCCGTGAAGATCGGCGCGTTCCAGGGGGTGATCTGCACCACGGTGCCGAAGGGCTCGTGGCGGGTGTAGTTCAGGTGCGAGGTCGGCACCGGGATGACGTCGCCGTGCAGCTTGTCGCACCAGCCGGCGTAGTACTCGAACATCTCGGCGACCTTGGCGACCTCGCCGCGCGTGTCGCGGATCGGCTTGCCGGCCGAGAGGGTCTCCAGCTCGGCGAGCGCGCCGGCGTGCTGCCGGACCAGGGCGGCGATCACCCACATCGCCCGGCCGCGGGCGGCGGCGCTCATGCCCCACCACGCGCGCTGGGCGTCGCGGGCCGCCGCCATGGCGGCCTCGACGACCGACGGGCCGGCATCGGCGAAGGTCGCGAGCACGCCGCCGTCGGCGGGGTTGGTGAGATCGAGTTCGGCGCCGGTCCCGGCGAGGATCTCGCCGGCCACGACGCTGCCGATGCGGCCACCCGGCAGCAGGTCGGCCAGGAGGGCGGCGACCCGGTCGGCGGCGGGCGAGTGCGGCGTGCCGGACATCAGTGGGCTCCCTTGGGATCGCGGTAATCGGCCATGCGGGTGAAGTCGGCCGTGTCGGGGATGGCGGGTTGCGTCGCCTGCCAGATCCGCTTCACCTCGGCGGAGAGCGGCAGGTCGATCCCGCATTCGGCGGCGAGTTCGAGGGCGAGGCGCACGTCCTTGCGCATCAGGCCGGCCGAGAAGCCGCTGTCGAACGTGCCGGACTGGACCCAGCGCGGGACCATGACCTCGCTGATCGCGCTGCGGCCGGTCGCGGTGTTCACGACCTTGACGGCCTCGTCGGCCGAGAGGCCCGCCGCCTCGGACAGGCGCAGGGCCTCGCCGGTGGTCACGAGATGGGCCGCGACCAGCAGGTTGTTGACGAGCTTGACGATGTTGCCGGCGCCCGACGGCCCGACATGCGGCGCGCGGGCCGACATGGCCTCCAGGACCGGGCGGGCCAGCTCGTAATCCGCCTCGGCGCCGCCGATCATCATGGTCAGGGTGCCCTCGGCGGCGCCGGACGGGCCGCCGCTGACGGGAGCGTCGAGGAGCCCGTGACCGGCCGCGGCGAGGCGCTCGGCAAGGCGCCGGGTCGTGCCGGGATCCGAGGTCGAGGTGTCGATCACCACGACCTTCCGGTCGGTCCGGGAGAGGAGGCCGCCCTCCGCGGTGACCACCGCCTCCACGTCCCGCGCCAGCGGCAGCGAGAACACCAGAGCGTCGGCCCGGCCGAGCACGTCGTTGAGGGCGTCGACGGTCGTCACGCTGGCCGCCTCGGCGGCGGGGCGCCGGGCCGGACTGAGGTCGTAGCCCAGGACAGCGAAGCCCTTGCGGGCCATGGTCGCGGCCATGCCGAGACCCATGTTGCCGAGCCCGACGACTCCTACCGTTGCGATGGTCATGCCGATCCGTCCTCACGAAGCGGCACGATAGTTCTGGCAACTGAGTGTTGCGACAACAGCCGATTTCTGCACGATCCGTGCGGAGATTCCGCACGCTCGCGTCAGGCCGGGGGCGGGCGGAACGCCACCATGTGGTCGGCCAGCCAGCCGAGCAACCGCGCCGCCCCCTCAGGCAGGCGCCGCCCCGCGCGGATGACGAGGTGGGCGCTCGCCTCTGACAGGATCGCGTCGCGCAGCGGCACCGCCGCGAGGAGGCCGTCGCGCAGTTCGGCCGCCACCACGAAGCGGGGCAGGAACGCCACGCCCATGGCGGCCATCACGAAGCGGCGGTGCAACTCGAAGGACGCCGTCTCCAGCCGCGGCACCAGCCGGAAGCCGCCGTCGGCCTCGACGCGGCCGATCAGCTGGCGCACGCCGTGGTCGGGTGGGAGGAGGGCGGTAGGCTCGGTGGCGAAGCTGCGCAGCGGGACCGGCGACGCTTCGTAGGCGAGGGCGTGCCCCTTCGGCAGGACGGCGAGCAGCGGCTGCCGGGCGGAGACGATTCCGCGGACATCCGGGTGCGCGGGCGGGTTGTAGACGAGGCCGATATCCGCGTCCCCGCGGGCGATCGCCGCGAGGATCCCGTCGGTGGTGCCGATCTCGACCTGATAGGCGATGCCCGGATGCTCCTTGGCGAAGCCCGCAAGGGCGTTGTCGAGGAGGTCGATCAGGAAGCCGGCGCCGCAGCGCAGGCTGATCGTGCCGCGCTGCACGCCGCGCAGGCGCTTGAGCTGGTCCTCCAGCAGCGCCGCCTCGTCGGCCTGCCGCTGCGCGTGCGCGGCGACCAGCCGGCCGGCCTCGGTGGGGACCACGCCCCGGGGCAGGCGCTCGAGCAGGGTCTCGCCGGTCTGCGCCTCCAGCTCGATGATCTGCCGGCTCACCGCCGAGGCGGCGACGTTCAGGATCTCGGCGGCCGCCCGGACCGAGCCCGCGCGCACGACGGCGAGAAAATAGCGGAGGGCGCGGTCGTTCATAACGGCTGCACCGTGCCTGCGGCGCGGCGCGGCATCAACAGGCCACCGCCGGCCGGGCGGCGCGCGAAAAGTCCGCTGATCGCGATCCGTCCGAGCCGCCTCGACCGCGGGACCGGGCGGCTCCGGGGCGGCCTCCGGCGGTCAGAACGGCCGGCCCGCTGCCACGACGGTCCGGATGGCGAAGCTCGACTGGAGCCGGGCGACGCCGGGCAGGCGCGACAGCACGTCCTTGTGCAGACGTTCGTAATCGGCGGCGTCGATGACCCTGAGCTTGACGAGGTAATCGGCCGATCCGGTCATGAGATAGCAGTCCTGGACTTCCGGACAGCGCCGGACGGCCGCCTCGAAGCGGTTGAGGTAGTCCTCGGTCTGGCGGTCCAGGGTGAACTGCGTGAGCACGACGAGGCCAGGCGCGTCGGCGGCGCCCACGAGGGCCGTGTAGCCGCGGATGATCCCGGACGTCTCCAGCGCGCGCACGCGCCGATGACAGGCCGAGGCGGACAGGCTGACGGCGGCGGCGAGATCCGCGTTGCTGATCCGCCCGTCACCGCGCAGGACCTGGATGATGCGGCGGTCGGTTTCGTCCACGCCCGGCTCTCGCAGGATATTCGAATTGGCCGAAGAAACTTGCACTCGGGGTCCCAGATAGCAAATGTCTTCGACAGCACGCACGCCCGTTCGACGATCCTTCGTGTAGCCTTCGGACATCGCATCCGCGCGCTGTCCCGAGGGCCGCCATGAGCATGATCGATATCGCGCTTCGGCCTGATGCGGGCCCAGCCGGGACGGCCTCCGCACTCCTCACGATCGATCTCGCGGCCATCGCGGAGAATTACCGCCGCCTCGCCGCGCGGGCCGGGTCGGCGACCTGCGCGGCCGTCGTCAAGGCGGACGCCTACGGGCTCGGCGCCGACCGGGTCGCGCCGGTCCTGGCCGCCGCGGGCTGCCGGCACTTCTTCGTCGCTCAGGTCGGCGAGGGCGTGGCCCTGCGCTCCATCCTCGGACCCGGCGCGGTGATCGCCGTGCTCAACGGCACCGCCCCGGGCGGCGAGGCGACCTGCGCGGATCACGACCTCGTGCCCGTCCTCAACGACCGGTCCCAGTTCGACGGCTGGCAGGGCTTGGCCCGGCGGCGGGCGCGGTGCCTGCCCGCGATCCTCCAGGTCGACACCGGCATGGCCCGCTTCGGCTTCGCGCCGGAGGAGGCCGGCGCGCTCCTCGACCGGCCGGACGCCCTCGCGGGCCTCGACCTGCGGCTGGTGATGAGCCACCTTGCCTGCGCGGGCGAGCCGGGCAGCCCGGTCAACGCGGCGCAGCTGTCCGTCTTCCGGGCCGTCCGCCGGCGCCTGCCCGCGGTGCCGGCGAGCCTCGCGGCCTCGTCGGGGATCTTCCTCGGTCCGGACTTCCATTTCGACATGGTGCGCCCCGGCGCCGCCCTCTACGGGATCGCCCCGCAGGAGGGCGGGCCGAACCCGATGCGCCCGGTGATCGGCCTGCGGGCCCGGGTCATGCAGACGCGCAACGTCCCGGCGGGGACGCCGGTCGGCTACGGGCACGCGGCCACGGTCGCCCGGAACAGCCGACTCGCCACGGTCGCGATCGGCTACGCGGACGGGCTCTTCCGCAGCACGGCGGGCGGCGCGGCGTGGTTCGGCGGCGCCCGGCTGCCCGTGGTCGGGCGCGTCTCGATGGACAGCCTCGTCCTCGACGTCACCGACGTGGCGCCCGGCACGCTCGGGCCGGGGGCGCTCGTCGACATCGTCGGGCCGGAGCGCGACGTCGACGCCGTTGCCGCCGCGGCCGGCACGATCGGCTACGAGGTCCTGACCAACCTCGGCCACCGTTTCCACCGCATCTATCTCGGAGCCTGAGGCCCGCCATGCACGTGCTCATCCTCGGCGGCGGCGTCGTCGGCGTCACCTCGGCCTACTATCTCGCCCGGGCCGGCCATCAGGTCACCGTGCTGGAGCGCCAGCCGGGCTCCGGCCTGGAGACCAGCTTCGCCAATGCCGGGCAGGTCTCGCCCGGCTACGCGGCCCCCTGGGCGGCGCCGGGAATCCCGGTGAAGGCGCTCAAGTGGCTGATGATGCGGCACCGGCCCCTGGTGCTGTGGCCGCGGCTCGAGCCCCGCCTCTACGCGTGGCTCACGCGCATGCTCGCCAACTGCACCGAAGAAGCCTACCAGCGGAACAAGGGCCGCATGGTCCGGCTCGCCGAGTACAGCCGCGACGCGCTGCGCGACCTGCGCACCGAGACCGGCATCGCCTACGATCACCGGGAGAAGGGCACGCTGCAGCTCTTCCGGACGCACAAGCAGCTCGACCATGTCGGCGACGACACCCGCGTCCTCGACGCCTACGGCGTGCCCTACACGGTGCTGGACCCGGCCGGCTGCGTCAGTGCCGAGCCGGCGCTCGCCGCCGTGCGCGACGTCTTCGTCGGCGGCCTGCGGCTGCCGGGCGACGAGACCGGCGACGCCCACCTGTTCACCCAGCGCCTCGCCGCGATCTGCGAGGGTCTCGGCGTGACCTTCCGCTACCGCACGGCGATCGCGCGCCTGCATCACGCCGGCGACCGGGTGACGGCGGTCGAGACCGCCGACGGCGACCTTCTGCGGGCGGATGCCTACGTGGCGGCGCTGGGCAGCTACACGCCGGCGGTGCTGCGTCCCCTCGGGATCGCGCTGCCGGTCTACCCGGTGAAGGGTTACTCGCTGACGGTGCCGATCACCGACGCGGCGGCCGCGCCGGTCTCGACGGTGATGGACGAGACCTTCAAGGTCGCGATCACCCGGCTCGGCGACCGGATCCGCGTCGGCGGCACCGCCGAGCTCGCGGGCTTCAGCAGCGCCCTGCGCCTGCCGCGGCGCGAGACCCTGGCGCGCTCGGTGCAAGACCTGTTCCCGGCGGGCGGCGACCTCGACCGGGCCTCGTTCTGGACCGGCCTGAGGCCGATGACGCCGGACGGCACGCCGATCGTCGGGGGCACGCGGGTCGGCAACCTGTTCACCAACACCGGCCACGGCACGCTCGGCTGGACCATGGCCTGCGGCTCCGGCCGCCTGCTCGCCGACATCGTGTCCGGCCGGGCTCCCGAGATCGCGAGCGACGATCTGGCGCTCGACCGCTACGCCGCGTGAGACGACTTGGGTGATCGCTCAGACACCCCGCCGGGCTAGTGATCGAGAACGTCGAAAAACGCCCGCCGTCTCGTCGCGGTCGGGCGGACCGACGTTCAGGACGGATCGGGGATGGCTCGTCTGCCGCATTCGCGCCTCGGTCCCGAGGCGCGCCGGAAGGCGGTCGAGCTGGAATCTTGAACGGTCCCCGAGCGCGTGGACAGCGACTGGCGGGGCGGATTGGCGGGCCACCACCGCACTTGCGTTCAAGGCCGCTACACGACGCTGACGGCTCGAAGCGAACCGGCTGCTGTCGGCCGATTTCGTTGAAAAACTCGGTGGCAGCGCCTCAGGCGTCATCCCAGATGGGGCCCGGGAGAAAATCGGTCTCTCGCGCCGCGGCAATCCTACGCACGAGGCGCGTTCTGTTCACCCCCAGACCAGGACTTTCGCCGGTCGGTGCTTTTCGCGGCGCTGCTTCGGCCAGCTTCCAAGTTTGTCAACACAATCAGCCACATCCGGTCGCCGCTTCGCGCGCAACTCGGCCCGTCCCCGGTATTTGGTCCGGGTTGATACAAGCGGACATCGGGGATTCAACGACGTGACGAGCGCCGTCGAGCCTGGCCGCCGCGATGCGAACCAGCCATACGTGCGGCCGGGCGGACCACGACCGACTGTGATAGATGTAGCGGGAGGTGCGCTGGCCGTCCGGCGCTGAACGCCCCCCTGGAGAATTGCAGTGGCACGTCCGGATCTCGGCACGAAACGACTTTGCCCGACGACAGGCAAGAAGTTCTATGACCTCAACAAGAACCCCGTCATCTCGCCTTATTCGGGAGAGGTCGTCCCAACCTCGGTGACAACGTCCTTCGCCAGGGGAGCCGCGCCTGTGGTAGCGCGCAAAGAGGCACCGACCGAAGACGAAGAGGACACGGACGGCCCGGAACTCGTGTCCTTGGATGAGGTCGAGGCTGAGGAAGCCGATAAGGACACGGATACCGACACGGACAGCGATGACGCTCTGGATGTCGATGACGATGGCGACCGGGTCGAGGATGACACGCTCGTGGTCGATGAGGACGACGAAGATACCACCGACCTGATCGAGGTAAATGACGACGATGATGATCAGTAGCCGCGCTTGAGTCTCCTCGCCCGAGCCGCCCCGCGCACATCGCAAACCCGGGTGACGCAGCCGGTTGATCGGGCGACGGGGCGGCCCATGAGCAGGGCCGATCGCACAGCCATGCGGCGTGACGGCTCGTCGGCTTCAGCGTCGACTACGGTGGCGTTTGCCGATGCGTGCGCCGCGACAGTCGCAGCCAAGTCAAGGATATGGTCCGGCCCGATCGGATGATCCTGCGTGGTCGGCACTGTGAGGTAGACGTCGATGGCCGCGCAGACGTGCTCGATCGCGATGCGCTCGGCGGTCACCAGATCCCAGAGCGTAGCATCGTCTGCCATCCGAGACGTTCTACACCCAGCGCTCGAGGCCGCAACAACGGGCCATCGCAGTTGGGTAGTTTCGGCCGGCCCCTTTCAGAAGTTCCGAGCCATAACACCGGACGTTCGACCAAGACGTGCTGTTGCACGGATGCGCGACCGTCTCGGGCGTCGCGTCGGGTTCGACGGTTCCTCCGGCGCAGATATCGGCTCAAGCTTGGCGAAGGCCCGGCTATCAGACCCGGTCGGTCACGGTCAGGCAGCGACGTGATGTGCGGTTCGGATGGTCATCAGGGATTGTCGGCCCCGCTGGCAGTGACCTACGAAGCAGGCCTGCACCCGAGGATGAGGGTGGCGACGGCGTGCACCAGTTCCGCCTCATGATACGGCTTCGTCAGTCGTGGGGGATCGCGATAGCCATCCGCATCCGGCAGCTTCACATCTCCGGTCGCGAATAGATACGGCACACCTCGAGACTCCAATACCGCAACCAAGGGGTGGACTGTCTCGCCATGGCCGAGGTTCACGTCCAGCACGGCCGCGGCGAGGCCGTCATCCTCAATGAAGGCGAGCGCCTGAACGACGCTCGGTACAGGCCCCGCGACGCAGGCTCCTGCCGCCTTCAGCCAGCGCTTCAGCTCGATCGCGATCAGGTATTCATCCTCGACGACGAGGATGCGGTATCCGGCGAGCGGTCGAGCAGGATCGGGCACCGTACCTCCGAAGCGCGCAGGGAAGGGCGCGAGGACCAGGTTTTCGAAGCGCCCCACCTTCACGGAGGTCAGGATACCGGCATTTCAATCCGGCAATGCACACCCTCCGGCCCAAGCTCGTAATCTACCTTGGCCTCCAGCGCGTAGGCTAAGGCATTCTGGATCAATTCGGTGCCGTAGCCGCGCCGGGTGACACTCTCCGACCGCACGGGCACGCCGCGCTCGACCCAGGACAGGGCGAGGCGGCGGCGCTGGCGACGATCGCGCACGGTTTCCCAGGTGACACTGAGTCGGCCGGCCTGACTCTTGAGCGCCCCGTGCTTGACCGCGTTTGTGGTCAGCTCGTGCACCGCCAGGGCGAAGTTCTGCACCTGCCGCGCGGTCAGATGTACTTCGGGGCCCGCGATGCTGACGCGATCGGACGCTCGATCAACATAGGCGGCCAACTCCGTCCTCACGAGCGCCCCAAGCTCAACCGTGTCGCTGCCGAACTGGCTGAGCAGACCCTGCGCCCGGCTGAGCGCCTTCAGGCGCTCCTCGAAAGCCTCGATCGGACTCCCCTGCTGCAAAGTTCTGTCTGCCACGGCGATGACGACGGCGAGCAGGTTGCGTGAGCGATGCTGCAATTCGTTGATCAACACTTCCTGTCGCGCCAGCAGCCTGTGATGGTCCGTGACGTCGATGTTCACGCCCGACCACTTCCGGATCGACCCGTCCGGATTCGTGATCGGCACAGCGCGGACGTTCGACCACCGCCACGAGGCGCTCGGTGCGTGCCACAGGCGGTACTCGTGATTGACAGCTGTCCGCGCCGCCACGGCCTGCCGCCACTTCGCCTCGGTGACATCCCGGTCGTCGGGATGGATGGCGGCGATCCAGCCCGACCCGAGCCATTCTTCCAAATGCTGCCCGGTGAATTTGCGCCAGCCTGGACTGTCGACCTCGATGACGCCTTCGGCCGAGGCTTCCCAACTGAACTGGCCGAACCCCTCGACTAGGCCGCGGAACCGCTCTTCACTCGCGCGCAGCTCGTCCTCGGCACGCTTGCGCGCCGTCACGTCGCTGGCTGCTCCGATCCATTCGCGGATCTCGCCCACCTCGTCGAGGAGGGGCACGGCCCGTGACAGGGCCCAGCCCGAGCGCCCGTCCGCCTGCCTGACGGGATGCTCCAGTTGGAACATCGCCTTGGCCTCCACCGCCTGTTGAATTGCCGCCCGCAAGCGCGGCTGATCGGCCGGGTCGATGTATGCGCCCAGCCAGTCATCGCTCGGGCTGACGGTGTCGGCCAGGAACCCCTGTCCATCGAGTACGCGCAACTCGCGCCAGTCCGGGCTCATGCGGTAGACGACATCGGCGCTGGCGGTGACGAAGGCGCGGAACCGCTCCTCGCTCGCGCGCAGGCGGTCCTCGGCCCGCTTGCGAGGGAGGATGTCTTTGAACAGGACCGCCACCTGCCGTTGCTCGGGCGTCCCGATCGGGAAGGCGTAGACGTCGTACCAGCGCCCGAGCGCGTCCGCGCGATCGTCGAAGCGTTCGGCTTTGCCGGTGCGGGCGATGCGACCGTAGGTCTGGAGCCAGTGCGCCTCGATATCGGGCACCAGCGCCCGGACCGTCCGACCTACGGCGTCCGTCAGCCCGGTCTGCTGCTCGAAGGCCACGTTCACGTACAGGAAGCGGTAGTCGACCGCAGCTCCGGCCTCGTCGAACAGAACCTCGATGGTGCAGAACCCTTCGTCGATCGCATTGAACAGATGATGGTAGCGGGCCTCGCTCGTGCGTAACTTCGCCTCGGCGCGTAGGCGCTCACCGATCTCGAAGCCGGTCATGTGGACTGCGATCACGTGTCCGGCCTCGTCGCGCACCGGCACCAGAAGCGCGTCAAAGACATCCTCCGCGACGCCTTCGCCGCGGGTGTCCAGGGGTTGGCCGGCGACTTGGACGGCCTCGCCCGCGAAGGCGCGCGCGTAGTAGGGTGCGACGGTTGCCCAACCGTCCGGGAACGTCGTCGCGAGGGGACGACCGAGGGCCTCCGGATGCCGATCGCCGTAGAGCCGGGCGGCGGCATCGTTGTAGATCAGGAGGTGCCCGCGTCCGCAGACGATGGACGCGACGACAGGGCTGGCAAGCACATGCTCGACCATGGCCGCGAGGCGGGGCGACCATGTCTCGATCGGGCCGAGCGCCGTCGCGGCCCAGTCATAGCCGCGAACGCGTTCGGCCATTTCACCGGCCAGATGAGACCCTACGGACATCGGTATCGGGACGTTGATGGACGCTGACGACCGGCATCATGTCGAGCGAAGCCAGCCGCAGCAATGGTAGCCACCCAGGACAAGCCGCCATTCCATGGGCATCATGCCGGTGACCGCGTGGCGGACCTTTCGATGATCGTCCGAACGTCCGGGTCGGGAGCGGCTTCAGTGCATGAGGGCCCTGCCGGTGCACAAGGATCGTAGGCGGTGTGGCGCCACAGCCATCCTTCTCCGGCACCCGCTTCGATGGGCCGGCCCTCTCGTGACCTACGTCAGCCGCCGCCAGTCAGCCGTCGCTCCAGGAAGTCCAGCCGGTCCTGACCCCAGAAGATGTCCCCGCCCACGGCATAGGTCGGAGCGCCGAACACACCGCGGTCGATCGCAGCCTTGGTCTCCCGTGACCGTAGCGCCGTCCACCGCGCATCATCCGCGTGCTCGAGGACGGATGGCCCGTCCAGGCCAACGTCGCCGATCAGCCGTCCGAGCGTTTCCCGGTCACCGGTGTCAGCCTCTTGCTCCCAGAGCGCCCTCAGGACGCGATGCGCCAGATTGACGGCAGGAGCATCGCCGATCGTCTCGCGCACCACGAGGACACATCGAGCGGCGGTCGCCTCATCGGCCGGGAAGTGCCTCGGCTTGAGGTTGATCGGAATGCCGAGAACATCGCGCCAGCGCGCCAGTTCCTGGAGCCGATAGGCTTGCCGCTGCGGCGAGCGCTTGGCCAGCGGGAGCCCTCCTGAAGCCGGGAAAACTTCGGCGGTGTCGATGGGATAGATCCGCACCCGCGCACCGCAACGCGCGGCAATATCCATCAAGCGCGCGCCTCCTAGGTAGGTCCAGGGCGAGTTCAACGAGACGTAATAGTCCACCTGACAACGCATCGGCCCTCCTATCGACTTACGATAGCTGAAGCGGCGCCGCGGCGGCGCCCTTTGTACGTCACGCCGCTCCCGGACCTGCTGCTGCACTCCGCGCGGGCTCGGTCGCGATCATTGCGTCGGGCGATAGGAGGGTAGGGGGAGCCAGACGGCTGTGGCCCGTTCCTACAGGTTACGTTCGCAAGCCATTGTCCAATCTGACGTTATCCGATGGCTTTCAGCGGCGTACAAGCCCATCCGAGACTGCGCCTGCCCTTTCGCAATGCAAGGGTCCGGGGTTCGAATCCAGCGTGTGGCACCGCCCCTCAGCGCCACGCGTGCTGGCCGAGGATGACGACCGGCAAGCACCGAACAGGCGACGCGGCCACCGACCTCGCCGTCTCGGACCTGCGCGAGGCCGCCCACGTCTCGGCCGGAGACAGGCGCCGCGGTGGGCATCGTGTCGGTCGACCTCGCAGCCGGGGATCACCCAGTCACGAAGAAATGGACGCTCGACCGGGCAGTCCCGGTCCTACGCACGCGCACGGCCGCCGATATCAAGCGGCGAGATAGGCAGCCAACCCGGCCAATCCCGACAACGAGGAGCGGCTCTCTTCCGTGCAGCGCGCATTCAGGTCTGCGGCCAGCCCGTCGAGCTTGGCCTGGAGCGCGACGATGCTCGCCTTCGACAGGTTGCCAGGGAGCAGAACGACAACATCCCCCTCGGTGAGGCGGATTGTTTCCCGGATCGCAGCGCCTTCGGACATGTCGGCCTCCGTCGGGAGAATTGATCTCCCGGTCTGACGACAAGATCTCATGGGCCGAAACCTTCGGCGGTGCTCCGGCACACGCGCATGAGTCGGATCGATTCGGTCAAGTCGTGCCGAACCATCGCGTCAGCGATCGGCCGGCGGCTTCCTCATCCGGGGGAGTGTCACAGGCCCAGGCGACGATCCCGTCGGGCCGAACGAGCAGGGCCTGCAGGCCGAGCCGGTCCTCGACCTCGCCGGCGACGTAGCCGACGCGCCCGGATTGCCGGTCCGTCAAAGCTTGCAGCGATGGACGAGGGGCGAAATCCAGGACCAGGCCCTTACCGGCACGCATGAGGCCGCCAACCCGTCTCCCGTCACCGAAGACGAAATCGGGCACGCTGCGCCCGACCAGCGGATGGCCGGCGCCGAGATCGTAGCTGAGCGACACGCCCCATACGCGCTCGGCGAAGTAGGTTGCGCCGTCTGTCGTGTCGATCAGGTCACGGATGATGGCTTCGAGGGCGCGCGCGCTTCGGCTCGGCCGCATGAGCGCGGCCTGGGCCCGCGACCAGTCGAGGACGCGCGCACCGACCGGATGCCGCTCGCGCTCGTAGCTATCGAGGAGATCCGCTGGCCCAATCCCCCGGATCGTGGCCGCGAGCTTCCAACCCAGGTTCATCGCATCGCCGAGCCCGAGGTTCAGGCCCTGGCCACCCAAGGGCGAATGGATGTGCGCGGCATCGCCGGCCAGAAGCACGCGGCCGCTGCGATAGGCGCTCGCCTGACAGGCGCGGTCAGTCCACGTTGTGGCAAGCTCGAGTTGGGTCACCGTGACATCCGTCCTGGAAACCCTGCGCAGGACCGCCTCGACGTGCGCGCGCGTGATCGGCGCGGTGCGATGGAAGGCCCCACCGTCGAAATCGGCCACCGCGACCGTGTCGGGCGGCGTGTACAGGTACATGCCCTCCGCGGTGTAATGCCGGCCGGGCTTGAGGGTATCCCCGTTGGCCAGCGCGGCCCGGACGGAGTAGCCCGTGAATTCAGGCTCGGTGCCGGTGAAGGCCAGGTGCGCCGCCTTGCGCACCGTGCTGCGCGCGCCGTCGCAGCCGACCAGCCAGCGGCCCCGGTACGCCGCGCCAGACGCCTGGACGATGACGGACCCGTCCGTCTGGGCGAAGCCCTCGACGCCCACGCCCCGCAGGATCCGGACCCCCGATAACTCAGCCCGCCGGGCCAGGACGGTCTCGAGGCTTTCCATCGCGATGGCGAGGGTGCTGACGGAGCCCGGCAGGCGATAGGCCCAGCGCGCCGGATCGATCCGGTCGTGGAAGAACTGGATGCCGGCAAAATGACCGCCGGGGCGGCGCGGCTGCGCTATCCAATGCGCCGTTCCCGGCATGGCGCGGCTCACCGCATCGGCCGCGATCTCTTCGAGCAGACCGCGGCGGTCGAGGCTCTCGAGCGTCGGAACCGTCAGGCCGCGTATGCCGAACGGGGGGCGCTTCAACGGCGAGGATGGGTCGCGCGCCTGCTCGAGAACCAGGACCGAGCAGCCCGCCAGCGACAGTTCGCAGGCGAGGAACAGGCCGACGGGACCGCCGCCGGCGATGATCGTGTCATAGACGGTCGATGATGGGGGCATGGCCGGACTCCGAGTCGATATTCGACCGGAGCGTTTCCCGAACCTGAGACCCGCGCGGACGAACATCCGGACGCGCACGCGCGTCCTTCGTTCGTCGTGGGGGTCCGCGGCACGAGGCCAAAGACCAGAGCTTTCGTTACCGAAAGGACTTGGGCTGACCAGACCAAGTCTGCCTTTTCCGACATGCCGACGGTAGCGCACCGGCCGCGCGACCGCAACGGCCACGTTTCAACGCCGCCCCAGGAGCCTCGCGCATCGCGGACGTGAACGGGGCAGAGAAGGGGGAGGGGTGCCGTGTTCAGCCGCGTGCGCGCCCGGCGTACAGACCTGCCCGCTCTCGGACGGTTATCGGAAGCTGCGGCTGTACGCTTGATCGGGCCCGGGCTCACGCCCCGTCGTCAGGCGCCGGGCGCGGCCCCGTCGACGCTTCTCGGAAGCCGCCACGGGTTCGCATCCGTCAGCGCGGCCGGGAGGAGGGCCTCCGGCAGGTCCTGATAGCAGACCGGCCGCAGGAAGCGGTCGATGGCGAGGCTGCCCACCGACGTGGTGCGCCCGTCCGAAGTCGCGGGGAAGGGGCCGCCGTGGACCATGGCATGGCCGACCTCGACGCCGGTGCCGAAGCCGTTCACCAGGATGCGGCCGACCTTCCGCTCCAGGAGAGGCACGAGGCCGCGCGCCGCCGCGTGATCAGTCTCGTCCAGGTGCAGGGACGCGGTGAGCTGGCCTTCGAGGCCCTCCAGGACCGTGCGCAGCTCGGCGGCATCCCGGCAGCGGACCACCAGGGAGGCTGCGCCGAAGACCTCCGCGGCGAGCCGATGGTTGGCACGGAAGGCGGCCCCGGTCGTCGCGAACAGGATCGGCCGCCCCTGCTGAGCGGTGCCGGGCTGGCCCTGTGCCACCCGCGCCACCGCGGGATTGCTCTCCAGGGCCGCGACGCCCTCGCGATAGGCCCGGTGGATGCCGGGCGTCAGCATGGCGGCGGCGGCCACACCCGAAAGGGCGTCGGCGGCGGCCGCCTCGAAGGCCGCGAGCCCCGGACTCTCGACCCCGAGGACGAGACCGGGACTCGTGCAGAACTGGCCCGCGCCGAGGGTGAGCGACGCGACGAAGGCGCGCCCGATCTCGGCACCGCGTGCCGCGAGCGCGGCGGGCATCAGGATCACCGGGTTGATGCTGCTCATCTCGGCGAAGACCGGGATCGGGACCGGCCGCGCCGCGGCGATCCGCATGAGGGCGGTGCCGGCGCGGCGCGAGCCCGTGAAGCCGATCGCGGCGACGCGGGGATCGGCGGCGAGATGCTGGCCGATCGCGATACCCTCCTCGAACAGCAGCGCGAACACGCCGTCCGGTAGGCCGCACGCGGTGACCGCGCGGCGGACCGCGTCGCCGACGAGGGCCGAGGTACCGGGATGGGCCGGATGCGCCTTCACGATCACCGGGCAGCCGGCGGCCAGCGCCGACGCGGTATCGCCGCCAGCGACCGAGAAGGCGAGGGGGAAGTTCGAGGCGCCGAAGACCAGCACGGGACCGACCGCGATCCGGCACAGGCGCAGGTCCGGTCGCGGCAGCGGCGTCCGCTCGGGCTGGGCCGTGTCGATGCGGGCGCCGAGGGAGGCGCCGCTTCGGACGACGGCGGCGAACATCCGGAGCTGGCCGACGGTGCGGCCGCGCTCCGCCTCGATCCGCGGGCGGGGGAGGCCCGTCTCGGCCATGCAGCGGGTGACGAGTTCGTCCCCGAGGTCGAGGATGGCGTCGGCGATCGCCTCCAGGAGGGCGGCCCGTGCCGAGGGGGGCATCGCGCGGTAGGCGTCGAAGGCGTCCGCGGCGAGCGCGCAGGCGTGTTCGGCCTGCCCCACCGTCGCCGAGGCGAAAGCCGGCTCCAGAGATGCCCCGGTGGCGGCCTCGACCGCGCGCCACGGCGTGCCGCTGCCCGGCACACGCGCGCCGCCGATCAGGTTGTCGCTGCTGAAGGTCATGCGGTTGCGCCTGTTCAACAATCGGCGGAGTCGTCGGGAGCCGCGCCCGGGCGCGCTGCACGCCGGCACGGCACGAGACCCTTGTTTCGATACGCCCCCCGCCGGACCGGCAGCCGCTCCGGAGGAGAGCGCACTGGCCTCACCGGACGAGGCAGGGCTTCTTGTTGTCGAAGATCCAGTTCGGGACGAGGAACTGCATCGCCGCCGCGTCGTCCCGGGCGCCGAGACCGTGGTCGCGGTAGAGCGCGTGAGCCTCCTCGACCGCCGACCAGTCGAGCTCGATCCCGAGGCCCGGCCGCTCCGGCACCCGCACGAGGCCGCCGCGGATCGCCAGGGGCTCCTTGGTCAGGCGCTCGCCGTCCTGCCAGATCCAGTGGGTGTCGATGGCCGTGACGTTGCCCGGCGCGGCGGCCGCCACGTGGGTGAACATGGCGAGCGACACGTCGAAATGGTTGTTCGAGTGCGAGCCCCAGGTCAGCCCGTGGTCGCGGCAGAGCTGGGCCACCCGCACCGAGCCGGCCAGCGTCCAGAAGTGCGGGTCGGCGAGCGGGATATCGACGGCGCCGAGCTGGATCGCGTGGTTCATCTGCCGCCAGTCGGTGGCGATCATGTTGGTGGCGGTGGGCAGGCCGGTGGCACGGCGGAATTCGGCCATGATCTCGCGGCCGGAGAAGCCCTGTTCCGCCCCGCAGGGGTCCTCGGCGTAGGCGAGCACGTGGCCCTGGCCCTTGCACAGGCGGATCGCCTCGGCGAGCGACCACGCACCGTTGGGATCGAGGGTGACGCGCGCCTCGGGGAAACGCCGGTGGATCGCCGTGACGGCGGCGATCTCCTCCTCGCCGCGCAGCACGCCGCCCTTCAGCTTGAAATCGTTGAAGCCGTACTGCTCGTAGGCCGCCTCCGCGAGGCGGACCACGGCCTCGGGCGTCAGGGCCTCCTCGTCGCGCAGCCGGAACCAGCCGTCCCGCGCCTGCGGCTCCCGGTAGCCGAGGTCGGTCCTGCGGCGGTCGCCGACGTAGAACAGGTAGCCCAGCATCTCGACCGCGTCCCGCTGCTGACCCTCGCCGAGGAGCGCGGCGACGGGCACGTCGAGGAACTGGCCGAGCAGGTCGAGCAAGGCGGATTCGACCGCGGTGACCGCGTGGATGGTGATGCGCAGGTCGAAGGTCTGGAGGCCGCGCCCGCCGGCATCGCGGTTGGCGAAGCGGGTGCGCATGGTGTTGAGCACCGCGTTCCAGGCACCCAGCGGCTGGCCGACCACGAGGTCGCGGGCCTCCTCCAGCACGCTGCGGATGCCCTCGCCCCCGGGAACCTCGCCGAGGCCGGTGGCACCCGTCGAGTCGGTGAGCACCACGAGGTTGCGGGTGAAGAACGGACCGTGCGCACCCGACAGGTTCAGCAGCATGCTGTCGTGTCCCGCGACCGGCACGACCTTGATGTCGGTCACGGTCGGCGTGTTGCGGGCGGCGTGGCGGCTGTCGGACTGCGTGGTGACGGACATGGCGTGTCCTCCTGCATGTGGTCTGGCTGGGGGCCGCACGGCCGGGCGCGGCCGGACTCGCGGGGCAGGAACATCGGGACGGGGGCCGGCTCCCGGGAGCCGGCCCCGGACGTCGGCGTCAGGCGCTCTTCAGCTCGACGCGGCGGATCTCACCGACCACCACGAGGTAGCAGAAGCAGGCCACCAGGGCGTTCAGGCCCACGAAGACGAGGGCGCCGTTGAACGAGCCGGTCGTCTGCACGATGTAGCCGATGGCGATCGGCGTGGTGATGCCGGCGGTGTTGCCGAAGGTGTTGAACAATCCGCCGGACAGGCCGCCGCTCTCCCGCGGCGAGGTGTCGGCGACGACGGCCCAGCCGAGCGCCCCGATGCCCTTGCCGAAGAAGGCGAGCGCCATCAGGCCCACCACCAGGGCATCCGCCTGGACGTAGTTGCAGCCGATGATGCTCATGGAGAGCAGCATGCCGCCGACGATCGGGATCTTGCGGGCGGCGGTCAGCGAGTAACCGCGGCGCAGGAGCATGTCGGAGATCACGCCGCCGAGGATGCCGCCGATGAACCCGCAGAGCGCCGGCACCACCGCGGCGAAGCCGGCCTGCAGGATCGACAGCCCGCGCTCCTTGACGAGGTAGACCGGGAACCAGGTCAGGAAGAAGTATGTCAGCACCGTGATGCAGTACTGGCCGACATAGATGCCGAGCAGCATCCGGTTGGCGAGCAGCTCGCGCAGGGTCTTGCCCGCATTGGCCTGCTTCTTCGTGCCCTGCCCATCCATGTCGAGCAGCGCGCCGCCGGCCTTGATGTAGTCGCGCTCGGCCTCGTTCATCAGCGCGTGCTTCTTCGGGCTGTCGATCACCTGAAGCCAGAGCACCGCGAAGGCGATGCCGAGCACGCCCATGCTGGTGAAGACGTGGTGCCAGCCGAAATTGTGGACGATCCACGCCATCAGCGGCGTGAACAGCACGGTGGCGAAATACTGCGCCGAGTTGAAGAAGGCCGAGGCCATGCCGCGCTCGCGGGTGGGGAACCACGCGGCGACGATGCGGGCATTGGCCGGGAAGACGGGCGCCTCCGTGAGGCCGACCGCGAGGCGCAGGGCGAACAGCAGCACCACGGCGGTGAGGCCGGTGAAGAAGCCGACGGCGCCCTGCATCAGCGTGAAGGCCGACCAGAGGCCGATGGCCGCCGCGTAGACCCATTTCACGCCGTAGCGGTCGAGGAGCCAGCCGCCGGGGATCTGGGCGAGGACGTAGGACCACGCGAAGGCCGAGAACACGTAGCCCATCTGGATCGGCGTGAGGCCGAGTTCCTTGGCCATGTCCGGCCCGGCGATCGAGATGGTGGCGCGGTCGGCGTAGTTGATCGTGGTGGCGGCAAACAGCATCAGCACGATGAGAAGGCGGATGCGGGTGCGGCGCGCCGCGTCGGCACCGACGAGCGTCGCGCTCGTGGTGCCACTCGTGGAGGCACTCATGGACGTTCTCCCTGGGATGGTGCCGCCCGGTTGAGTCCGGGCGGTCGCGCGTGCCGCCGTTGGCTCGGCGGTTGGTCGTTCGCGGTGCGAGGGGGTGTCAGCGGCGGTCGCCGATCAGCGCCTTCAGCTCGGCGAGCTCGGCGGCATCGAAATCGGTCAGGGGCGGCCGGACCGGGCCCGCATGGCGGCCGACGGCGGTCATGCCCGCCTTCACGATCGAGACCGCGTAGCCGCGCTTGCGGTTGCGGATCGCGATGTAGGGCAGCACGAACTCGCGCAGTTCCCTGTAGACCGCATCCCGGTCGCGGCGGCGGACCATGTCGTAGAAGGACAGCGCCCATTCGGGCAGGAAGTTGAAGATCGCCGAGGAGTAGGTGGTGACGCCCATCTCCAGGTACGGCAGCGCGAAGGTCTCGGCGGTCGGGAGGCCGCCGACATAGGTCAGGCGATCTCCGAGCCCGGCGTAGATCCGGGTCATCAGTTCCACGTCGCCGACGCCGTCCTTGAATCCGACGAGGTTCGGGTTGCGCGCGCAGAGTCCCGCGAGGGTCTGCTCGTTGAGCTGGGCATTGGCGCGGTTGTAGACGATGACGCCGAGCCCGGTCGCCCTGCAGACCGCCTCGACATGGGCCGCGAGGCCCGCCTGCTCGGAGCCGACCAGGTAGGGCGGCAGCAGGAGGATGCCGTCGGCGCCCGCGGCCTCGGCCGCCCTGGCGAGTTCCACGGCGAGCGCCGTGCCTTGGCCGGCGGGCGCGATCACGGGCGTGCGGCCGCGGGTCTCCTCGACGCAGGCGCGCACGACGCGGTCGATCTCGGCGGGGGTGAGCGAGAAGAATTCGCCGGTGCCGCCGGCGGCGAACAGTCCGGAGACCTTGTAGTCCGCAAGACGTCCGAGGTTGTCGCGGTAGGCGTTCTCGTTGACGCTGTAATCGGCGTTGAAATGCGTGACGGGAAAGGAGAGCAGGCCCGAGCCCAGCGTCCGCGCAAACTCCACGGGGGTCATCCGAGACATCGCTTTCACTCCCTGATCTGCGCCGTTCCGGCGTTGGATCGGGGATAGGCCCGCCCCTTCGATGCGTCCAACGTTGATTTTGGCTCGATTATCCCTGATCGTGCATCAATGTTCGACCTCGGCCACGCTCGCAGCTTCGTCGCCGTCGCCGAGGAAATGCACTTCGGCCGGGCCGCGGCGCGGCTGAACCTCACACAGTCGCCGCTCTCCCGGCAGATCCAGATGCTGGAGCAGACGCTCGGCGTCACGCTCCTGGAGCGCACCACGCGGGCGGTGCGGCTGACGCCGGCGGGCCGGACCTTCCTGGCCGAGGCCTACCGGGTGATCGCCGCGGCCGAGAGTGCCGCCCGGCTCACGCAGCGCGCGGCCCGCGGGGAGAGCGGCACGATCCGCCTGAGCTTCACCGCGGCCTCCGCCTACAGGACCCTGCCGCGGATCGTCTCACATGTCCGCCGGGCGCTTCCTGAGATCGACCTCGTGCTCGAAGAGATGGTCTCCGACGAACAGATCCAGGCCCTCGAGGAGAATCGCGTCGATGTCGGCCTCCTGAGGCCGGGCCCGGCTCTTCTCGATCCGCGGACACCGATCGCCACGGCCACAATCGTCCACGAGCAGTTGTTGCTCGCCGTCCCGCGCAGCCATCCCCTCGCGAAGGGAAACGCGCCGAAGGTCCGGGATCTCGACGGGGAAGCCCTGGTGACGTGGTCGCCGCGCGGCGGACGCTACTTCATCGACCTGTTGGACACACTGTTCACGGCAGCCGGCATCCGGCCTCGGGTGGTGCAGCGGGTCAACCAGCTCCACGCCATGCTGGCGCTTGTCGGAGCCGATATCGGTGTCGCACTGGTCCCCGACAGCGCCGTTCATATCGGCATGACCGACGTCGTCCTCCGTCCCATCGCAGCGCCGGCGACGGCGCGACCCTGTCTCCTGCTGGCCTGGCGCCAGGATAATCCGAATCCGTGCCTGCCATCGTTCAGGTCGAACGTGGTGACGCTCAATGACGATTAGACCGGACCACGTCCCTTCTCGTCTGACGCGCGGCCCTGTGCCTTGAGATCCGCCGAGCGCCGTCGCCTGGATCGGGCTGACGGAATGAACGAGAGGCGCGGCCGTAACTGGACAGGCGCGTGCCGACCCGCTCCTTCAGGCAAGTCGGAGATCAGCGCCTCCGACGTAACAGGTCTTCGCGATATCGGCCGAGAGATCGCCGGGGCAGAGATGGAGACGGGGTCTCACCGGATTGAGCGATCATTCCGCATCACACGGATCAACCCAGAGCTCTCGGCACGACGGAAATTCAAATCGAACGACCCTTATATTCACTCGATCTGGCCCTATCAAAATATGTGATGCATTGGCCCCGAATAGTGTCGTCATCCTAGGATCAAAGGATGGCTGGCTCCTGCGCCCCTCGTGCAGGATCGTTTCGGCGTGCCATGCCCAATCCGCTCGTCGCCAGTCTACAACGGGGATGGAACTCGACGGCCACCCAGTCGAGCCGCCTTGCGTCCACCGGCCGCGAGGAATCCTCGAAGCTCGGTTTGATTTCGACTGCGGCAAGTGCACCCAGCGCAAACGCGCCCCGACGAGAGGCTGCCTGTCAGCGACGGTCGCTTGCACCGCCACGCGCTAGCTGCTCAAACTTTCACCGCGCAAACCAGAAGCCGAGTTGCCAAGATCCTCAGATTTCCTGGCAATATTAATTCATGTGGCTTTTAGACTATTATATCTATGTCAAAGACCTCTAGGGAGATGAAGAAGTGAGAGCCATCATTGCGAACAACTGCTGGGGATCCCAACCGTACGAAGAGTGCAACATGCGCTACAATACCCCTTTCGTCGGTCTTTTTCTCTATGCGGACGACTATATAAAACTTCTAACAGATTTTCGCGCGAACATGTCGTCAGAGTTACGATTTGTAACGCGATCAAGAAACGGCCAAGAACCCGGTTGGCCGATCGGCGTCATCGGTGACGACATCGAGATTAATTTCATGCACTATGGGAGCGTCGAAGAGGCTCGAGAAAAATGGGCTTACCGGACTGATCGACTCCCGAAGGAGGATGATAATTTACTCTTCAAAATCTGTGATCGTGATGGATTCAGTGGTATTCATGCAGATGCTTTCGACCAACTCCCTTTCAAGAACAAAATCTGTTTTTATAACCGCCATCGAACAAATCTGCCAGCGATGCGCGTCTCCCATCCCGTCGATTACCCAGGAGAGGAATGTCCGGATGGGGTCATGTTATGGAAAATTACGAGACTCGATCATGAGTTGCGAATAATCGATTGGCTCAAATCCGATTGCGATTCTCACCTCCGTGGTGATTAGTGCGGGACCGTTACCTGACAATCTCGATCGGATAGTGAATTGACGTCCGCCATTAACGACTTGGAGATCAATCTTTGGGTCGTCACTGCTGCGTGGTGGCGGCAGGTAACGGTGGCGATAGTGAGTGCAGGGCTGTCGTCATACCGTCTCTCGGTCGACGCAGAACTTCGTTCAAATGACCGACAAGGCCGCCGTCAATAAACGCTTGAGCGGCTACGCTCCCTCCTAATTCATTGAAGTGAAAAAAATCATAGAAAATGTCGTCTCGATCTAACAATGAAAGCTCCAGATCGAAAAACGGTATATCGTTTTTAATGCAAAATATTCGCGTAGAATTGTTGATAAATCTCCTTCCAACCACAGTTTTTTTGAAGTCTGTTTCCGACATTCTCGTTTTGACCCAATCATTATTGTAGTTTTGTTGATGGGGCACTGTGGCGAACCAAATCGGAATTCCGAACTCTACCGAAACACATTTAAACATATTCAGAATCGCGAACCGATGCTGAATGCGGAGGTCGTCGGTCAGATCGTTGTCCCGCGAGAGGTTGTCCCGATCCAATGTTATGATAGGTTCAAGCCACTTATCATTTGTCCAAAAACTCGCCTTCCGCTCGATGACATCGACGTCTACTATGCCTGTCATGATTACGACAGCAGTCGGATTGAGCGGAACGATTTTATTCAATAGTACATTAAATTCGTGGAGCAATGTCGCCCCGCTATAGCCCGCATTAAGTACTCGCAAATTATGATCAGATTGCTGGTTGACGTATTTATCGAGCATCGCACAAATTCGAAGGCTCTCGTCCATATACATACTTTCGACAACACTGTCCCCAAGAACGATTATGTTCCTTTCGCTGTCGGCGCTGTCGGCATACGGTTTAATAAAGCCGTTCTGATCAGTGTTGATCACGAACTCTTTTCGAACAAAGCTCGAATTCACCTGATTCAAATACCAGTCAGGCGGAGAAAATCTGGATGATGCGCAGGGTGCATATTCCTTCAGACGGATGGCGCGAGACATCTGACCAGCTCCAAGCTTGCGTGGAATTGGGGCGTCGATTGAGCAAACTACCGAGTCGTGGCTTCAGGCGCGTGTGCCGACAAGCACTTGCTTATATGGATCGACATCGTCTCGAATATCGATCACAGCGTTATGACACTCGAAGAGGAAGCGAGAATTGCCATTCCAGATACCTTCTTGTGAAAGTCGAATATCAATACAAGCTATCATCGAATGGTCGATTTCAAGTTGTAATCCGGCAGTACTATGGGCGGGACGCTGACATAAGCTTTGGCGGCTGGATACCAACCGTTCATAAGTGAGTCTATGCCTTCATTTTGATTGACGATGCGAAATCTCTCGAGTGGAACTAGACATGTCTTCAGCGGCAAACAATGGTCCAGTAAAGATCGCGCGCCGCGTGGGGAGATTGTATAGCAGGGTGTTCCGAAGCAATTGAGAAGTTTGAATAGGGCCAAATTATATTTCTCTTCCGCGAACGACTTGAGAACACGACCGTAATCAACACCTTCCCACCTGACCTCACCACCAATCATGCCTGGAATAAAATCGATCCATAGAAAGAAATGCGTGTGGTACCCCCATACCATGATGTCCCAATCGTCGTCTCTCGCCAAACAAGAAGACAGATGGTCTAAAAAATTTCGGCCGATGATCGCATCATCCTCGACGATCGTTATAGCTTCGCCACTTTTGACCGCATCAGACCAGAGGGCAATGTGAGACATTGCGCAGCCCAGAGCGCCATCGGAATAGCTTAAATCTTCAGATATCAAGCCGTCTGCGGCGAGCTTCTGGCGATCAAGCGTGCTGCCATTGATGGCTGAAAACCGTCGGAAGTTGCTGATATGAGGATTTACTTCACGAAAGCGTGACAGCCGATCCGTACTGCTGTCTAAATTGATGAGTTCTATCCGCATGATTGTCTCTCGTAATTTCAGCTCGGACTGAAAATCATCACAGACTGCGGGCATGAGACGGCAGAATCAAGCATAAACCGTCGCAAATTCGGAATTCGACATCGGTCATAGCAATTATTCGCGACTGCCATGCCCAGGAATAGCGACACCGTCGCCCGCTTCATCGATAAAGCCACGAAACGGTATCGAGAATACAATCCGTAGTGACTCTATTCCTACAAATTGACGCGAAGGAAAAAATTATTCAACAGATTGTGACTAAATGAAAAGCCGTCGGATGAATTTTGGGAGATGTCCTGCACTTCCGACATCTCGGCAACTCGCGCTCCATTTATCCAGATACTCGGGCAAGGGTAGCGCAGCTCGCTCTACCCACCGATTCAAAGCCCCGAGATCCTCCAAATACACCGGGTTCTTCATCATCGCTGGAAGCAGGACTGTCACACCGGCCTTTGCATATTCAGAAAGACCCACAAAATCCTCAACAGCCTGCCGGTTGTGCTTGAACCACATCTTGGTTTCAGAGAGACCTTGGCTGGATGCCAGGCCGTTATACTGCGCTACCGCAGCGTCACGGTATCGCTCGATTTCGCGGCCGTATGCCGAGTCTCCTGGAAAAGGGGGCGCGTCTTTCCAGGCCGCGGCGAGAAGCGACAGGCCGCGGAGCGAGAAGCTCTCGACAATCATCTCCTCGACCCATTGGCAGGGCGCACTCGGCTTCGCGTCACTGCTCCACGAATTGCACATGACGTGACCGAATTCGTGACCGAACTGGTAGGCCAGTTGGGACCATGCGCGTTCTCCGACGTCGACGAAAATTTTCGCCGTATCGGGACGGTCCTGATGCAGCCAGACCGCGGGCGGACCGGACGGGCGATTCTCTACGCAGATCTTGCGCGGCTGACGGTCAGACGAAATACGGTAGCCCGAGGTGCATGCCTCCCTCATGCGGCCGATCACCAGCGCGGCTGAGCGCTTCGGTGCATGCCACTCACCGTCGACTTCCACGGGATTCGACATGATCGGGGGACCTTCAGGCGTCGCCATAACGGAAGTAATCATCGAAACACTTCCCATAGCGACCAGATTTCTTCGTGATAACTTGCTATTCAACATGCGCTAGATTCCGGCCCAACAGAGTCCGCGCTTGACTCGTGTGATCTTCGATGTCGTCGCGTGCCATATATCCATAGATCTGGCGATTATCCAAATATTGCACGACGCTGTTTTTACGTGCCGTATCTGAGAAAATCACATACTCATGCCGATCTGTTTCATCCTGATAGGACAGCAATGGGATGACATCAGCGCGGACGAGATAGGTGCAGTGCACCACCGGCATCTCGACGACACCTTGAATCCAGCGATTCAGCACCCAGTCATACTGATCACAATGCGCGTAATATCCTTGCGCATCGACTGCGGCATGATAATTGGAATAGTAACTGCCCTTCTCGATCGAACGAAGGAACGGGGCGACGATGGGAACGTTCAGCGACGTGAGCTCGCGCAGCGTCGAGGGTCTTAGAAAGTTATCGACGTCTGCGGTAAAGTAGAATTCACAGTTCTGTTCGATGGCTTTCTGTAAACTAATCTGACGTATGTAGCCCAGGACCCTAAATCGAGTGCTGTTCCATTCATGAAGCGCGTATTCTTGAACGCGTTCACTGACATCGCTGGCATCGAACTCGACACCCGCATATTGGGGTCCGAATTTCTCGACCCATGCCCTCAGGATCGTCTCCGTCTCATCCGTGTTGTTGTTCGTTCGGATGTAGATGGAAATCTTCGATTTCGGATAATCCAGGTTCGTCAAGCACTCAAGGTAGAGCGGCAGTGCCGCGGCCATCTGCTTGGCCAGAATCGCGATGAGGACGCGCGGCTCTGTCGCGACCGGCCTCAAGGTGCGGGGAGCCGCCAGTTCAAATTGCTCGAGAAAGTTCGGCTCGGCATGAGCACCCAACTTACGAGCCACTTTCTCGTCCTGGATCTTCGCCAGCGAAGACCGCGCATTCGCCGCGACACGACCGCGCTCCGACGGCGGAAGTTTGCCGTCGGCCAGAAGCTTGAGACAGGCGTCAACACATTCACTATGGTGATTCGACCAGTAAGCATTGATGGCGAGCTTATCCAGCAGGCCGTAGTCGTAGACCCACTTCGACAGGAAAAGACCGCTCGCCGGCTCGAACAGAGTCGATCCCGCTTTGGCCGCCGTGAACCCCTCCTCATTCCGTCCCGTGCGGAAGCAGAAATTGCTGATGTCGTAGAAGGCCTCCGCACGATGACTGCAAACTTCGGTCGCGCGCCGATACGTCGCGAGGATATCGTCGGCCGGCCGATCGAGCCGTTCCATCAGATGGCCGGCTTCCAGGAGACTGATATAGACTTCTTCGGCCCAGTACCCCATGTGGCTTCGCGCGAGATAGGCGTCGAGTGCCTTCTCCGGCTGATTGCTGTCCCGGTAACTCTGCGCGAGGTAGAACGTGTATCGTGACCTCAGGAAGCTGTCGGTCTCTCCTTCCAGAGCCTCTCTCAATTTCTCGGCGTCCCGACGGTAGGTGTCCGGATCCTTCTCCCGCGCTCCGCCCGAGGCACCCGATGTGATATGAAAGCCCGAGGCGTCTCCGGTTGTAGATCCTTGGGGCGCCTCAACATATTCGTGGAGCACGCCCTTGTAGCAGAACGGCTTGCCGTTAGACATTATCTGAGGCCGCCAATATCTTATGCTGCCCCGCCGGATCTCCACGTTGTAGTAGTCTGCGCTCATCGAGCCTTTGAACGCGGCCCCATCGAAATTGTCTTCGTATGAGAGGGTCTCGTCAGCGTCCATGACGAAGGCGTAATCCACGAGATTCCGCTCCCGGAGCCGCTGCAGCGCTGAACTCCGATTGGTCGCGAAGTCCTGCCACTTCTCTTCCACGACGTCGCCCGGGACACGGTTCCTCTCGAGCCAGGCGCGGATGATGTCCTGGGTGCCGTCGGTGGATCCGGTGTCGGAGATGAGAACGTAGTCGATCAGCGGGACCATACTGTCGAGGCAGCGCTCGATGACGCTCGCCTCATTCTTGACGATCATCGACAGTCCGATCTTTGCCATGTCTTCATTCTCTCGGCCGAACAAGCTGATCTGCAGGCGCAAGACCGGATCCACTTCGCCCGGACCCGCGACATCCAGACACGCTGAGCTCCGCTGCCACGCACTGGAGTTCAATTCGCTGGGCGCGTTCCCCTTTACTGCGCACGCCTCATCCGACGGCGAGGGCTGCGGCGAGCGACGTCATCCGGGCAACCGGACCATGCAGGTTCGAACCTACTCTGCTCGGGAGACGCTCTCAAGGCGAGTTGTAGTCTCTGGCGGAAAACATTGATTGATTACGCATTTTGACCGCTCGATCGCAGAACCATGAAGTTCGCTGTCCAGCCGGCGCGCCAACGACGACCACTTGGTCGCGCTCTTGATCGGAACGCGTCGCGCGCACGAGAGGGCGCCGCCCGATCAAGAAGGCAGGCGTCCCATGCCGTACCCTGCGCACCGTGACCGCAGCGCCGACCGGGCGACGGGCAGCATCGCCGGGCGCCCGTGCAGACAGGTACGCGGCATTCGTTTGAGATCACGGCGCTCTCATCCAGCCCGGACGTCGCCCAGACGCGGGTGATCGGTCCGGACCGGGACAGGGCCCGACAAACGGGCGCGCTCTCCGGACCCGCAGCCTCGGTTACCCATATCGCTTGTGGTCGGCGGGTCCCTCGTCCGGGACGGTGAAGCGTGGCTGTTCGAGCGGGCGCTCTGGCGCGGCTCGCTGCGGTTGGATGCCCGGGGCGCTGTCGACGGCAAGATGCCCTTCGTGGACGCGACATTCATCCGCTGCGGCTAACCCGATGAACGGCCACCTGCGCGGGATGACGGTACGTGGAGCGGGAATCAGGGGCGCGCGCGGCCAGACCGACGCTTCGATCACGCTGTTCCTGCATCGAAAGCGAGGCACGCCAGCCGCGACCGCTCTGACGACCGGCGCCTTTCGAGCACCCCGCATGACGAGCCTCGCGGGTCGCCGCGCAGGGCCAGGCCCGACGGGTGATCGTCCTCCTCGGCGCTTCCGCGGACAATGGACGGACGGTGGGCGTCCGCTCGTCCGGCCGGTGGCCGTCCAGGCGAACACGGGAATGAGGGACCGATCCATCGCCAGGAGGACCGGACGCGACCCGCACCTTTGTCGGGCCCGCGTCCGAGAGCGGGGCCGGGTCGAGTGATCGGTCGGCGGTGCTTCACGAACAAAAAGAGGCCGCAGCTTGAAGCTGCGGCCTCCTGGCTTGGGCGAGGTCCCGAGCTGGGCGCTCTTACCTCACGTTCTTGCTCCAATCCACGTTGGTGAGCTGGTCTTGCGGCGAGGACTGGGCGGAGAACGAGGCTCCGACCGAGTTCCGCGACGATCCGACCGATGTACTCACCTGAGTGGTCGCCTCACCCGATGTCCCACCCAACTTGAAGGCATTCATGAGCGTCATGATGTCTTGCTGAGCTGAGGTGTCGCTGAGCAGGCCGCTCACCGAGCCGTTGTTGGTGATCAACCGGGCGATCAGGTTTCCGAGCGATCTCAGGACGTCCATGTCCGAGATACCCGAGCCCTGGGTCGGCTGGGAGAAGACCGGGTTCGTTCCAGAATTGGTCGATCCTGGATTGATCTGCGCTCCCGACCCACCATTCGAGCCGTTGGTGTCACGGACACCATTGTTGTTGCCGTTGTTTCCGTTGTTGCCGTTATTCCCGTTGTTTCCGTTATTCCCGTTGTTTCCGTTGTTTCCGTTATTCCCGTTGTTTCCGTTGTTGCCGTTATTCCCGTTGTTGCCGTTATTTCCGTAGTGGTTGCCGTTATCCCAATGGTGATGGTGGTGATGGTGGTGGTGGTGATGGTGGTCGTCGGGATCGCTGCCCCCAGTGGCACCCGTCGCTCCAGTGGTACCCGTCGATCCGGTCGAACCAGTCCCTCCTGTAGCTCCGGTACGACCTGTCGCTCCGGTGGCGCCCGTCGAGCCGGTCGAACCGGTCGCTCCCGTCGAGCCGGTACGACCCGTCGCTCCGGTGGCGCCCGTCGAGCCG